>NZ_JBEXXK010000004.1:0-297729 GCF_040630405.1 Streptomyces sp. NPDC005811
CGGAACGGATCGACCAGATCAACGGCCGCATCCGCCGCGGCGAGGGCCTTTGCCGACTCGACCGGACCGCCTATCGGCGCCGCAACGTCGTCGAGCGCTGCTTCAACAAGCTCAAGCACAACAAAGCCCTGGCCACCCGTTACGACAAACGCGCCCGCCACTACAAAGCCCTGGTCACCATCGCCTGCCTACGACTCTGGCTGCCCTGACTTTGCGGACACGACCTAGGGCCTGTCGTCCGGCTCAGGTCGGTCTCTCCGGGGAGTGCATGTCACGCCCCGCGACGTGCGGCAGGATCCGGACGACAGGCCCTGGCGGCCCGAGCCGCACGTCCGTCGTCGGAGCAGGGCCGGAGAAGCCGGGCGCGTCGCCGTGCGACCGCTCGGGCTCCGGTCCTGCGGCCCGCCTCCCGGAGTCACGGCTCTCCGGAGTCACCGGCTCCCCGCCGTCACCGCCTTGAGCTCGGTGAGTGACTCGTGGAGCAGCTCGGCCAGTTCGCGGTGTTCCGCGGGGGCGATCCAGCGTTCGTAGCCGACCTTGAAGACGGCGATCCCGGCCTCGGCGGTGAGGGCCGCCGCGGGGTCCGGGACGCCCCGGGCGCGCAGGGCCTCCGCCACGGCGGTGGAGAGCGCGGCGAGTTTGATCAGTTCGCGTTCCAGGAGCTCCGGGTGCGAGCCGACGACGGACTGCCGCTGCCGGGCCCTCTCCCGCGCGGGGAACACCACCGCGATCGCCTCCAGCCCCGCCGCCACGACATCGATCGGCGCCGCGGGCGGGGGCGCCTCGGCCACCGCCTTCGCGAACACCTCCCGCAGCACCTCCGCACCGCCGAACAGCACCTCGCGCTTGTCGGCGTAGTGCCGGAAGTAGGTGCGCTCGGTGAGCCCGGCCCGCCGGGCGATCTCCGCCACCGTGGTCTGTTCGTATCCGCGCTCGCCGAACAGCTCCAGCGCGGCCCGCGCCAGGCGCTCCCGGGTGTTCGGCTCCCATCTGCCCATGGCCGGATCCTACGTGATGACAGTCACTGACATCAGTGCTAGCGTCGATGACGACAGTCACTGACATCACTCGGTGCCGTCCGGCGCTGCCCGCCCGACGGCATACGACTCACTCGTGGTCTGAGGTACTCCCATGCGCATCTTCGTCACCGGCGCCTCCGGCTGGCTCGGTTCCGCCCTCGTCCCCGATCTCCTCGACGCGGGGCACGAGGTCACCGGCCTCGCCCGCTCCGACGCCTCCGCCGCCGCGCTCTCCGGCGCCGGCGCCGCGGTGGTCCGGGGCACGCTCGACGACCTCGACGTCCTCGGCACGGCCGCCGCCGCGTCGGACGGCGTGGTCCATCTCGCCTTCAAGCACGACATCGCCTTCACCGGTGACTTCGAGGGTGCCGTACGGGCCGACCGCCGGGCCGTCGACACCCTCGTCGACGCCCTGGCGGGCAGCGGGCACCCGCTGGTCGTCGCCGGCGGGTTCATGGGCTTCCTGCCCGGGCGCCCCGCGACCGAGCGGGACATGCCTGCGGTCGACGGCTCGGGGCCGTCCGGCCGCGCCACGACCGCCGCCGCGGTGCTGGACTCCGCCGCGCGGGGCGTGCGCTCCTCGGTGGTCCGGCTGTCGCCCACCTGTCACGGCGACGGGGACCCCGGGTTCATGGCCTCCCTCGTCGCCCTCGCCCGCACCAAGGGCGTCTCCGGCTACCTCGGCGACGGCACCAACCGCTGGCCCGCCGTCCACCGCCTCGACGCGGCCCGGCTGTTCCGGCTGGCGGTGGAGCGGGCACCGGCGGCGAGCGTGCTGCACGGCGTCGCCGACGAGGGCGTCGAGATCCGCGCCGTCGCGGAGGTGATAGGCCGCCACCTGGACGTCCCGACCGCCCCGGTCGCCCCCGAGGACGCCCCGGCCCACTTCACCTGGCTGGCCGGCCTCATCGGCCAGGACCTGCCCGCCTCGAGCGCCCTCACCCGCGAACTCCTCGACTGGCGCCCGCTGCGGCCCGGGCTCCTGGAGGACCTGGAGAAGGGGCACTACTTCACGGCCTGAGACGGTGGGCGGAGCTCAGATCGGCAGCAACCGCCCCACCAGTGCGCCGAGTTGGAGGGCGTTGCGGCACTCGTGCATCGCGACCAGCTCGGCGTACTCGGGGGCGGCCGAGTCGCCCGTGCCCCACAGCGAGCGGGGCTCCGGGTTCAGCCAGTACAGACGGCGGGCCCGCGCGGAGATCTCCCGGAGCGCCGCAAGGTTCGGGTCGCTCATGTTCGTCCGCGCGTCCCCCAGCACGAACACCGTCGTCCGCGGGCCCACGGCGGCGCCGTACCGCTCCGCGAACTCGCCCAGGGCGAGACCGTAGTCGCTGCTGCCGTGATAGCCCGTCAGTCGCGCCTCGGCCAGGATCCGGGCGCCGAGCCCCTCGGCGTCGGCCCGGCCGTGCTCCAGCAGTCCCGTGACCTCGTCGATCCGGTTGACGAAGGCGAACACCCGCACCTTGCTGAACTGGTCGTGCAGCGCCTGCACCAGCAGCATGGTGAAGTCGGAGAAGCCGGACACCGAGCCCGACACATCGCACAGCAGGACCAGTTCGGGACGGGCCGGCCGCCGGCGGCGCAGCACCGGCCGCATCGGCACCCCGCCCGTCGACAGCGAGCCCCGCAGGGTGCGGCGCAGATCGATCGTGCCGCGCGTGGCACGGCGGCGGCGCGCGGCCAGCCGGGTCGCCAGCTTGCGCGCCAACGGCTGGACGGTCCGCCGCAGTTCGGCCAGCCGGTCCCGCCCCGCGTACAGGAAGTCCACCCGGTCCGCGGTCGGCGCCACCGCCCGCCGCGCGATCTCGTCCCGCCCCCGCCGCTCGGCCACCCGGCGCCGCGCCTCCGCCGCCACCAGCCCCCGGAACTCCTCGATGCGCCGCCGGATCTCGTCCTCCAGCAGCCGCCCCGCGAACCCGGAACCGCCCCCGCGCCGCCGCATCTCGTCCCGGACCCGGGCCAGCAGCGTCTGCGGGCGCAGCCGGTCGAGGGTCTGGTACGACGACCAGCCGTCCGCCCCCGGTGAACTCCCGTATCCGCCCAGCCCGTCGACCGCCTCGACCGCCAACTGGCCCAGCAGGGCACGGTCGTCGGCGGCCAGGGCGTCCGCGAGCCGGTCGCGCAGCGAGTCCCGGTCGCCGGGCTCGCCCGCGGGCGCCCCGACGCCGTAGGGGAAGTACAGGTCGAAGACGGTGTCGAACACCCGGCGTTGGTCCGGCGAGTGCAGCAGGGTGGCGGCCAGTCCCTCGCGCAGCAGCCCCCGGTCGGTGAACCCGAGCGCGGTCACCGCCTCGGCCGCGTCCACGGTCTCGCCGGTGCCGATCCGCACGCCGTGCGCGCGCAGCGCGGCCACGAACCCGGTCAGCCGGTCGGCGGCGTCGCCGCTCACACGGCGTCCAGGTCGAGCTTTGCCCCGGCCTTCAGGATGTCGTCCTGGTGCTTGAGGATCACGCCCAGACTGTCGCGTACGACGCCCTCGTCCAGCGTGGTGGCGCCCAGCGCCAGCAGGGTGCGCGCCCAGTCGATGGTCTCGGCGACCGACGGCACCTTGCGCAGGTCCATGGCGCGCAGCGCGGCCACCACCCGGACCACCGACTCGGTCAGCGCCGTGTCCAGACCGGGCACCTTCAGCCGGACGATCCGCCGCTCCAGCTCCTCGTCGGGGAAGCCGAGGTGCAGGAAGAGGCAGCGGCGGCGCAGCGCCTCCGACAGCTCGCGGGTGGCGTTGGAGGTGAGCACGACGAACGGCCGGCGGCTCGCGGTGATCGTGCCCAGCTCCGGGACGGTGACCTGGAAGTCGCTGAGCACCTCGAGCAGCAGCCCCTCCACCTCGACATCGGCCTTGTCGGTCTCGTCGATCAGCAGCACCGTCGGCTCCTCGCCGCGGATCGCGGTGAGCAGCGGACGGGGGAGCAGGAACTCCTCGCTGAAGATGTCGGTGCGGGTCTCGTCCCAGGTCTCGTCGCGGCCGGCGCTGATCCGCAGCAGCTGCTTGGCGTGGTTCCACTCGTACAGCGCGCGGGACTCGTCCACGCCCTCGTAGCACTGGAGCCGCACCAGCCGCGCCCCGGCCACCTGGGCGACGGCCTTGGCGAGTTCCGTCTTGCCGACGCCGGCCGGGCCCTCCACGAGCAGCGGCTTGCCGAGCCGGTCGGCGAGGAACACGGTCGTGGCGACCGCGGGCGAGGCCAGATAGCCGGTCTCGGCGAGACGGGCGGAGACGTCGTCGACGGACGTGAACAACGGGGCCTCCGGGGGAGCGGTCGAGAGGGGCAGGTCCGAGCACATATCTAAGCGCTTGTTCACCCACCTTGTCGATGTTGTCAGTGGCGGCGGCTACCTTGCACCCATGGGGATCCATCTCGTGAACGTGACGCCGGAGGACTGGTCGACGCCCGGCGAGGACGGCTACGGCGACATCGCCGCGGCCCTCGACGAGGAGCGGGCCCGCCGTGGCCTGCCGCCGTACCGGCCGGGCCGGCCGCCGGAGCCGGGGAGGTTCGCGGAGAGGACGAGCCCGCCGATGGACGGCTTCGACGCGCTGTGCCGGGCCCACCTCGCCCCCGAGGAGCGGCACACCCTCCTCAGCTGGTCGTTCCTGGTCCCGTTCGCGCTGGAGGAGCCCGTCCTGCTGCCGGTCGAGAACGCCCACGACACCGAGAGCCTGGTCGTCGGAGCACCGTACGCCCTCGCCCTCGCCGAGCGGCTCGCCGCCGCCCTCCACCTGCCGCTGGACCTGATACCGGAGCCTTCCGGCCCCCACGAACTCCACGCCTGGTTCCTCGACGGCGACGCGGAGAAGACCGCCGCCGCCCGCCCCGGCCCCTGGGCCGACGACCTGGACACCGCGTTCTTCACGGCGCTGTGTCTGCGCGCCGCCCGGTACGCGCTGCGGCACGACTGCGCGATGACCTACTCCTGAGCGCGCTCCACCAGGAACACCGTCAGCCACTCCGCGTCCGCCGCGTGATAGCCCAGCCCGACCAGCGCCTCCGAGGCCGCCCGCATGTGCTCGGCGCCGTAGACCACGGCGATCGTGAACGGCCCGGTGCCGCTCGTGTACGCCTGGTCGAACTCGGTGAGCACCCGCACCAGCAGCCGGTCGCGGCGGCGCATCACCAGGTCGTCGAGGCCGGGCATGCCGTCCGCCACGGCCTGCTCGGTGTCGCTCACCAGATCCTCGGTGGCCATGTGCCGGGCCAGATAGCGGCGGGTGCCGAACATCCGCATGCCCGCGGTCATCGCCGGTGTCAGCGTGGCGATCAGCAGGCGCTCGCGCAGCGGCAGCCGCCGGAAGCCGGACTCGAACTCCCGGCCCGACATGTCCGGGCACACCACGGGCACCCCGAGCGCCCGGTAGTCGATGTCCTGGACGACCAGCCCCAGCCGCTCGTTGTGCTCCAGCTGCTCGTACGACGCGACCAGGGCCTCCGCACCGGGGGAGCGCGTCTCCCGGCCGATGCCCTCGGCGAGCACCAGGTCGCAGCGGCGCAGCCGGTCCGTCACCTCCCGGTAGAAGGCCGGCTCCCCGAGGTGGACCATCGGGAAGAGCAGGAAGGACAGGTGCGTTCCCGGCCTGGTGAACCGGATGACGGCGGAGCGCACCCCGGCCAGGCCGGTCACTTCGATGAACTGCATGGGAGCCCCCTGGGTCCGCGCACGGCACCAGGCCCCTACCCGCGTGGGGCCCCGCTCAGCCGACCAGGATCACCTCGAGGGTGCGCGGACCGTGCACGCCCTCCACCCGGTCCAGTTCGATGTCACTCGTCGCCGAGGGACCGGAGATCCATGTCAACGGCCGTGCGGGATCCAGCTGTTCGAGGGCCTGCGGCACCGACGAGACGACCTGCTCCGGCACCCGCACCACACAGAGGTGGTGGTCGGGGACGAGGGTGATCCGGCGGCGGCCCTGATCGGGGGAGCCGTCCAGCACGATCGTCCCGGTCTCGGCGATCGCCACCGCGCACGCCGTGACCACGCTGTCGACCCGGTCCAGCTCCTCCGCGGTGCTCGCGACCGTGTCCTCGACCCGGTCGGCCCCGGTCGCCGACAGCCATCCCGCGTCCAGCCCCGGCGGCACCACCACCGACTTCGCCCCGCGCTCGGCCAGCAACCGGCCGATCAAGGAAGGCAGTTCGTCCGGCGAGCAGCGGTGCACGAGCGCCCGGTAGTCGGCCAGGTTCTCGGCCAGCAGCTCCACCGTCTCCTCGGCACCACGGTCCCCGTGCACCCGCAGATAGTCGCGCGTGATCGGTGTGTCGTCCCCCGGCACCTCGGAGAGCGCGCGCCGCACCCGCCCCAGGATCCGCTCCCTGCTGCTCACTTCGCCCCGTCCTTTCCGCCGTTCGTCCGCTGCCACCAGTCGCGGAAGGGTTCCGCCGGTACGGCCGGCAGGTCCCGGCTGCCGCTCCACGCCTTCCCCGGTCCGGGGAGCGTACGAGGGTGCAGCCGGCGCGTCCGGGAGGCGAGCCGCTGCCCGGTGCGCAGGGCGCCGGGGCGGGCGAACGCCCAGCGCGCCGCCCGCATCGCCGCCCGCTCGGCCGCGTGCCCCTTGGCGGGCTTGAGCACCACCCGGTTGCCCTCCCGGACCACCGGACCGCCCTCGACGACCCGCTCGCGCAGATGCACCAGCACCTCGGGGATGTCGATGGCGACCGGACAGACCTCGTAGCAGGCGCCGCACAGCGAGGAGGCGTACGGCAGCGAGGCGTCGATCTCGCTCTGCGTGCCCCGCAGTTGCGGACTGAGGATGGCGCCGATCGGGCCCGGGTAGACCGAGCCGTAGGCGTGCCCGCCGGCCCGCTCGTAGACCGGGCAGACGTTCAGACAGGCCGAGCAGCGGATGCAACGCAGGGCCTGGCGGCCGACCTCGTCGGCGAGGGTGTCGGTGCGGCCGTTGTCCAGCAGCACCAGATGGAAGGTCCGCGGTCCGTCGCCGTCCGTGGTGCCCGTCCAGGTCGAGGTGTACGGGTTCATGCGCTCGGCGGTCGAGGAGCGGGGCAGGGTCTGGAGGAAGACCTCCAGGTCCCGCCAGGTCGGCACGATCTTCTCGATGCCCACGACCGAGATCAGGGTCTCGGGCAGGGTCAGGCACATCCGCCCGTTGCCCTCGGACTCGACGACCACCAGCGTGCCCGTCTCGGCGACCATGAAGTTGGCGCCGGAGACGCCCACCTTGGCCCGCAGGAACTTCTCCCGCAGATGCAGCCGGGCCGCCTCCGCCAGCTCGGCGGGCGTGTCGGTGAGCCCCTCGGGCGCCGCGCGCCCCCAGGCGCCCATCTCCCTGCGGAAGATGTCGCGGATCTCGCCCCGGTTGCGGTGGATGGCCGGGACGAGGATGTGCGAGGGCCGGTCCTCGCCCAACTGGACGATCAGCTCGGCGAGATCGGTCTCGTAGGCGCGGATGCCCTCGGCCTCCAGGGCTTCGTTGAGCCCGATCTCCTGGGTGGCCATGGACTTGACCTTGACGACCTCGGACTCGCCGGTCTCCTTGACGAGCCGGGCGACGATCCGGTTGGCCTCCTCGGCGTCGGCCGCCCAGTGCACGGTCCCGCCCGCCGCCGTGACCGACTCCTCCAGCTGCACGAGATAGCGGTCGAGATGACGCAGCGTATGGTCCTTGATCCGCTTGCCGGCCTCCCGCAGCTCGGCCCAGTCCTCCAGCTCCGCCACGGCCACCGCCCGCTTGGCGCGGATGGTGTGCGTGGCGTGGCGCAGGTTCGCGCGCAGGGTCCGGTCGCCGACCGCCTCGTGCGCGGCCTTCGGGAAGGCCGGCATTCCCACGAATGTGCCGCTCATACGGCCGGTTCCTCCTCCGTGCTCGCCAGGATCTCCGCCAGGTGCACCGGCCGCAGACCCGCCTTCAGCCGGGTCATGGTCCCGCCGATGTGCATCAGACACGAGTTGTCGGCCGCGCACAGCACCTCGGCGCCGGTCGACTCGGCGTTGCGCACCTTGTCCGCGCCCATCGCCGCCGACACGTCGGCGTTCTTCAGCGCGAACGTGCCGCCGAACCCGCAGCACTCCTCCGCGCCCGGCAGCTCCACCAGCTCAAGCCCCCGGACCGCCTCCAGCAGCCGCCTCGGCCGGTCCCCGAGGCCCAGCCCGCGCAGCCCGTGACAGGTCGGGTGGTAGGTCACCGTGTGCGGGTAGTACGCGCCGACGTCCGTCACCCCGAGCACATCCACCAGGAACTCGGTCAGCTCGTACGTCTTCGGTACCACCGGCGCCAGCGCCGTCGCCAGGGAGCCCCCGCGCCCTTCCGCCCGGGCCCGCTCACCCATCCGCGGATACAGCTCCCGCACCATCGCCCCGCAGGACCCCGAGGGCGTCACGATCGCCTCGTACTCCCCGAAGACATCGGAGAAGTGCCGGGCGAGCGGCTCGGCCTCATGGCGGTAGCCGGTGTTGTAGTGGGCCTGGCCGCAGCAGGTCTGGGCCATCGGGAAGTCGACCTCGACACCCAGTCTGGTCAGCAGTTTCACCACGGCGCGGCCGGTGTCCGGATAGAGCGTGTCGTTGACACAGGTCAGGAACAGTGCGACACGCATCGCGGCTCCTCGGGGTCGATCATCGGATGAGTGCAGGGTAGCCCGGCGGCAGGGCCCGGGGGAGGCCCCGGCTCACCGCGAGGCGAGCCGGGCCTGTGCCTCGCGCCACCGCCGGGTGCCGCCCTGCGGCTCGTAGCGCGTCAGCGGCTGGGTGCGGGCGAGCAGCCGGCGCATGTCGGCACGGTCGCCGACCCGTCCGTGGGCCCGCGCCTGCACCAGCACGTTGCCGAGCGCGGCGGCCTCCGTCGGCCCGGCCACCACCGGCAGCCCGCAGGCGTCGGCGGTGAGCTGGCACAGCAGCGCGTTACGGGTGCCGCCCCCCACGATGTGCACCACGTCGACGGGATGCCCGGCGAGCCGCTGGGCGTCCTCGACCGCCCGGCGGTGGGCGAGGGCGAGCGAGTCGAGGATGCAGCGGGTGATCTCGCCGCGCGTCCCGGGCACCGGCTGCCCGGTGGCCCGGCACGCCTCGGCGATCCGCTCCGGCATCCGTCCGGGCGCGAGGAACGCGGCGTCCCCCGCGTCCACGACCGACCGCAGCGCGGGCACGGCCGCCGCCTCCCGCAGCAGCACCCCCAGATCGGGGTCCCCCCAGGCCCGTACGCACTCCTGGAGCAGCCAGAGCCCCATGATGTTGCGCAGGTACCGGACCGTGCCGTCCAGCCCCAGTTCATTGGTGAAGTTGGCGGCCCGGCTCTCCTCGGTGAGCACGGGCGCCTCCAGCTCCAGTCCCGCCAGGGACCAGGTGCCGGTGCAGATGTAGGCGAAGCGCTCCCCGGTCGCCGGTACGGCCGCCACCGCGGACGCGGTGTCGTGCGACCCGACGGCGGTCACCGGCACCGGCCCGGTCAGCCCGGTCTCCTCCAGCACCTCGGCGCGCAGCACCCCGGCCGGATCGCCGGGCTGCCGCAGCGGCGCGAACAGCTCCAGGTCGATGCCGAGACGCGCCGCGAGCTCGTACGACCACGTCCGCGTCCGGGGATCGATCAGCTGGGTCGTGGAGGCGTTGGTCAGCTCGGTGCCCTGCTCCCCGGTCAGCCAGTACGCCAGCAGATCGGGAATGAGCAGCAACCGCTCGGCGTGGGCGAACTGACGTGTCCCGCGGGCGGCGACGAGCTGGTACAGGGTGTTGAAGGGCGCGTACTGGATGCCGGTCGCCGCGTACAGCTCCGCGGCGGGCACACCGGCCCACACCTTCTCGGCGACCCCGTCGGTGCGCGCGTCCCGGTAGTGCACCGGATTCCCGAGGAGCGCCCCGTCGCCGTCGAGCAGTCCGTGGTCCACGGCCCAGCTGTCGATGCCGACGGAGTCGACCTGCCCGGCGGCCCTCAGCCCGTCGAGCACCCCGGCGTACAGGGACAGCACGTCCCACCGCAGCCCGTCCGGCACCCGCACCGGCCGGTTCGGGAACCGGTGCGCCTCCGTCAGCTCCAGGGAGTCGGGGCCGACCCGGCCGACCATGACGCGCCCGCTGGACGCGCCGAGGTCGACCGCGGCGTACGACCGCACACCCGTCACCGGAGGAAAGCGGCCGCCACACCCGCGTCGACGGGCACGTGCAGCCCGGTGGTGTGGGTGAGCTCCCCGCCCGTCAGTGCGAACACCGCGTTCGCCACGTGCTCGGGCAGCACCTCCCGCTTGAGGATGGTCCGCTGGGCGTAGAACTCGCCGAGCTTCTCCTCCTCGATCCCGTAGGTCGCCGCGCGCTGGGCGCCCCACCCGCCGGCGAAGATGCCCGAGCCCCGCACCACACCGTCCGGGTTGACCCCGTTGACGCGGATCCCGTGCCCGCCCAGCTCGGCGGCGAGCAGCCGGACCTGGTGGGCCTGGTCGGCCTTGGTGGCGGAGTACGCGATGTTGTTCGGCCCCGCGAACACGGCGTTCTTCGAGGCGATGTAGACGATGTCCCCGCCGAGCCCCTGGGCGATCATCACCCGGGCCGCCTCCCGCGACACCAGGAACGATCCCCGGGCCATGATGTCGTGCTGGAGGTCCCAGTCCCTGGCCGAGGTCTCCAGCAGCGGCTTGGAGATGGAGATGCCGGCGTTGTTGACGACGAGGTCGACCCCGCCGAAGGCGAGCGCGGCGGCCCGGAAGGCCCCGGCGATCTGCTCCTCGTCCGTCACGTCGACAGTGACGGCCACGGCCTTGTCGGCCCCGCCCAGCTCCTCCGCCACCTGGGCGGCGTTCTCCCCGTCGAGATCGGCGACGACGACACACGCCCCCTCGGCGACCAGCCGGTGCGCGATGGCCTTGCCGATCCCGCTGCCCGCGCCCGTCACCAGCGCCACCCGGGTGGCCAGCGCCTTCGGCTTCGGCATCCGCTGGAGCTTGGCCTCCTCCAGCGACCAGTACTCGATGCGGAACTTCTCCCGCTCCTCGATCGGCGCGTACGAGGACACCGCCTCGGCGCCCCGCATCACATTGATCGCGTTGACGTAGAACTCACCGGCGACCCGGGCGGTCTGCTTGTCCTTGCCGAAGGAGAACATGCCCACGCCGGGCACCAGCACGATGGCCGGGTCGGCGCCGCGCATCGCGGGGGAGCCGGCCTCGGCGTGCCGCGCGTAGTAGGCCGCGTACTCCTCCCGGTAGGCGACGTGCAGCTCCTTGAGCCGCGCGACGGCCTCCTCCAGCGGAGCGGTGGGCGGCAGGTCCAGCACGAGCGGCCGCACCTTGGTCCGCAGGAAGTGGTCCGGGCACGACGTGCCGAGCGCGGCGAGCCGCGGGTGCTCCGCGCGCGCCAGGAAGTCGAGGACGACGTCGGAGTCGGCGAAGTGCCCGACCTGCGGCCGGTCCTGCGAGGCGATCGCCCGCACATACGGCGCGAGCGCGGCGGCCCGCTTCCCGCGCTCGCCCTCGGCAAGAGCCTCGTACCCCTCGACGACGGGCCCGAAGGGCTCGGCCTTCCCCCGCTCGGCGAGGAACGTTTCGGCGGTGCGGATGATGTGCAGCGAGTTGCGCTCGCACTCCTCCGCGGTGTCGCCCCAGGCGGTGATCCCGTGCCCGCCGAGGATCACCCCGACGGCCTGCGGGTTGGCGGCCTTGATCGCGGCGATGTCCAGCCCGAGCTGGAACCCGGGCCGCCGCCACGGCACCCACGCCACACTGTCCCCGAAGCACTCGGCGGTCAGCTTCTCCCCGTCCGCCGCGCAGGCGAGCGCGATCCCGGAGTCCGGGTGCAGATGATCGACGTGCGCGGCGTCGACCAGCCCGTGCATCGCGGTGTCGATGGACGGCGCCGCCCCGCCCTTGCCGTGCAGGCAGTAGTCGAACGCGGCGACCATCTCGTCCTCGCGCTCCACCCCCGGATACACCTCGACGAGCCCCCGCAGCCGGTCCAGCCGCAGCACGGCCAGCCCGCCCTCGGTGAGCGTCCCGAGGTCGCCGCCCGACCCCTTCACCCACATCAGCTCGACATCCCCGCCGGTCACGGGGTCGGTGTCGGTGCCCTTCGCGGACGCGTTGCCGCCGGCGTAGTTCGTATTACGGGGATCAGCACCGAGCCGATGGGACCGAGCAAGAAGAGCGGCGGCTTCGGGATGGGTGGACATGGAGATTCCTTACTTCTTGGGACAGGGGAGTTTCTCTGGGGGCGCGGGGAACTGCGCGACCAGCCACGACGGGCCCGCACCCCGCAGACGACGGAACCAGGCAGACGCTTACGCCCCCCACCCCGCCTGCTCCCCACCGACACGCTCGGCAACGACCTTCTCGGCCCACCCCGACCGCCGGTACGCAACAAGCGGCTCGGGATCCAGCCCCATCTCCTCCCGCACCTCCCGCAGCAACGGCCGCACATCCGTGTTGTACGCATCCATCAGCACCGCATTGGCTTCCAGCACATCCCCGGAAGCCTGAGCGGCGGCCAGCGCCGACCGGTCGACGAGCAGCGCCTTCGCCGTCGCCTCCTGCACGTTCATCACCGAACGGACGATCGCCGGGATCTTCGCCTCGATGTTGTGGCACTGGTCCAGCATGAACGCCACCTCGGAGGTGAACCCGCCACCCCGCACGACCTCGTACATGATCCGGAACAGCTGGAACGGGTCCGCGGCCCCCACCATCAGGTCGTCGTCCGCGTAGAAGCGCGAGTTGAAGTCGAACCCGCCGAGCTTGCCCTCGCGCAGCAGCGTGGCCACGATGAACTCGATGTTGGTCCCCGGCGCGTGGTGACCGGTGTCGACCACGACCTGCGCCTTCGGCCCCAGCTTCAGGCAGTGCGCGTACGCCGTGCCCCAGTCCGGGACGTCCGTCGAGTAGAACGCCGGCTCGAAGAACTTGTACTCCAGCAGCATCCGCTGCCCGTCCCCGAGCCGCTCGTACACCTCGGCCAGCCCCTCCGCCAGCCGGTCCTGCCGCGCGCGGATGTCGTCCTGGCCGGGATAGTTCGTCCCGTCCGCGAACCACAGCTTGAGATCGGTGGACCCCGTGGCGTCCATGATGTCGACGCACTCCAGCAGATGGCCGAGGGCCTTGCGGCGCACCGCCGCCTCGGGATGGCAGATGCTGCCCAGCTTGTAGTCGTCGTCCTGGAAGGTGTTGGAGTTGATCGTCCCCAGCTTCACCCCCCGGTCCTCGGCGTGCTTCGCCAGCGCCGCGTAGTCCTCCACCTTGTCCCAGGGGATGTGCAGCGCCACGGTCGGGGCCACGCCGGTGACCGCGTGCACCTGGGACGCGTCGTCCAGCTTCTCCTGCGGGGTGCGCGGAACGCCCTGCTGGGCGAACACCTTGAAGCGGGTCCCCGAGTTCCCGTACGCCCACGACGGCGTCTCGACGGCCTGGGTCTTCAGCGCGGCCTTCACGGCGGCGAGGTCGGTCACTTCGGGCTCCTGTGACATCGGTCCGGGACCAGGCCCGGATGAAACGATTCAGAACGGGAAGCTATGAGGCCGCGAAGGCACTGTCAACCCTTTCGACCCGGCCCCCTTTTCGTGACCGCCGCGTGACCTTCGGCTATCGAAAACTTTTCGAGACGGACCCATTGACGTGACATGCCCGCCGTGCCTAACGTCCCGGCAATCCAGTTGAAACCTTTCACGACGCCGTGACGGGCCCCAGGGGCACCGCCGCGGACGTTCGTCGAGGAGCCACCCATGACCCACCCGTCCGACACGGGACCGGCCCCGGTGCTGGCGCTCAAGGACGTCGCCAAGTCCTTCGGCGCCGTACGCGCCCTGCGGGGCGTCTCCCTGGAGCTGTTCCCCGGCGAGGTGCACGCACTCGCCGGGGAGAACGGCGCGGGCAAGTCGACCCTGATCAAGACCCTCGCGGGGGTGCACCGGCCGGACACCGGCCGGGTGCTGCTCGACGGCGAGCCCGTCGTCTTCCACGGACCCGGCGACGCCCGCGACGCCGGCATCGCCGTGATCTACCAGGAACCGACGCTCTTCCCCGACCTTTCGATCGCCGAGAACATCTTCATGGGCCGCCAGCCCCGGCGCGCCCTCGGCCGTATCGACCACAAGGCCACCCGCGCGGCGACCGCCGCCCTGATGGCCCGGCTCGGCGTCGACCTCGACCCGGACCGCCCGGCCCGCGGACTGTCCATCGCCGACCAGCAGATCGTGGAGATCGCCAAGGCGCTCTCCTTCGACGCCCGCGTCCTGATCATGGACGAGCCGACCGCCGCCCTCACCGGCAGCGAGGTCGCCCGCCTCTTCGGAGTCGTGCGCACCCTGCGCGAGCAGGGCGCGGCCGTCCTCTTCATCTCGCACCGGCTGGAGGAGATCTTCGAGATCTGCCAGCGGGTGACCACCCTGCGCGACGGTGCCTGGATCGCCAGCGAGCCCGTCGCCGGCATGACCGAGGACGACCTGGTCCGCCGTATGGTCGGCCGCGACCTCGACGAGCTCTACCCCAAGCAGGACGTCACGCCGGGCGAGGTCGCCCTGAGCGTGCGCCGGCTGACCCGCGAGGGCGTCTTCACCGACGTCTCCTTCGACGTACGGCGCGGCGAGATCGTCGGACTGGCCGGACTGGTCGGCGCCGGGCGTACCGAAGTGGCCCGCGCGGTGTTCGGGATCGACCGCTGGGACGCCGGCGACGTCACCGTGGACGGAAAGGCGCTCGTCAACGGCGCCCCCTCCACCGCGATGTCCGCGGGCCTCGCCCTGGTCCCGGAGGACCGGCGCGCCCAGGGCCTGGTGATGGACATGTCCATCGAGCGCAACATCGGCCTCACGGGTCTGCGGACGACCGTGAAGGCGGGCCTGATGGACCGGGGCGCCGAGCGCAGCCGGTCCCTGGACTGGGCGGTCAAGCTCCAGGTGAAGTACGCCCGGATCGCCGACACCGTCAACACGCTCTCCGGCGGCAACCAGCAGAAGGTCGTCCTCGCCAAGTGGCTGGCCACCGCCCCCAAGGTGCTGATCGTCGACGAGCCCACCCGCGGCATCGACGTCGGCACCAAGGCCGAGGTGCACCGGCTGCTCAGCGAGCTGGCCGCCGACGGCGTCGCCGTCCTGATGATCTCCTCCGACCTGCCCGAGATCCTCGGTATGGCCGACCGCGTGCTGGTGATGCACGAGGGCCGGCTCACCGCCGAGATCCCCCGCTCCGACGCCACCGAGGAAACCGTGATGGCCGCAGCCACCGGGAGGGCCGCCGCATGACGGTCGCCACTCCTGAACAGGCCCCCGTCGCCGAGACGCACCGGTCCAGCGGAACCCGGCTCGTCGACCGCGTCTTCAAGATGCGCGAACTCGCCATCCTGGTCGTCTTCCTGGTGATGATCGCCGTCACCCAGGCCGGCAACAGCGAGTTCCTCTCCGAGCAGGGCATCAAGGACCTGCTGCTGAACGCGACCATCCTGGTGCTGGTCGCCACCGGCCAGTCCCTGGTGGTGATCACGAGGAACGTCGACCTCTCGGTCGGCTCCACCCTCGGCATCAGCGCCTTCGCCGCCGGCACCTATCTGCACGGCGGCGGCAACCCGGTCGTCGCGATCGTCCTGGCCGTCCTGCTGGGCATCGGCTTCGGACTGCTGAACGGACTGCTGGTCAGCCTCGGCCAGGTGCCCGCCCTCGTCGTCACCCTCGGCACGCTGTACATCATCCGCGGCATCGACTCCATCTGGGTCGGCTCCCGGCAGATCACCGCGGCCGACCTGCCCGGCGGCTTCGTGGACTTCGGCTCCGGCGGCCTCTCCGCCGTGCCGTACCTGGCGCTGATCGCCCTGGCGGTGCTGATCGCCACGGCGTACTACCTCAAGCACTTCGGCAGCGGCCGGGAGCTGTACGCCCTCGGCTCCAACCCGGAGGCCGCCCGACTCGCCGGCATCCCCGTGCGCAAGCGGATCCTCGCCGCGTACACCTTCTGCGGCGGACTCGCCGGACTCGCCGGCGCGATGTACCTGGCCCGGTTCGGCAACGTCGACTCCTCGACCGGCAACGGCTACGAACTCACCGTCGTCAGCGCGGTCGTGGTCGGCGGCGTCGTCTTCACCGGCGGCTCCGGCAGCGTCTACGGCGCCGCCCTCGGCGCCCTCCTGCTGACCTCCATCAACAGCGTCCTGCCCGCCCTCGGCGTCAGCTCGGTGTGGGTCCTCGCCATCAACGGCGTGCTGCTCCTGCTCGCGATCGCGGTCGACCGGATCGTGGCGCTGCGGGTGGCGACCGCCCTGAAGAAGAAGTCGGCGTCCGTCACGCCGGCCGTGGAGAAGGGGGAGACCCGTGCGTGAGTCTCTTGCCGGTCGGGTGGTCCGCAGGTCCACCTTCAGGTGGGATACAGCCGTCAGTGCGCTGCTGATCGTCCTGCTGCTGTTCTCCTTCTCCTTCGTGGACGGTTTCGGCAACGCGCTCAACCTGTCCTTCCTCATCGGCAACACCCTGCCGATCGCGCTGGTCGCGCTGCCCATGACCCTGCTGGTCGTGTCCGGCGAGATCGACCTCTCGGTCGCCTCCACGGCCGGGCTGTCCGGCGCGGTGATGGGCGCCCTGTGGAACCAGGGCATGACCATCGAGACGATCATCCCGATCTGTCTGCTGCTCGGCGTCGTCTGCGGGCTGGTCAACGGCCTGCTGGTGACCCGGCTCGGACTGCCCTCCCTCGCCGTCACCATCGGCACCCTCGCCGCCTACCGGGGCATCGCACAGATCGTGCTCGGCTCCGACGCGGTGACCGATTTCCCGTCCCAGTACCTGGACTTCGCGGCCGGACGGGTCGGGGACAGCTTCCTGCCGCAGGCCTTCCTGCCCTTCCTGGTCCTGCTCGCGATCGCCGTGGTCGTCCTGCACGCCACGCCGTTCGGACGGTCGCTGTTCGCGATCGGGGCGAGCGAGGAGGCGGCGCGGTTCGCCGGGATCCGCGTCAAGCGGCAGAAGCTGATCCTGTTCACGGTGACGGGGTTCATGGCCTCGCTCACCGGGATCTTCTGGGCGCTGCACTACGCCAGCGCTCGCTATGACAACGCGACCGGGCTCGAACTGTCCGTCGTCGCCGCCGTGTTGCTCGGTGGGATCGACTTCGACGGTGGCAAGGGCACGTTGGGCGGTGCGATCGCGGGGGTGTTCCTCCTCGGTGCGCTCCAGAACGTGATGAGCCTCGTCAATGTGTCCGCGCAGTCCCAGATCGTCGTGACCGGTGTGCTGCTGGTCGTGTCGGTGCTCGGCCCTCGGGTCGCTCGTCAGATCTCCGTTGCCCGGGCGGCACGCTCCGCTGGATAGGCCGTCCGTCGTCCGCGGGTTCGTTGTGGCTGATCGCGCAGTTCCCCGCGCCCCCAAGAAACCTCACCTGAAACTCTCTCGAGAAGGACTCCACATGTCCAAGTCATCCCTTCGGCGTGCCTGTGCCGCCCTCGCCGTCGTGTCCTCGCTCGCCCTCGCCGCCACCGCCTGTGGGGGCACCACCAAGGAGGACGTGAAGAGCGAAGGCGCCTCCGCCGCCGCCACCGGCAAGGCCGACCCCAACGCCGCGACCAAGAAGGGGCTGACCGTCGGCTTCCTGCCGAAGCAGGTCAACAACCCGTACTTCACCACCTCCGACAAGGGCGGCGAGGCCGCGCTGAAGGAGCTGGGCTCCAGCTACAAGGAGGTCGGTCCGTCCAGCGCGACCGACACCTCGGGGCAGGTGTCGTACGTCAACACGCTCACGCAGCAGAAGGTCGCCGCGATCGCCGTGTCCGCCCAGGACCCGGGCGCCCTGTGCACCGCCCTGAAGACGGCGATGAGCAACGACATCAAGGTCGTCACCTACGACTCCGACACCAACCCCGAGTGCCGCAACGCCTTCGTCTCGCAGGCCTCCGCCGAGGACCTCGGCCGCACCGAGGTGCAGCTCCTCGCCGAGCAGATCGGGTACAAGGGCGAGATCGCGATCCTGTCCGCCGCGCAGACCGCGACCAACCAGAACACCTGGATCGAGTTCATGAAGGACGAACTCAAGGACGCCAAGTACAAGGACATCAAGCTCGTCAAGGTCGCGTACGGCAACGACGACGCCCAGCAGTCCTTCCAGCAGACCCAGGGCCTGCTCCAGGAGTACCCGAACCTGAAGGGGATCATCTCCCCGACCACCGTCGGCATCAAGGCCGCCGCCCAGTACCTGTCGGGCTCGAAGTACAAGGGCAAGGTCAAGCTGACCGGCCTCGGCACCCCCAACGACATGCGCAAGTACGTCAAGAACGGCACCGTCGACGGCTTCGAGCTGTGGGACCCGGCCAAGCTCGGCGCCCTCGCCGCGCAGACCGCCGTGGCGCTCGTCTCCGGCCAGATCACCGGCAAGGAGGGTGAGACCTTCACGGCCGGCGGGACGTCGTACACCATCGGCAAGGACGGTGTGATCAGCCTCGGCAAGCCGACCGTGTTCGACGCCAAGAACATCGACCAGTTCAACTTCTGATCCCCGTCCCCCTGATCATCCCCCCACACCCATCGGGAGCGGTACTCCATGCAGCGCGTCTGTTTCCTGCTCAAGGTCCGTCAGGACCGTCTCGCCGAGTACCGCGAACGGCATGCCGCCGTGTGGCCGGAGATGCTCGAAGCTCTCTCGGCCACCGGGTGGCACAACTACTCCCTGTTCCTCAGAGACGACGGCCTGCTCGTCGGCTATCTGGAGACCGAGGACTTCGCGGCCGCCCAGGCCGGGATGGAGGCCGCCGAGGTCAACGCCCGCTGGCAGGCCGAGATGGCACCGTTCTTCGAGTCCCTGGACGGCGCCCGGCCCGACGAGGCCATGAAGCCCCTCACCGAAGTGTTCCACCTCGCCTGACACCACCCCGTACCTCCCGCTCTCGTACGACAATGGAGTCCCCCGAGATGAGACGACGCACCCTGCTGGCCGGCGCCCTCGCGACCGCCGCGGCGACCCCCCTCCTCGCCTCCGGCACCGCCCGCGCCGCCGACCCCGGCCCGTCCGTGACCAGCAAGGGCACCACGCAACTCGACGCCACCGCCGTCTTCTTCGTGTCCTACGACGGCCTGGTCAACAACAACTCGTTCCAGAAGAACGGCCTGTTGACCTACAAGGGCTACCAGTACGCCGCCTGGTACACCTCCACCGGCAACGCGGTCGTCGGCCGCCGTGTCCTCGGCGGCACCTCGTGGTCGACCGTCACCCTCTCCCACGTCCTCAAGGCCAGCGACTCCCACAACGTCATCTCCATGGGCGTCTCCAAGACCGACGGCCGGCTCCACCTCAACATGGACTCCCACAGCGACGGCTTCTTCTACGTGAAGTCGGTCGCCGGACTCCTGGACAACCCGGCGTCCACGTCCTGGACCTCGTCCGTCTTCGGCGCCGTGCAGACCAGCCTCGACGGGCTCGCGCTCACCTCGCAGTTCACCTACCCGCAGTTCGTCTCGACGCCCGAGGGCAAGCTCCAGCTCAGCTACCGGGTCGGGATCTCCGGCAACGGGCGCAACGCCCTCGCGGAGTACGACGGTTCGTCCTGGACCGCGCTCGGGGAGTGGTCCGGCTCGACCGGGACGTACACCAGCTCGCACGGCTCCTCCACCGCCCGCAACATGTACCTGCACGGCATCGACTACGACGTCAACGGACGCCTGCACTCATTCTTCACCTGGCGCGAGCAGTCCGCGGCCGTCATGTGCAGCAGCGGCGGCATCACCAACCACGACACCGGCTATGTGTACTCGGACGACCGCGGGCGGACCTGGCGCAACAACGCGGGGACGCTCGTGGGCACCACCGGGACCTCGGACACGGTGGCCGTCACCGACGCGGGACTCGTCGTGGACTCGCTCAACCCCGACCACTCCCTGATGAACCAGGAGAGCCAGTTCACCGACTCCAGCGGCCTCCCGCACGCGATCATCAGCTATGTGCCGGGCCGCTTCGGGCAGTGCACCACCAACTACGTCAGCGACCGCACCGCCAACGGCCGCGCCTTCCACGTCCGCAAGAACTCCTCGGGCACCTGGCAGAAGACGGAGATCCCCGTCGTCCTCGGCTCCAGCCAGCGCACCAAACTGATCCTGGACAAGTACGACAACGCCTACGCGATCTTCCCGTTCGGGCGGATCGCCGGCGCCTCGAAGGCCTCCGGATACACCGACTGGACCGTGCTCTTCGACGGCAGCGGGCTGAACGCCTTCGGCGAGGTCGTCATCGACGAACTGCGCGTCAAGGCCGACAACACGCTGTCGATCATGTACCAGGAGAAGTCGAGCGGGACCACCCCCTCGGCGCTCCACGTCGTCGACTTCGCACTGCCCGCATGACAAGAACGGCCAGGGGGCGGCGTGACGGTAATGTGAAGCCCGTCCCGCCGTACCCCGTTCACCTGGAGGTCCCCGCCTGATGGCCCAGCCGGTGGGTATCAAGGACGTCGCCCGTGCCGCCGGAGTCTCCGTCGGCACGGTCTCCAACGTCATCAACCGCCCCGACACCGTCGCCACGGAGACCCGGGCCCGTGTGCTGTCCGCGATAGACCGGCTGGGGTACGTCCGCAGCGAGTCCGCGCGTCAGCTGCGGGCCGGGCGGTCCCGGATCATGGGGCTGCTCGTCCTCGACATGGGCAACCCGTTCTTCGTGGACGTGGCGCGCGGCGCCGAACGGGCCGCCCGGGACGCCGGGCTCGGTGTGATGGTCTGCAACAGCGCCGAGAGCGTCGGCGAGGAGGCCGAGTACCTCTCGCTCTTCGCCGAGCAGCGGGTGCGGGGCGTGCTGCTCACCCCCGCCGACGCCACCGGCCGCAACATCGAGTCGTTCCGCCGCCACGGCATCCCGTTCGTGCTGGTCGACCGGGTCTCCGAGGGCACCACCGAGTGCTCGGTGTCGGTGGACGACGTCGCGGGCGGCGCGCTCGCCGTCCGGCACCTCATCGACGCCGGACACCGCTCCCTCGCCTACGTCAGCGGCCCGCCCGGCTTCAACCAGGTCCGCGACCGCCGCACCGGCGCCCTGAACGCGCTCGCCGAGGCCGGCCTCGGCCCCGACTGCCTGCGCGAGCTGCCCACCGAGCGGCTCGACGTGGCCGCCGGACGCGACGCCGGCGCCCGGCTGCTCGGACTCGCCGACCGCCCCACCGCCGTGTTCTGCGCCAACGACCTGCTCGCCCTCGGCGTGCTCCAGGCCATGTACGCGGCCGGCGTGGGGGTCCCCGACGACCTCGCCATCGTCGGCTACGACGACATCGAGTTCGCCGCCGCGGCCGCCGTCCCGCTCACCTCGGTCCGCCAGCCCGCCGTCACCATGGGCGCCCTGGCCGCCGAGATGCTGCTGGAGGAGACCGAGGAGGACACCGGGAGGCGGCACGAGCACCGCAGGGTCGTGCTCCAGCCCGAGCTGGTGGTGCGCCGGTCGAGTCTGTCGGCCCGCTGAGCCGCCGTTCAGTAGCCGCTCATGATCCCCCGGGCGCCACGCCCGCCCGGACATGTGCTGAACTGGGACGCGGCCCGTACACCGAGCGTCCCAGGAGACCCCTGTTGTCCCTCAGCTACCGCCAGCCCGGCGTCGTACTCACCGACCGCCGTTTCACCGTCCCCCTCGACCACGCCGACCCGGCGGGGGAGACGATCGAGCTGTACGCCCGTGAGGTCGTCGCGAGCGACAAGGCCGGCCAGGACCTGCCCTGGCTGCTCTACCTCCAGGGCGGCCCCGGCTTCGGGGCGAACCGTTTCGTCGGCAGACCGGCCTGGCTCGGCCGCGCCCTGAAGGAGTACCGCGTCCTCCTGCTCGACCAGCGAGGCACCGGCGCCTCCACGCCCGCCAACCGCCAGACGCTCCCGCTGCGCGGCGGCCCGGCCGCCCAGGCCGACTACCTCACGCACTTCCGCGCCGACGCGATCGTCCGCGACTGCGAGGCCGTCCGCCGCGAGGTCACCGGCGGCGCCCCCTGGACCGTCCTCGGCCAGAGCTTCGGCGGCTTCTGCACGGTCAGCTATCTCTCCCTCGCCCCCGAGGGCCTGGCCGCCGCCCTGATCACCGGCGGTCTGCCCGCCCTCGACGCCCACGCCGACGACGTCTACCGCGCCGCCTACCCGCGCATGGAGCGCAAGAACGCCGCGCACTACGCCCGCTACCCGCAGGACGTCGAGCGGGTCCGCCGGATCGCCGACCACCTCCTCCAGCACGAGGTCACCCTCCCCGGCGGCCACCGGCTCACGGTCGAGGGGTTCCAGACCCTCGGCATCCTGCTCGGCACCGGCGACGGCAGCCACCGGCTGCACCACCTCCTCGAGGACGCCTTCGTCCCCACCCCGCACGGCCCCGAGCTGTCCGACGCCTTCCAGGAACAGCTCCAGCAGCAGCTCTCCTTCGCCGGACACCCCCTCTACGCCCTCGTCCACGAGGCGATCTACGGCCAGGACGCCCGCCCCACCGCCTGGTCGGCGGAACGGGTGCGCGCCGAGTTCCCGCAGTTCGACGCCGCGAAGACGCTCACCGGCGACGGACCGCTGCTGCTCACCGGCGAGACGATCCACCCCTGGATGTTCGACACCGACCCGGCGCTGCGCCCCCTGCGCGAGACCGCCGGCCTCCTCGCCGCCCGTACCGACTGGACCCCGCTGTACGACCCCGCCCGCCTCGCCGCCAACGAGGTCCCGGTCGCGGCCGCGATCTACCACGACGACCTGTACGTCGACACCGCCCACTCCCTGCGCACCGCCCGCGCGATCCGGGGCCTGCGCACCTGGGTCACCGACGAGTTCGAACACGACGGCGTCCGGGCCGGCGGACCCCGGGTCCTGGACCGGCTGCTCGCCCTCGTCCGTGACGAAGCGTGATGTCGGTGTCACCGATTAGTCTTCGGGCATGACCGTGCCGACGATCCCTCAGCTCCAGCCCATGCCCGAGGACTGGCGACGGGCCCTGGCCGTCGTGGCGCACCCGGACGACCTGGAGTACGGCTGCTCCGCGGCCGTCGCCGCCTGGACCGACGCGGGCCGCGAGGTCGCCTATGTCCTCGCGACGCGCGGCGAGGCGGGCATCGACACCATCGCGCCCGCCGAGTGCGGCCCGCTGCGGGAGCGCGAGCAGCGGGCGAGCGCCTCCGTCGTGGGCGTGTCCGAGGTGGAGTTCCTCGACCACCGCGACGGCGTGATCGAGTACGGGCCGGCCCTGCGCCGCGACATCGCCGCCGCGATCCGCCGGCACCGCCCCGAGCTGGTCATCACGCTCAACCACCGCGACACCTGGGGCGGCGTCGCCTGGAACACCCCCGACCATGTCGCGGTGGGCCGGGCCACGCTGGACGCCGCAGGCGACGCAGGCAACCGCTGGATCTTCCCGGAGCTGGCCGAACAGGGCCTCGATCCCTGGAACGGCGTGCGCTGGGTCGCGGTCGCCGGCTCCGCGACGCCCACCCACGCCGTGGACGCCTCGGCGGGCCTGGAGCGGGCGGTGGGCTCGCTGCTCGAACACCGCGCCTACATCGAGGCCCTCACCGACGAGGACCCCGAGACCTATGTGCGCGGCTTCCTGACCGGGGTCGCGCACTCCGTCGGGGAGCGCTTCGGTGGCCGCCCGGCGGTCGCGTTCGAACTGTTCAACCGATAGACACCGATGCCCCAGGCGGAGTGGCACGATGACCGACACGGACGTACTGGCGCAGCGCTTCGAGGAGCAGCGCGCCCATCTCAGGGCCGTCGCCTACCGGATGCTCGGCTCGCTCGCCGAGGCCGAGGACGCGGTGCAGGAGACCTGGCTGAGACTCAGCCGCAGCGACGTCGAGGAGGTGCGCAACCTGGGCGGCTGGCTGACCACCGTGACCGGCCGGGTCTGCCTGGACCTGCTCCGCTCGCGCACCGCCCGCCGTGAACTGCCGATGGACGAAGGCTACGCGGGGTCCGCGGGGTCCGCGGGGTCCGCGGGGTACGGCGGCCTCGTCCCCGATCCGGTGATCGCGCCCCTGTCCCGGACCGACCCCGAGCAGGAGGTGCTCCAGGCCGACGCGGTGGGCCTCGCCCTGCTGATCGTGCTGGAGACCCTGGAGCCCGACGAGCGGCTCGCGTTCGTGCTGCACGACATGTTCGCCGTGCCGTTCGACGACATCGCGCCGGTCGTCGAGCGCACCCCGGCCGCGACCCGGCAGCTCGCCAGCCGGGCCCGCCGCCGGGTCCAGGGGGCCGCACCGGCCGCGGAGCCGGACCTCGGCCGGCAGCGTGAGGTGGTTTCCGCGTTCCTGGCCGCCGCCCGCGCCGGGGACTTCGAGGCGCTGGTCTCCGTGCTCCACCCCGATGTGGTGCTGCGGGCCGACTCCGGGGCGCTGGTGCGCGGCGCGGCGGCCTCCAAGATCGTGCACGGCGCGAAGGCGGTGGCCGAACAGGCCATCCTCTTCCGGCAGTTCGCTCCGGCCGGGCGGCTGGCGCTGGTGGGCGGCGCGGTCGGCATCCTCAACGGACCCGAGGGCGAGGTGCGTTCGGTCATGGGCATCACCGTCGCCGACGGCCGGATCATCGCGCTGAACATCCTGGCCGACCCGGAGCGGGTGGCCGCCCTGGAGGTGCCGGACGGGGTGTGAGCGCAGGTCAGCGGAGTGTCAGTAGGGTGGAGGGCATGCAAGACAAGACAGGGGACGACACGGTGGACCGGGAGGGGCTGCGCGGCGACTGCGCGCACTGCTTCGGCCTGTGCTGTGTGGCCCTGCCCTTCGCCCGCTCGGCCGACTTCGCGCTCGACAAGCCCGCCGGGCGGCCCTGCCCCAACCTGGCGGCGGACCACCGCTGCGGCATCCACGACCGGCTGCGGCAGAAGGGCTTCAGCGGCTGCACGGTCTACGACTGCTTCGGCGCCGGTCAGAAGGTCTCCCAGGTCACCTTCGGCGGGCGGGACTGGCGGGGTGCCCCGGCCGAGCACGCCCGGGCGGTGTTCGAGGTGTTCCCGGTGGTGCGCCAGCTCCACGAGCTGCTCTGGTACCTCACCGAGGCGCTCGGCCTGCCCGCCGCCCGCCCGGTCCACCCGGAGCTGCGCCTCGCCCTGGCGCGGACCGAGGCGCTCACCCGGGGGACCCCCGTCGAGCTGGCCGCCCTGGACGTCCCGGCCCACCGCCAGGAGGTCAACGTCCTGCTGCTGAGGACCAGCGAACTGGCCCGCGCCGGGGTCCGCGGCCGCGGCAAGGACCGCCGGGGCGCCGATCTGATGGGGGCCCGCCTCAAGGGCGCCGATCTGCGCGGGGCGAATCTGCGCGGGGCCTGTCTGATCGCCGCCGACCTCACCGGCGCCGATCTGCGCGGCGCGGACCTGATCGGGGCCGACCTGCGGGACACCGACCTCACGGACGCCGACCTGACCGGCGCCTTCTTCCTCACCCAGCCCCAGGTGACCGCGGCCCGGGGCAACGCCGCCACCAGATTGCCGACCTCAGTCACCCGCCCGCTGCACTGGACAGCGGGGCGCTGAGACCTCCTGCCCGGGAGCCGGAGCTGTGGCCGGTGGACCCGCGGTCGGCGTTTGTGGCGCTCCTGCCGCCGTCCGCGGCATCCAGCCCCAGGTGGCCGCGGCCCGGGCCGGCGCCGGCATCAGGCTGCCGGTCTCAGTCACCCGCCCGGTGCACTGGACGGCGGGGCGCTGAGACCTCCTGCCCTGGATCGGGAGCCGGAGGAGCCGGAGCTGTGGCCGGTGGACCCGCTGTCGGCGTCTGTGGCGCTCCTGCCGCCGTCCGCGGCATCCAGCCCCAGGTGGCCGCGGCCCGGGCCGGCGCCGGCATCAGGCTGCCGACCTCA
Organism: Streptomyces sp. NPDC005811; assembly: GCF_040630405.1. Lineage (NCBI taxonomy): Bacteria > Bacillati > Actinomycetota > Actinomycetes > Kitasatosporales > Streptomycetaceae > Streptomyces > Streptomyces sp. NPDC005811. The sequence continues at coordinate 25,696 of NZ_JBEXXK010000004.1, forward strand.
GTCACCCGCCCGGTGCACTGGACAGCGGGGCGCTGAGACCTCCTGCCCTGGATCGGGAGCCGGAGGAGCCGGAGCTGTGGCTGGTGGACCCGCTGTCGGTGTCTGTGGCGCTCCGGCCGGCGTCCGCGGCGGCGGCCCGGGGCGGTGCCGGTACCAGGCTGCCGGTCTCAGTCACCCGCCCGGTGCACTGGACAGCCGGGCGCTGAGACCTCCTGTTCCGGAGTCGGAGTTGTCGTCGGCTCCTGCGGTGCTCCGGCCGACGTACGCCGCTCCAGACCCATCCGCAGTCCCTCCGGCATCAGCGTCAGCCGCTCCGTGACGCGCAGCCGGTAGGCCGGGTCGGGGCGCAGGTCGTAGCGGCGCAGCAGGAGGCCGAGGACCAGGGTGGCCTCGTGCAGCGCGAACTGGCGGCCGATGCAGGCGCGGGCGCCCGTGCCGAACGGCTTGAAGGTGTGCGGGGCCCGCCCCCGGACGGCCGCGGCGTCGAATCGGTCCGGGTCGAACCGCTCGGCGTCCTCGCCCCACACCTCGGGGTCCCGGTGCAGCATCGCCGTCAGGACCAGCGCCCAGGCGCCCCGCCGCATCGGATGCTCCCCGCCCAGCACCGTGTCCTCGCGGGCCTCCCGGGCGAAGCCGGGCGCCGTCGGCCACAGCCGCAGCGCCTCGTCCAGGACCCGGCGGACGTACCGCAGCTTCGCCACCTGGTCGTACCCGGGCACCGCCGTGTCGCCCCACACCCGGTCCACCTCGGCCCGGGCCCGGGCGGCGATCCGCGGGTTCAGGGAGAGGTAGTGCAGGGCGAAGGAGAGCGCGCCCGAGGTGGTCTCGTGGCCCGCGACGAGGAAGGTGATGACCTGCCGCCGTACGTTCTCGTCGGACAGCCGCTCACCCGTCCCGGGGTGCGCCGTGTCGAGCATCCGGTCGAGCAGGTCCCCCTGCCCGCCGCCTCCGGCGCGCCGCTGCCGTACCAGCGCGTCGACCGTGCGGTCCAGATGGGCGATGTCGGCCTCGTTCTGCCGGGCGGCCCCCTTCAACAGCCCGGGAAACGGCAGGGTGTTGAGGCGCTGGGCGTAGGTGAGGGTGCCCACCATCGCGCTGACGAAGGGATGCGGGCGGGTGCGCTCGAAGGAGCCGAAGTCATGTCCGAACCCGGTGCGCGCGATCGTCTCCAGGGTCAGCTTGGTCATGTCCCCGGGCACGTCGACCGGGTGTCCGGCGGCGGCCTCGCGGTCCCAGTGGGCGGTGAGCCGCTCGGCGACGTCCAGCATCATCGGGTGGTAGGCCGCCATGGCCTCCCGGCTGAACCCGGGCGCCAGGACGTCGTGCGCCAGCTGCCAGTTGGGCTCGTGGTTGTACGCCGTGAACAGCGCGTCCCCGACCACCGGCCGCAGGTTGGCGATGCCCAGCCCCACATGCTTGGCGAACCGTGTCTCGTCCGCCATGTCGGCGGCCAGCTCCGCGCCCCACACGAACACGAACTCCCGGCCGAACGCCTTGCGCCGGAAGATCGGGCCGAGCTGCCGGGCGTAGCGCAGGGAGTCCTGGAGGGGAGTGCGCCGGCTGGCGCCGAGGAGGTCGCCGAGCACGGGGATCCGGTACGGCGGGTGCGGGATGCGCCGCAGGTCCGGCCAGCCCAGTTCGGCGCTGCGGAACCCCTTGGGCAGGACGTCCCCGGTCGTCGTCGGCACCGTCTCCGCCATGACGCGATCTCCCTTGATCGAGCGGCAGGTCGAAACTGTTGTACGTGAGTTCAATAACGCGCCCAGTCTCGTCCCGCTGTTGAACCGGCGTCAAGTAAAGTGCGGGCATGGCCGCGAACCAGGGGGAGCGCACCCGGCGCCGACTCAGCACAGAGGAGCGCAGGGAGCAGCTGCTGTCGGTGGGCGCCCGCCTGTTCTCGGAGAGTCCCTACGACGAGGTCCGCATCGAGCGGGTCGCCGAGATCGCCGGGGTCTCACGCGGGCTGCTCTACCACTACTTCCCGACCAAGCGGGACTTCTTCGCGGCGGTCGTCGAGCGGGAGAGCGAGCGGATGCTGCGGATGACGGCGGCGGTGCCCGGCGTCCCGGTCCGCGAGCAGCTCGCCGCGGGCCTCGACGCGTATCTGGAGTACGTCGAGACCCACGCACACGGCTACCGCGCCTTCCATCGCGCCGACGCGGCCGGCGACCGGAGTGTGCGCCGGGTCTACCAGCGGGCCCTCGCGGCCCAGGAGGAGCAGATCCTGGCCGCGCTGGGGGCCGACCCGGAGTTCGGTCCGCTGTTCGAGGAGCGCGCGGACGTACGGCTCGCGGTGCGCGGCTGGCTGGCGTTCATCACGGCGGTCTGCCTGGAGTGGCTGCGGGGCCCGGATCTGACGCGGGACCAGGTCCGGGACCTGTGTGCGAGGGCGCTGCTCGGGGTCATCGCGCACTGACGGCCGCCCGGCCGCCGCGAAAGATCACCTGTGGCGGTTGGCGTACGCCCGGATCTCCGCTAGGTTAGGCAAGGCTTACCTAAGGAGGTTCTGGGATGGGTGACAGCCACAGCTGGACGGCGGTGCCCGGTGCGGCCGAGCGGGCCCGGTCGGTGCTGGCCGCCTCGTGGTCCTGCGCGGTGACCGCCGACGGCGGGCGCGAGGAGTTCGTCGGCGCGCACACCGTCGACGAGGACGGCCGGGTGCACCTCCATGTGCCCGACGACAGCTCCCTGCTCACGGCGGCCATCTGCGCGCCCCGCGGCGAGCCGTCCGCGGTCCTGGAGTTCGCCGACGTGGCGCCCGTCCCCGTGCGCCACCGGATCCGGGGCCGGCTCTGGCTCGCCGGCTGGTTCGCCCCCGAGGACGACCACCTCGTCTTCCGTGCCACCCGGGTCGTCCTGAAACAGGCCACCGGCGCGGTCGTCGTCGGCCTCGACGAGTTCGCCGAGGCCCGCCCCGACCCCCTCGCCACCGCCGAGGCCCAGCTGCTCACCCACCTCGCCGACGCCCACCCCGACGCGGTCGAGCGGCTCACCCGTCTGGTCCGGCACGAAAGCCTGCACGGTGCCGTACGGGTCCAGCCGCTCGCCGTCGACCGGCACGGACTGACCCTGCGCATCGAACGCGCCCGCGCCCACGGCGACGTACGCCTGCCCTTCCACACGCCCGCCGACGACGTCGGCCAGCTCACCGAGCGCATGCACGTCCTGCTCACCCAGGCGAGCTCCGCGTCCTGCCCGCGCCCCCTACAGCGGCAGCGCACAGACGGCGACGGGTGACGCGAACGGCTCGCCCGCGAGCCGCAGTCCGCCGCTGCCCGCGTCCACCACGAACACGCTGACCGTGCCCGAGCGCTGGTTCGCCGCGAACAGCAGACCGCCGTCCGGCGAGAGGGCGATCTGCCGGGGGAAGTCCCCGTGCACCGGGACCGTGCCGAGCAGCCGCAGCCGGGCCCCGTCGGCCTCCACCGCGTACCGGGCGAGCGTGTTGTCGCCACGGTTGGCCAGGAACGCGTACGCCCCGTCCGGCGTGACGGCGAACTGCGCCGGATAGTTGGGGTCCGCCTTCGCCCCCGTGGACTGCGGCGCGCCGATCGTCAGCCGCCCGCTTCCGGCGTCGTAGGCGCAGACCGAGACCGTGTCGTCGCCCTCGTCGGCGAGATAGGCGTACCGGCCGCCGGGATGGAAGGTGAGGTGGCGCGGCCCCGCGCCCGGCCGGGTGTGCGCCTGTGCGACCTCGGTGAGCGTGCCCTCGCGCTCGTCCAGCCGGTAGCTGTACACCGTGTCCGTGCCGAGGTCCACGGCCAGCACATGCCCGCCGTCCGGCGCCGTCAGGAACTGGTGGGCGTGCGGCCCCTGCTGACCCGGCCCGGGCGCCGGACGCGTGTGGGTGACCTTCGCGGTGCGCTCGCCCAGCGCTCCCGAGGCCCCGATCGGGTGCACGGCCACGCTGCCCGAGCCGTAGTCGGCGCTCAGCAGCCACCGCCCGCTCGGATGCACCGACAGATGACACGGGTGGTCCCCGCCCGTGGCCCGGCTCCCCAGCACCGCGCGGTCGGACAGCCGTACGGCGGTCACCGTGCCCTTCGCCCGCTCGTTCACCGCGTACAGCGTGCCGCCGTCCGGGTGGATCGCCAGGTACGACGGGTCGGGGACGCCGGTGAGGGTGCCCCGGCCGGTGATCCGGCCCGAGGACGGGTCGTACGAGGCGACCCCGATGCCCTTCCCGCCGCCCTCGGCTGAGGTGTAGGTGCCCAGGTAGAGCGGGCGGGGGCCGGAGGGGCTCGGCGCGGGCTCGGGCGAGGCGGACCCGGACACCGAGGACTGCGGGGCCTGCGGCGCCGTCGAGGCCTCCTGGGGCTCCTGTGCCTCCCGCGCCGCCCCCGACGAGCCGTCGCCGTCACCGCCGCAGCCCGCCACGGCCGGTGCCACCGCCGCGCCGCCGAGCACCGCGACGAACCGCCGCCTGCTCCACGGGCCGCGTTCCCCTGCCGTCCCACTGTTCATTCCGCGCACCTCAGGTCGTCCCGCGCCCCCGTCGTACACAGCACCTTGACGCGGAACGACCCTCGAACGCAAAAGCGGTACGCCCCGCCCCGGCTACCAGTCGCCGTCCTGCACCGGCGTCCCCGGCGCGTCCTTCAGCGGATGCACCTGGCCGGGCGCCGGCTGCTCCCAGGGGTCCAGATCGTCACCGAGCCAGTCGCCGACCGGCTTGACCCCGGACAGGGCGTCGCCCGGGGCGAGGTCCTGCGCGCCCTCGTCGTAGTAGTCGAACCACGGCAGGCCCGCCTTGGTGTACGCGGCGCGGTCCACCGGGGAGGGCGGGGGCTCCTCGCCCGTGATGCGGCGCCACTCCGGGGGAGTGACCAGGTGCACGAAGACCCGCGCGCCGGGTTCCCGGGTGTAGTCCTCGACCGGGCGGGTGTCCCGGTAGACCTCCTGCCGCATCGAACCGCCCACGCCCAGCCCCATCGCCGCGGCGGCGCGCGCCCGGGGCGCACCGGGCGGGGCGGGGACGGCGGCGGGCATCATGGGCATCGGCGCCTGCGGGGGCATCGCCCCGGGAGCCGCGGGCACCGCGCCGTACCCGCCCCCGACCGACTTCACGCTCCGCGTCTCCAGGGAGAGGAACCGCTGCTCCTCCTCCCACTCCGCGTGCTTCTCCGCGGTCAGCGGGAAGGACTGGAGCTGGACCCCGCCCCACACCTCCTCGCCGGTGACCTGGCCCTCCACGGTCGCGCCCAGGCCGAGCGGGACCGCCACGAACTGGCGGACCGTGCCCTTCCCGGAGTTGATGCCGTCCAGCCAGGGCTGCCGCGGCAGCGCCAGATAGTTCTGCGGGTCGTGCGAGAGCCGGTCGCTCCACGGCTTGCCGGAGACCGCGCACACCTTGCCCGCGCCGACCTGGAGCGCCGCCGGCCGCGTGGAGCCCGCGAAGCCCAGCCACATCGCCTCGCGGAGATACATCGGCAGCATCACGCCCCCGCGCGCCAGCCACTCGGCGGGCACGGTGTCCGGGTGGTCGGCGACCCGGCGGAGCGGGAACGTGCCCAGCCCGGGCGGCAGGTCGTGCTCGCCGCTCTCCGGCAGCCGCAGGGTCCGCATGAACCGCACGGCCACCCCGCCCGGCAGCCTCAGTGTGTCCCCGTCGATCCGTACGCTGGTGCCGGCCACAGGCGCGCTCCCTCGCATCCGGCGCCGGCCCCGTCCCGGCGCTCCCTCAGAGAGAACGCCCGCCGATCCCCGTGCGGTTCCGCCACAGCTCCTCCTGGACGCCGAGGCGCTCGCGCAGCCGGGTCAGCCGCGGCATCCGCGCCCGCTGCTCGGAGGAGACCCGGTCCAGTTCCTCCAGGAGCCGGCGCGAGCGGTGCTCGGTGTCCAGCTCGTCGATCATCCGGTTCACCTCGGTGAGCAGGGCGCCGTGCAGCTGCCACTGCCGGGCGTCGTGCTGGAGCCGCTCCAGCAGCAGCTGGGCGAGCTTGTCGCGGGTGGCCGCGGCCTGCCGCAGCTCGGCGGTGAGCCGGGCCTCGGCGGCGTCCGCGTCGTGACTGACATGCGTGGTGACCAGCACCGAGAAGCTGACCACCGCGTCGGCGATCTCCGACAGGAGCCGTTCCACGACCTGGCCGGTCTCCTCCGGGAACAGCGGATCGGGCTCGCGCTCCTTGGCGAGGTCGGTCAGGGTGCGCGCCAGGACCCGCAGGACGACCGTGCAGATCTCCAGGGTGTCCAGACCGGTGCGCAGCACCACCCGGTGCAGCAGGCCCTCCCGGACCCGGGGATTGAGCCGCAGACTGTCCTCGGCCTGCCGCAGCGCCGCGTCCACCTCCACGATGTCGTGATCGAGGCGGCGCGCCTCGTGCAGCCGGGCGGCCGCCTCCTCGAACGCCGGGCGGCCGGCCGCCTCCTCGCCGATGCGCAGCATGAGCTGCCGCAGCCGGCGGGCCAGTCCCTCGATCGACTCGCCGGCCTCCTCGATCCACACCGGGGGCGGCAGCAGCAGATTGATGGCGAGGCCGACGACCGCGCCGATCAGGGTCTCCACGATCCGGGCCCAGGCGGTGTCGCCGACGGTGGTCACGCCCAGCACCAGCATGGCGCTGATCGCCACCTCGGGCACGTACTCGTCGACGCGGACCAGGTGCCCGACCGCCAGCGAGGCCACGATCAGCAGCGCGAGGCTCCACCAGGTCAGGCCGACGAGCTGGCTGAAGGCGATGGCGACCAGGACGCCGGCCACCACCGAGTTCACCCGCCGGATGCCGTTGGTGAGCGTGGCGAACAGGGTGACCTGGACGACCAGCAGCGCGGTCAGGGGCGCGGTGAGGGGGGCCGCCTCGGGGCTGAGCCGCAGGGCGACGACGTACGCGATCGCCGCCGCCGCCGCGGAGCGGAACGCCTGGACCACCGCCGGTTCCCGATGACGCCGCAGGAGCCGGACGAACGGCTCCGCTCGCTGACTTACCTCTCGCATTCCCGGACCAGTTCCCCTTCCCCATGGTGCTCGAAATGGTGCTCGAACGTTTCTTCTGTACCCAGGGTGCCGTCGGAGACATGCCGCGGGGAAACCCCCGTCTCACTCCTCGGGTCATGCGTACCTCCAGGACGGCGGTCCGCAGGATGGTTTCCACGGGGGCTGCGGGGCGACGCTCGGTTCATCAGACTTCACACCATCCGTGTCGGTGTCACCGCTGTTCTCTTCCTGCTCTGCGTCACCATTGCCATCGCTGTCACCGCTGTCACCGCTGCCGCGCCCGCCGGCGGCGGCGGACCGGGCAGGCGCGGGGCCGGGGCTCGTTCAACGCCACCGGCCCCGACGACGGTGCCGTACCGGGACTACGCCGTCGACCTGCGGGCCGGTTCACATGTACAGCTGGTCGAGGAAGGCCGACAGGCGGCCCGTCGTCCGGGCGATCTGCTCGTCCAGGGTGAGGCTCTCCTCCAGTCTGGCGCCCGACTCCGGGACCTTCCTGCCGCGCACGTAGAGGGAGCAGGCCAGGTCCGCGCACAGGTACAGGCCGACCGAGTTGCCCTCGCGGCCGGCCGCGCCCGCCTTGCGGGCCGTCATCAGCGAGACCCCGCCGCCGGGGTGCGTGGTCAGACACAGCGAGCACATGCTGCGGTGCGGCAGCCCGCGGCGCGAGGACGGCAGACGCAGGGTCACGCCCAGGAGTTCGCCCCGCCGCTCGGCGACCACATAGCTGCGGTCGGGCGCCCCGGGATCGCGCCAGCCGAGGAAGTCCAGGTCGGCCCAGGGGAGTTCACCGAGATCGCGGGGCAGGTACAGACGTTTGGCCTCTCCCTTCGAGCAGTTGACGAACGAGGTGCGGATGTCGCTTTCGGTGAGTGACCTCATGGGAGTCTCCTGGGGTGCCGGTCCGTATCGATCTGTCGAACTGTTGATCTGCTGATCTGCTGATCCATAAAACCTAGGATCCCTAGGTTTGAGCCTAGGGTAAAGAGCCTCACCGAGGAGAGCCAGTGGATTTCCAGGAAGTCCCTTCGTCACCACGCTGAACTGTCACCCGGACCGGGAGACCGGTGGCCTGCCGGTCCTCGCCGTGCTCGCCCGGGACGGCGTCTACCGCTCGCAGTTCGTCACCGGCACGAGCAACGGAGGCCTCACCGCCCACCCCGGCGGCGACCGCTGGCGCTGGGAGAGCCGGATCTTCGGCGGGGCGTACGACGACGCGGACCCGCGCGAGCGACCGGTGTACGGCGCGCTCGACTTCCGCCGCCAAGTCGTCGGCGCAGCACCGAGGTTCGGCTCCTCGCACCTGCGGCTGCGCCCGGACGCGCTCACCCGCGCGACCTTCTGCTACCCCGACAGCGCGGCCGAGCCCGACGACTTCGGCGTCGCCGCCGCGATGCCGCTGATCGCCCTGGCCGAGACCGACGAACGGGACGCCCTCAACGACTACGTCGAGGCCCATGTCCACGGGGGCGTCGATCTCGCCCGGGACGTCGAGGCCCTGGTCCTGGACCCGAGTTACCGCGGCACCCCGGTCGAGGAGGCGGCACGTGCCCTGCCCTGCCCGGTCGAGTGGCACCCCGGCTACCGCATCACCGTCGCCGAGCTGTACCGGAACGCCGAGTACCGGGGCCGCGCGTACGCCGAGCTGGGTGCCCGGATCGCCGAGGACGCGGTGGTCGACCCGCGCGTGATCGGCGACGCGGTGCGCGCGGGACGGGCCGCCCCGCAGGACCTCAAGATGGTCTGGCACACCCTCGCCCGCTTCGGCGCACCCCGGGGCGCGGGCACGGCCGAGACGACGGAGGGCGCCGTCGCCCGCCACCTGTCCGACATCGCAGGGGCCGACGCACGGTAGGCGGAACGGCTCTGTGGGCTCCCTGCGCCCCGTCGCCGGGAGTCCCCGGCCCGGGGGGCGGCCGCACCCCCACGCCGTCAGGGGTGCGGCCGGTCTCCCGGGCGGTTCGCGCTCCCCCAGGACGCGCAGCATCACCAGCGGGGCGGGCGTCTCCCCGACGAGGTCGCTCACCGGGTCCGCCGTGAGCTCCCCGTACCGTTCCGCGCCGCCGGGCGCCCGCCGGCGCACCGACACCTGGTAGCGCGAGCGGTGCCGCAGCCGCAACGCCTGGGCGATCCGCTCCACCTGGCCGGCCTCCTGTGGCCGGAACAGCTCCCGCACCTCCCGCCCGCGCAGCCGCCCCGGCGTGGTCCCGCACTCCGCGACCGGCACCGCCACGCGGTCGAAGGGGGCCGGCGCCCGGTTGCGCCACAGCACGCCGCACGGGTCGGTCGCCCCGGCCGTCGAACGCCTGCCCTCAGCCGACGGGATGGGCCGCCTGCCAGGCCAGCCGGCGCGGCGCGCCCGCGCCGACCCCGGTGAGGAACTCGTCCAGCGCCAGGAACTCCTCCCAGACCGGCCGGCCGCCCGCCCGCGACAGCTCCGCCACCACGAGGTCCTCCAGATCGGCCACCCGTTTGTCCTTCCACACCTTGTCGGCCAGGCTCACCAGCAGGTCCTCGACCTCGACGCCCGGCGCCTGCCAGGACGCGTGACTGCCCGCGAAACGCGCCAGCCCGGGAGCCACCCCGCGCGCCAGCAGCAGCTCGCGCCCCGCCTCCTCGTGCCGCGCGCCCGGACCGGACAGCTCGCCGGGGTGCAGCACCTTGCCGATGTCGTGCGTGGCCGCGCCGAACAGCACCGCCGCCCCGTCCACGGCCAGTTCCGGCCGGTGCTCCCCGATCCACGCCACGATCAGGGCGGCGACCTCGTGCACGGCCCGCAGATGGGCGACCAGCCGGGGTGGCGCCCCGAGATCGCCGAGCAGCCCGGCGACGCCCGCCGGCAGGGGCCGCAGCGGCGGATCCGACGTCTCGTCCAGGGCGATCGACCGTACGTCAGGGGTGGGGGTCATCGGTCCAGCCTAATAACCGGGGGCGGGCGGCCCGGCAACCCCACCGACGCGAGGGGGCGCTGGTCCCGTCGCTTGCCCCGCCCTGCTTGTCTCGCATCGTGAACTAAGGGTTGGAGGAAGTCGCGCCCGGCCCCTCCCTGAGGGTATGTTGCAGATCGGGCAGGGCACGAAAGGAGCGTCATGACGGGGCGGAACGGGCGTACGGTACGCGATCTCAGGCGGGCCAACCGCACGGCCGTCCTGCAACGGCTCTACTTCGACGGCCCCCTCAGCCGCTTCGAGCTGGGCCCGGCCACCGGCCTCAGCTCCGGCTCCATCAGCAACGTCGTCGCGGACCTGGCCGCCGACGGACTGGTCGAGGAGGCCGGCAGCGTCGACTCCGACGGCGGCCGCCCCCGCATCCTGCTGCGCGTGGCCCCCGGCAGCGGCCACATGATCGGCGTGGACGTCGGTGAGACCCGGGTGCGGATCGAGCTGTTCGACCTCACCCTCACCGAACTCGCCCGCGCGGAACGCCCGTTGGAGCAGCAGCGGTACGCGGTCGAGGGCATCGTCGGCCATGTCCGGGACGGTGTCGCCGAGGTGCTCGCGACGGCCGGCCTCGCCCCCGAACGGCTCCTGGGCGTCGGCATCGGGGTCCCCGGCATCGTCGAGCACACCCCCGGGGACGGCGCCGTCGTGCACGGACAGACGATCGGCTGGGACGCCGTCCCGCTGGAGGCGCTGCTGCGCGAGGGCTCCCCGCTGCCCGACACCGTGCCGTACTTCATCGACAACGGCGCCCGGACCCTCGGCCAGGCCGAGATGTGGTTCGGCGCCGGACGCGGTGCCCGCAACGCCGTGGTGGTCCTCTTCGGCTCCGGCGTCGGCGCCAGCCTCGTCACCCCCGAGGCGGAGCAGGGCCGGGCGCTCGAATGGGGGCATCTGACGGTACGGGTCCGGGGCCGCCGCTGCCGGTGCGGCGCCCTCGGCTGTCTGGAGGCGTACGCGGGGGCGGAGGCGCTCCTCGACCGATGGCGCGAGGGGGGCGGCCGGCCGCCCGCGGACACCGACGAGGAGAGCGCGCTCGCCGCGCTGCTCGCCGCCGCCCACCCGGACGACGGCACCGAGGGCGACCCGGTCGCCCGCGGGCTCCTGGAGGAGACCGCCGAGTACGTGGGCGCCGGTCTCTCCGACCTGATCAACCTCTTCCAGCCCGAGCGCATCCTCATCGGCGGCTGGGCGGGCCTCCAGCTCGGTCCCCGTCTGCTGCCCGCCGTACGCCGCCACGCCACCGCCTACGCCCTCGGTCACCCCGCCCGCAGGGTCACCGTGGACCTCGGCAGGCTCGGCCCCGACGCGGTCACCGTGGGCGCGGCGATCCTTCCGCTCGCGGACTTCTTCGCGCACGGCGGCCGGCGCCCCGAACCGCAGCCCGACCTCCCCCGGCCGGCCTGGCACACGGCCCTGGAGGAGCGCACCCCGCACTGAGGCACCGAGGCACCGAGGCACCGAGCTGCCGAGGTTTCGCTGCCTGCCGCCGAGGTACCCGCCACGTTCCCCCCGAAGGGAGCACACCGTGGCCGCCCACCGTGAGGAGGGCCCCGGCGAGACCGGCCCCCCGATCCCCCGAGACCTGCCCGACCGGCAGACCCGCCCGGGCGAGGACCCCTGGGACGTCACCGCCCCCGACCTGCCCGGCACCGAACTCCCCGACACCGACGAGGCCGGCACCGGCCGCCGCGGCGCCCCCCGCCCGGCCGGCGCCCGCCCCGGCCCGCCGCCCCCCGACGAGCCGTCCGGCTGAGGGCTCGCCGGGCCACGGCGGGACACCGGCGCGCACCGTCAGGACGCGAACGCGTTCACCCCGGTCAGCTCGGCCGAGAGGTCCCACAGGCGGGACGCCTGCTCGCGGTCCGTCGCCCAGGCCTTCACCCCGGCGCGCTCGCCGCTCTCCGGAGCGGGCTCGGCGATGTCGCAGTCCTCCAGATAGACGCCGCCCATGCCGTCGAGCTGCGGGGAGGTCGCCGCCCACACCTGGGTGGCCGCGCCCTGCTCCGGCGTCTTGAAGCCCGGCTGCGGGATCGGGTTGCCGTCCTCGTCGATCCAGCCGTTCGCCATCATCTCCTCCCGCGGCAGATGCCGCTGGAGGGGCGTGAGGATGCCGCCCGGGTGGAGCGAGAAGGCCCGTACGCCCCGGTCCCGGGCGAGCGCGTCGAGGTGCACGGCGAACAGCACGTTCGCCGTCTTGGCCTGCCCGTACGCCTGCCACTTGTCGTAGTCGTGCCGCCAGTGGACGTCGTCCCAGCGGATGCCGGAGAAGTGGTGGCCGCGCGAGGACACGGACACCACCCGCGCCCCGCCGGGCTCGATCGCCGGCCACAGCCGGTTCACCAGGGCGAAGTGACCGAGGTGGTTCGTGGCGAACTGCGCCTCCCAGCCCGGCCCGACCCGGGTCTCCGGGCAGGCCATGATCCCGGCGTTGTCGATCACCAGGTCGAGCGTGCGGCCCGAGGCGAGGAACCGGTCGGCGAAGGCGCGGACGCTGTCCAGGTCGGCGAGGTCGAGTTCGTCCACCTCGACGTTCTCGACGCCGTCGAGGTTCTCCCGCGCCGTCTGCGGGCGCCGCGCCGGGACGACGACCCGGGCGCCGGCCTTCACCAGTGCCCGGGTGGTCTCCAGGCCGAGCCCGGAGTAGCCGCCCGTGACGATCGCCAGCCGACCGCCCAGATCGATGCCCCGCAGGACGTCGTCGGCGGTGCTCGTGGCGCCGAAGCCCGAGCCGATCTTGTGCTGTGCGGTGTTGCTCATGTCGCTGTTGCTCATGTCCGAAACGCTACGGATTGGAGTGCGCTCGAAGTCAAGCGGAGACGCCCTTACGGGACCAGTCCAGGAGCTTCTCCCTCGGCCAGGTCGTCACGATCCGCTCGGCGGGCACCTCGCACTCCTCGGCCCGCGCGCAGCCGAGGATCTGCCAGTCCAGCTGGCCGGGCGCGTGCGCGTCGGTGTCGACCGAGAACAGCGCTCCCGCCGCGACCGCCCGCCGCAGCAGCCGCCGGGGCGGGTCCAGCCGCTCGGGCCTGCTGTTGATCTCCACGGCCGTGGCGGACGCGGCGCAGGCCGCGAACACCTCGTCCGCGTCGAACTCCGACTCCGGCCGCCCCCGCCCCTGCACCAGCCGCCCCGTGCAGTGCCCGAGGATGTTCGCGTGCGGATCCCGTACGGCCTTCAGCAGACGCCGGGTCATCGCCCGCTTCTCCATCCGCAGTTTCGAGTGCACGGACACCACGACCACGTCCAGCCGGTCGAGCAGCTCGGGCTCCTGGTCCAGGGAGCCGTCCTCCAGGATGTCGCACTCGATGCCGGTCAGCAGCCGGAACGGCGCCCAGGACGCGTTCAGCTCCTCGACCACCTCCAGTTGGGCGCGCAGCCGCTCCGGCGACAGCCCCCGGGCGACCGTCAGCCGGGGCGAGTGGTCGGTCAGTACGGCCCACTCGTGGCCGAGGGCGGCCGCCGTGCGGCCCATCTCGTCGATCGGGCTGCCGCCGTCGGACCAGTCGGAGTGCAGATGGCAGTCGCCGCGCAGCAGGGCCCGTAGCCGCTCCCCGGCGCCGTCGGTGAGCGGCCGCCCCACCTCGTCCTGGAGTTTCCGCAGGTAGGACGGCACCTCGCCGGTCAGTGCCTCGCGCACAACCTGGGCCGTCTTCGGTCCCACGCCCTTCAGCGACTCCAGCGTGCCGGCCTCGGCCCGTGCGGCCACCTCGCCCTCGGGCAGGTCCGCCAGCACCCTGGCGGCCGTACGGAACGCCTTCACGCGGTACGGCGGCGCCAGGGACCGCTCCAGCAGGAAGGCGATCCGGTCCAGGGCATCCAGGGGATCCATCGCCACCTCCTGGCTCCAGCGTGGCCCGACGGGTGATTTTTGGCGATCCGTACCGGCCGGTTGCGCTTTACGCTCTATGTCATGACCGAAGTCGCGAGCCCCTTCATGAACCAGCCACGGATCATGGTGCTCGGGGTGCAGCCGGGCAAACCCCCGTTCCGGATCGTGGAGATCGACGGCGAGGTCGTCGGTTCCGCGCACACCGTCACCGACGTCCTGGAGACCGCCGCCGCGTTCGGCATCATCGTCCACGACCTCGACGACCCCGATGTCGTGCGCTGGGTGGGCGGCGACAAGTACACCTGGAAGCCGCGTCCCTAGGAGTCACCCCGCCGGGGCCGGGGAGCGTGCACCGCGCGGCTCATCCGGCGTCCGAGCAGCAGGTAACCGACGAGCGCGCCGGTCGTGTTGAGGATGACGTCGTCGATGTCGAAGGCGCGCCCGGTGATGAGCGCGCCCTGCGCGAACTCCACCAGCAGCATCACGGACGCCGTCAGCACGAGCACCCGCAGCATTCCGCGCGCCTTGGGCGCGAGCACCGGCACGAGGATGCCGAACGGCACCCCGAGCAGCACGTTCCCACCGATCTGCTTGACCGCGTCCCGCAGCGCGGGCTGGTCCAGATAGGCCTGGAGCGACCGGCCCGGGTGCAGATTCGAGTGCACGAGCGCCTCGGAGGCGGGGGAGGGCTCCAGCGTCAGCCGCGCCAGCACGACGGCGAACCCCACCATGAACGCGAAGGCGAACAGCATCGCGAGAAGCCGCAGCGGAAAGGGCAACGGCCGGGCACCGGAACGCGCGGCCGCCTTCTTCTCGGCTGCCGCCTTCTTCTGGGGTGCAGCCTTCTTCTGGGGTGCCGCCTTCTTCTTGCTCTTCTCGGGCGCGGCCTTCTGCGCGGCCGGGGCCGGGGCCGGCGGCTGTTCGGCCCTGTGCGGGCGCAGGCGGAACACGGTGCGTGGGCGTGAGGCTGCACGGGCCATGCTGTCCTCCAGTCTTCAACTTACCTGCGTCCTAAGGCGGTTACCCGCAAAGGACCCGAGGATGCGCACGGCCCGTGGAAACCCCCGCCCGGCCGGTCAGGACGCGTAGGTGACCTTGACCTCCTCGAAGCCGAGGGAGTGCAGCAGGCCCTCCAGCATGTCGGTGGTGTTGGTCTCGGCGCGCGCGGTCAGCTCGCTGTCCTTCGCCGCCTCGCCGATGTGCTTCACGGCGAGCTTCTGCACGGCCTGCTCGCTGTTGGGGTTGTCCGAGAAGAGATCGCCGAGGCGGTCGAGGAGACCGCGCTGCTTGGAGACCGCGTAGGAGCGGTCCGGGTCGAGCGCCGGCTTGCCGAGCTGCGCGTGCGGCAGCCGGAGCGTGGCCGACGTACGGTCGCCGTCGACCGTCACGTCGTCGTCGCCCACCTTGCCGAGGTCGACATAGGCGTCCACGGTGCCCGCCCCCACGTACAGGGTGCGGGTGCCGCGAAGGGCGTCCGGGAGGTACTTGGCGTCCTTCTCCAGGTCCACGACGACCTGGAAGTTGCCGGAGGCGGCGTCGTAACGGCTCATGTCCTGGATGGACTTGAGCAGGGCGGGACCCGAACGGTCCTTGGTCTCGGTGCCGAAGAACCCGCGCAGCCCGGGCAGCAGGCTGAGCCGGATCCCGGCGAACATCACGGTGAGCACGACCACGACCGCGATGAGCACCTTGGCCCAGCCGGGGATGCGCCCCTGGAGGCGCTTGACGGGAGTCGTCATGGCGACGGCCCTCCTTCCTGTCAGGACGGATTCCCGTCAAAGCCCGTGACAGACCGCGTTGTTGACGACCTGTGACAGAAAGCGAGGCCTTGGGTCACGATGGCCCGGCCCGCCGGGGTCCGCACGATCACGCCCGCCCGGCTCACCCGATCGGCCCATCCGGCCGATCGCATGCCCCGGCGGGGTCCGTAGCATGAGAGATCCCGTGAGTGATCCCCTCCAGTCGGACCTGGGCGAGGAGTCCTTTCGTGCGAGACATCTCCGTGTTCAGCGGCAGTGCCCACCCCGAGCTGGCCGCCGAGGTCTGTTCCCATCTGGGCGTGCCACTGAGCCCGACCCGGCTCAGCAGGTTCGCCAACGACTGCCTGGAGGTCCAGCTCCAGGCCAACTGCCGGGAGAGGGACGTCTTCCTGGTCCAGCCCCTGGTGAAGCCCGTGCAGGAGCACCTCGTGGAGCTGCTGCTGATGTGCGACGCGGCCCGCGGCGCCTCCGCCGGCCGGATCACCGTGGTCATGCCGCACTATTCCTACGCCCGCTCCGACAAGAAGGACGCGCCCCGGATATCCCTGGGCGGCCGGCTGGTCGCCGATCTGATGGCCGCGGCCGGGGTCCACCGGGTCCTGGCCATGACCCTGCACTCACCGCAGGTGCACGGCTTCTTCTCGATGCCGGTGGACCATCTGCACGCCCGCCGCGAGCTGGCCGCCCACTTCCGCCGTTACGACCTGACCGAGACCACCGTCGTCTCGCCCGACCTCGGCAACGCCAAGGAGGCCGCCGCCTTCGCCCGGATGATCGGCGCCCAGGTGGCGGCCGGCGCGAAGCAGCGCTATGCCGACGACCGGGTCAGCATCAACTCCGTGATCGGCGAGGTCACCGGCCGGGACGTCATCGTCCTCGACGACGAGATCGCCAAGGGCAGCACCGTCCTCGAGCTCCTCGACCGGCTGCGGGAGCTCCAGCCGCGCTCGATCCGGGTGGCGTGCACGCACGGACTGTTCGCGAGCGGCGCCCTCAAGCGGCTCAGCGAGCAGCCCGACGTCCTGGAGATCGTCTGCACCAACACCGTGCCGGTGCCCGCCGAGGAGCACACCGACAAGCTGCGGATCCTGTCCATCGCGCCCGCCCTGGCCGAGGCCGTGCGCCGCATTCACAACGGTGAGTCCGTCAGCGCCCTGTTCGACGCGGCCCGCAGCGAATAGACAGGAAGGAGTGGATACGCGCATGTCGTCACCCATGTGACCAGGGAGGGCTCGCAGTGGCGAAGGCGAAGTTCGAGCGGACGAAACCGCACGTGAACATCGGCACCATCGGGCACATCGACCACGGCAAGACGACCCTCACGGCAGCCATCACCAAGGTGCTGCACGACAAGTTCCCCCAGCTCAACCCCTTCACCCCGTTCGACCAGATCGACAAGGCGCCCGAGGAGCGGCAGCGCGGCATCACCATCTCCATCGCCCATGTGGAGTACCAGACCGAGCGCCGGCACTACGCCCACGTGGACTGCCCCGGGCACGCCGACTACATCAAGAACATGATCACCGGCGCGGCCCAGATGGACGGCGCGATCCTGGTGGTGGCGGGCACGGACGGGCCGATGCCGCAGACCAAGGAGCATGTGCTGCTGGCCCGGCAGGTGGGTGTGCCGTACATCGTCGTCGCCCTCAACAAGACGGACATGGTCGACGACGAGGAGATCCTGGAGCTGGTCGAGCTGGAGGTGCGCGAACTGCTCACCGAGTACGAGTTCCCGGGCGACGAGGTGCCCGTCGTACGGATCTCCGCGCTGCGGGCCCTGGAGGGCGACCCGCGGTGGACGCAGTCGGTGCTGGATCTGCTGGACGCGGTCGACGAGGCGGTGCCGGAGCCGCAGCGGGACGTGGACCGGCCGTTCCTGATGCCGATCGAGGACGTCTTCACGATCACCGGGCGCGGGACGGTCGTCACCGGCCGCATCGAGCGCGGCACGCTGCGGGTCAACAGCGAGGTGGAGATCATCGGCATCCACCCGCAGAAGACGAGGAGCACGGTCACCGGTGTGGAGATGTTCCGCAAGCTCCTCGACGAGGGCCGGGCCGGGGAGAACGTCGGCCTGCTGCTGCGCGGGATCAAACGGGACGAGGTGGAGCGGGGCCAGGTGGTGATCAAACCGGGCTCGGTCACCCCGCACACCCGGTTCGAGGCACGGGCGTACATCCTGTCCAAGGACGAGGGCGGCCGGCACACGCCGTTCTTCCAGAACTACCGCCCGCAGTTCTACTTCCGTACGACGGACGTGACGGGCGTGGTGACCCTGCCGGAGGGCACCGAGATGGTCATGCCGGGCGACAACACCACCATGCTCGTGGAGCTGATCCAGCCGATCGCGATGGAGGAGGGGCTGAAGTTCGCCATCCGCGAGGGCGGGCGGACCGTGGGCGCCGGACAGGTGACGAAGATCGTGCGGTAGGGCTCGGGAGCGCGGTCATAAGGTGCCGGACGTGGCCTCGGGCTGTCCCAGGGCCGCGTCCAGTGTCGTGGCGGGCGGCAGTAACCGGTGCAGTCCGGTCGCCCTGAGGACGCGCAGGGCCAGCGGGTGGCTGCAGACCAGCCGGAGTTCGCCGTCCTGGTCGAGCACCCGGCTGCGGGCCCGGTACAGCAGGCGCAGTCCGGAGCAGTCGAAGAAGTCGATCGGCGAGAGGTCGATGACCACGCGCGGCGCGGGCCCGGAGGTCGCCTCGTCGAGCCGTGGACCGATCTCCGTCGCCGCGACGATGTCGATCTCGCCGCGGAACTCCAGCACCGTGTACCCGCGCTCCTGCCGGACGTACAGGTGCGGGGTGTCCGCGGCGGGTTCCTGCTGCACGACGACATCGCCTCCAACCCGCTCCACCGGTCGGGAGCCTTCAACGGCGGGGAAGCGCACAGCAGTTCCCCGCTCCAGCAAGGTACCCCCGATAGAGTGAATTTCAGCATGTTCGATTGACATATGTCTTCGAAACTCGGGCGTGTCTCGACCGAGTTTTTTCGCGCCGTGAGCGAAGGGGTGCGAGAAGCTTACGAGAGGGCCTGCCACGCCTTGGACAGGGCTGTCCGGAACTGCTCGGTCTGGTGCGCCGTGAGCTCCCGCACCATCCGCTCCTCCAGCTCCCGCACGGGCTGCGCGTACTGCTCCAGCAGGGCGCGCGCCTCGTCGGTGAGCAGGATCAGCAGCTCCCGCCGGTTGCGCGGATTGCGCTCGCGACGGATCAGGCCGCGGTTCTCCAGTGAGCGCACCAGATCGGCGATGGACTGGGCGGTCACGAACGAGTCCCTGGCCAGCTGGGCGGCGGACAGCCCGTCGTGCCGCTCCAGGACGGTCAGCGCCGTGTACTGCAGGGCGGTGATCCCGGACGGCTTGACGAGTTCGTCCAGCCGGGATCGCACGACGAGCTCCACCTGCTTCACCATGTAGAGCAGGGACGGGGGAGCCTTGTGGGGCGGGCGCGCGGAAGCCGCCGCCTGGGTCGTCTGGGTGCCGGCCATGAGTCCGAGCGTAGACCATTGACAGGAAACCTGTCTGTAATGAGACTGCGGACCAACAGGAATCCTGTTAGTTGAAATCTTGGCGACGATGCTGAGGAGTGGCGATGACCACCTTCGAGATCGACCCCGGTCGGCTGTTCATCGGGGGACAGTGGCGCGAGGCCGCGGACGGAGCGCGGACCGAGGTGGTCGACCCGTCCCGGGGCGCGGTCGTCACCACCGTCGCGGAGGCGGGCGCCGCCGACGTGGACGCCGCGGTGCGGGCCGCGCGCGAGGCCTTCGACTCCGGCCGGTGGTCCGGGCTCAGCGGCCGGGAGCGCGGCCGGGTCCTGCTGCGGGTGGCCCAGCTGATCCGCGAGGAGGCCGACGAGATCGCCCGGCTGGAGAGCCTGGACGTCGGCAAGCCGATCACCCTGGCCCACGCGGTCGACGTCACCAACGCGGCCAACGACTACGAGTACTACGCCACGCTCGCCTTCTCCCTGGAGGGCGGCAACCGCGACACCCCGATGAACGCCCTCGCCTACACCCAGCGCGGGCCGATCGGTGTCGTCGCCGCCATCACCCCCTTCAACTTCCCCCTGATCCTGGCCGGTTCGAAGCTCGCCCCGGCCCTTGCCGCGGGCAACACGGTCGTCCACAAGCCCGCCGACGAGACCCCGCTGAGCGCCCTGTACATGGCGGGACTGCTCCAGCGGGCCGGGGTGCCCGACGGTGTCGTCAACGTCGTCACCGGCACCGGCCCGGTCGCCGGAGAGGCGCTGCTGCGGCACCCCGGCGTCGACAAGATCGCCTTCACCGGCTCGACCGCGATCGGCCGGCACGTCGCGGGCATCGCCGGCGAGAACCTCAAGCAGGTCACCATGGAGCTCGGCGGCAACGCCGCGCACGTCGTCTTCGAGGACGCCGACCTGGAGAAGGCCGTCGGCGCGGTGATCAAGGGCTTCGTCTTCAACACCGGCCAGTTCTGCATGGGCGGCCCGCGCCTGCTGGTGGCCCGCCCGGTCTACAGCACCCTGCTGAACATCCTCGCCGAGGCCGTCCCCGGGGTGCCCGTGGGCGACCCGCGCGCGGCGGAGACCGTCGTCGGACCCATGGCGGGGGAGAAGCACCTGCGCAAGGTCGAGGAGTACGTCGACCTCGCCCGCAAGGAGGGCGCCCGGATCGTCTGCGGCGGTGAGCGCCTCGACCTCGACGGCGGCTACTACTACAAGCCCACCGTCATCGCCGACCTCCCGAACGACTCACGGGTGATCCAGGAGGAGATCTTCGGCCCGGTCCTCACCGTCCAGCCCTTCGACAACGAGGACGAGGCGGTCGCCCTCGCCAACTCCACGCCGTACGGCCTGGCCTCCGGGGTGCAGACCGGCAACCTCGCCCGCGCCCACCGGGTCGCCGACCGCCTCCAGGCCGGCATCGTCTGGGTCAACGACTGGGCCATGCTCGACCCGGCCGTCCCCTTCGGCGGCGTCAAGGACTCCGGATTCGGCCGCGAGTACGGCCCCGAGGCGCTCGCCTCCTACACCAAGGTCAAGTCCGTCGTCGTCTCGCTCGACTGAACGCGCCGTACAGCAAAGGGAGTTCCACCGATGTCCATCACCACACGCGCGGCCGTCGTCGAGTCCGCCGGAGCGCCGTTCACCCTCTCCGAGGTCGTCCTCGACGAGCCCGGCCCGCACGAGGCGGTGGTCCGGCTGGTGGCGGCCGGCCTGTGCCACACCGACCTGGGCGTGCAGAGCGGCGGACTGCCCTTCCCGCTGCCGGGCGTCCTCGGCCACGAGGGCGCGGGGGTCGTCGAGGCGGTCGGAGCGGCCGTCACCGGGGTGGCCCCCGGCGACCACGTCGTCCTCTCCTTCACCTCCTGCGGCGAGTGCCGCAACTGCCACGGCGGCCACCCGGCCTACTGCGCGACCTGGCTGCCGCTGAACCTCATCGGGGGCCGCCGCGCCGACGGCACCAGCACCCTCAGCCGCGACGGCGAGCCGCTCGGCGGGCACTTCTTCGGCCAGTCCTCCTTCGCGGAGCGGGCCCTGGTCGACGAGCGCAGCCTGGTCAAGGTCGACCCCGAGGTACCCCTGACGTCGATCGCCCCGCTGGGCTGCGGGGTGCAGACCGGCGTCGGCGCCGTCTGGAACGTCCTGCGACCCGCCGCCGGTGACACGGTCGTCGTCCTCGGCGCCGGAGCCGTCGGCCTGTCCGCCGTCATGGCCGCCGCCCAGAGCCCCGCCACCACGATCATCGCCGTCGACCGTGTCGCCGAACGCCTGGCACTCGCCAAGGAGTTGGGCGCCACCCACACCGTGGACGCCGGACAGGCCACGCTCGGCGAGGCCGTCGCCGAGATCACCGGCGGCCGGGGCGCCGACGGGATCGTGGAGACCACCGGCAGTACGGCCGTGCTGCGCCAGGGGGTCGACTCGCTCGCCGCCCGCGGCACCCTGGTCGTCGTGGGCGCACCGCCGTTCGGCAGCGAAGTCGCCCTGGACGTCAACGGGTTGCTCGGCGGCAAGCGGGTCGTCGGCCTCACCCTCGGAGACAGCGAGACCCAGACCTTCATCCCCGCCCTGGTGGAACTGGTCAAGGCGGGGCGGCTCCCGCTGGACCGGCTGATCGGCACCTACGCCTTCGAGGACATCGGCCAGGCGGTCCAGGACATGACCTCGGGCAAGACCATCAAGCCGGTGCTGACCTTCTGACAGCCGCCGGTGACGGTCCGTCAGTCGACCGTCAGGACCAGCTTCCCGGTGGTCCGGTCGGTGTCGCCGAGCCTGTGCGCCTCGGCGGCATCGGCCAGCGGGAACGTCCCCGCGACCGTCGCGCGGAGCTTCCCCGCCTCCACCAGCTCGGCGATCGTCCGCATCCCGGCCCGGTCGGCGTCCACGAGCATCCGCACCGCGCGCACCCCGAGCCGGCCGGCCTCCTCCTCGAACTCCCGTGAGCCCATGGGCAGGATCGACACCACGACCCCGCCCGGCCGCAGCACCCGCAGCGAGCGCGTCGCGTTCTCCCCGCCCAGGGTGTCCAGGACGGCGTCGACCTCCTTCACGGCCTCGGTGAAGTCCGTCTCCCGGTAGTCGATCACCTCGTCGACGCCCAGATCCCGCAGGAACGCGTGCTTGCCCGCGCTCGCCGTCCCGATCACATACGCGCCGCGCGCCTTGGCGATCTGCACCGCCACATGCCCCACGCCCCCGGCGGCCGCATGGATCAGCACCCGCTGCCCCGCCGTGAGTCCGGCGTTCTCCACCAGCGCCTGCCAGGCGGTCAGCGAGACCAGCGGCAGCGCGCCCGCCTGGACGTGGTCGACACCGGCGGGCTTGTGCCACAGGGCGCGGACCGGGGCGACGACGTACTCGGCGTGCGAGCCGTGGCCGTAGGGGTAGGGCAGCATCCCGAAGACCTCGTCGCCGGGCACGAACGTCGCGACGCCGATGCCGACCGCCTCGACGGTCCCGGAGAGGTCCCAGCCCAGGACGAACGGCGGTGCTCCCAGGAACCCGCCCGTGGCGCGGTGCTTCCAGTCAGTCGGGTTGACCCCGGCGGCGCGCACCCGCACCAGGACCTCGTTCGCCCGCGGCGCGGGCCGTTCCACTTCCTTCTCCTTCAGGACCTCGGGACCGCCGAGGACGTCCTGGCCGATGACTCGCATGGTGTGCTCAGTGCTCATGGTCCACCAGCCTGCCGGGCCCGGCCCCGCCGGAAAATGGCATGAAGGCCAACCTCCGATAGAATCGTGCCATGCCTGCCGGAGCCCCCCACCGTGTCGTCGTCCTCGCCCTCGACGGCGTCTACCCCTTCGAACTCGGCATCCCGAGCCGGATCCTCGGCGCAGCCGACGGCCGCTACGAGGTGCTGACCTGCACGGTCGACGGCCGTGCGGTGCACACGAACGCCGACTTCACGGTGGGCGTCGAGCACGGCCCCGAGGTGCTGGAGACGGCCGACACGGTCGTCGTCGCGTCCGTGTCTCCCGAGCGGCTCACGGAGGAACTGCCGTCGGCGGTCGCCGGGGCCCTCGCCCGGATCCGCCCCGACACCCGGATCGTCTCGATCTGCACGGCGGCCTTCGTCCTCGCCGCCGCGGGCCTCCTCGACGGCCGCCGGGCCACCACCCACTGGAACTGCGCCGACCGCTTCCGCCGGATGTACCCGCAGGTGGACCTCGACCCGGACGTCCTCTTCGTGGACGACGGCCGGATCCTGACCTCGGCCGGTGCCGCCGCCGGCGTCGACATCTGTCTGCACCTCGTCCGCAAGGACCACGGCAGCGAACTCGCCAACAAGGTGGCCCGCCGCTGTGTGGTGCCGCCGTTCCGTGACGGCGGGCAGGCGCAGTACATCGAGCAGCCGGTGCCCGAGGCCGGTCCGGCGAGCACGGCGGCCACCCGGGCCTGGGCCCTGGAGCACCTGGACGAGCCCCTCACCCTCGCCGACCTCGCCGCGCACGCCCGGATGAGCCTGCGCACGTTCGCCCGCCGCTTCCAGGACGAGGTGGGCGTCAGCCCCGGCCGCTGGCTGATCCAGCAGCGGGTGGTGCACGCCCGGCAGCTCCTGGAGGCCAGCGACCTCTCCGTCGACCAGATCGCCGGCCGGGTCGGCTTCGCCACCGGCGCCTCGCTGCGCCAGCACCTGCACGCGGCGATCGGGGTCTCGCCGCAGGCCTACCGCAGAACGTTCCAGACGGCCCGCTGAACGTACCGGTCCGCCCCGGCGTCGTAGGGGCACGGGATCGACCGGACAGACGGGGGCACGCATGCGCAGGGGACTGGCGTTGGTGACGGCGGCACTGGTGGCCGCGGTGGGCTGCGGCGCGGGGGAGAAGGCGGACCTGGTCGTCAAGGGATCGCCGCCGGCGACGCCGTACACCGGACCCCTTGGCATCGCGACGACGACCCTCGACGCGGACACCCCGCAGGCCCTGCTCGCCGAGTCCGGCGCCGCGGGCCGGGCGCTGGAGTGCGACGGCGAGATCGCCGGCGGCGGCGGCCCCGACGGCTGGAGCGCCGACGACGGCGGTGACACCCCGGAGGACGGGCTGCGGCTCTTCTTCGACATGCTCCAGCCGCTGCTCCCGCACTCCGGCTACCGGGTGGAGCGCGCGGCGGGCGGCCGGGTCCTGTACTCGTACGACGTCGCCGGCCGGACGAAGGTCGCGGTCGTGGTCGCCCAGGACCAGAAGGGCCGGCCGGGCTGGGGCCCGGAGACGAACGCCTCCTGCGACCCCGCCGAACTCCCCGCGAGCTTCACCGACTCGATCGGCCTGGAGATCTGGACCGACCGCGACGGACATCGCGTCCCGACCACCACCGTCACCAGCCACGCCGGCGCGGAGCACTGCGGCTGGGAGAAGGCGCACTTCCTGGGGACGGGCCGGGGCGACGACTACCGGCAGTACGTCCGCGACCCCGACGGTGTGCTCGAACCCGGCCTGCTCACCGCCCCGTACGACGACGACGTCCGGATGCCGGCCGACGCCCACGACACCGGATACCGCTACGGAGACTGGCGGTTGTGGCTGACGGAGGACCGTACGACGGCGTACGTCCGCACCCCCGACGGAGTCGAGGCCTGGCCGCTGGCCAAGAAGGCGGCGGCCTGCAAGTGAGGGCCGTTCAGCGGCTGGCGTGCAGGGCGACCAGCAACTGCCAGACCTGGTCGGCGATCTCGCCGGGGGTGCCGCCGAGGTCGCCGTGCAGCCAGTCGGCCAGCACACCTGCGAAGGTCGCGGCGACGGCCGAGGCCACCAGCGGGGCGTCGGCCGCGCCCGCCCGCTCGCGCTCCCGCAGGCTGTAGGCCCGCAGGTCCCGGTGGAGCACCCGGCCGAGCGGACCGCCGCCGCCGGGTGCGAGCAGGGTGCGGTAGAGCGCGGCGTGCGGGGTGAGCGAGGCGAAGAACTCCGGCAGGGCGGCCGGCGCCCGCACCGGGTCCGGCCGCCCCTGCCAGGCGTGCAACGCCTCCACGGCCTTGCGTACGACATCCGCGCACGCGTCGACCGCGAGGGCCTCCAGGTCGGGGTAGTGCACGTAGAAGGTGGCCCGGCCGACGCCGGCCCGCCGCACCAGCGCCGCCACGCCCACCTCCTCCAGCGGCCGCTCCGCGCACTCCGCCAGCAGCGCGGCCCGCAGCCGCGCCCGGGTCCGGGCCGCCCTCGGGTCCTCGGCCTCCGCCCGGATCACTGCGCGATCAGTACGGCGGCCAGGGCGAGCGCGCCGGGCAGCGCCTGGGCGACCAGGATCCGGCGGTTGGCGGTGACCGCGCCGTACACGCCCGCGACGATCACACAGGACAGGAAGAACACCTGCGCCGCGAACCCGGTCGGGTCCCCGGCGACCAGCCCCCACACCAGCCCCGCCGCCAGGAAGCCGTTGTACAGGCCCTGGTTGGCGGCCATCGGGGCGGTCCGCCGCGCCAGCTCCGCGTCGAACCCGTGGAAGCCCATCCCCGGCTTCTTCTGCCACAGGAACATCTCCATCACCAGGATGTAGAGATGCAGCAGCGCCACCAACGCGACCAGTACACCGGCCAGAATGTCCATGATCTCCCTCTGATCTTCCTCTGAACCTCGTCCACTTCCGGGACAGGTGTCCACTATAACGGGACACCTGTCCAGGAAGTCCAGGGGGCCGCTCCTCGCCCGGGTGCGGGGACGCGGGCCGTGGCCACACTGGAGACATGACCCCCGCACCGGCACGCACCGCGCAGCAGCGCAAGCACGACACGCTCCACCGGCTGGAACACGACGTCGACGTCTGGGTCGCCACGGCCGCCGCGGACGGCGTCGCCCCCCAGCTGGCCCCGCTCTCCTACGTCTGGGACGGCGCCGTCCTGCTGGTCGCCGCCCCGGTCACCACGCCCACCGGCCGTGCCCTGCACGACACCGGGGTGGCACGTCTCGCCGTCGGCCCGGCCGACGACGTGGTCATGATCGAGGGCCGGGCCGTCGCCGTCCCGCCCGCCGACCTGCCGGAGGAGGACGCCGAGATCTTCGCGGGCAAGACCGGCTTCGACCCCCGTGAACTGGCCGCGCCCCACCTGTACTTCCTCATCCAGCCGCAACGGATCCGGTCCTGGCGGACCCGGGAGGAGGAGTCCGGGGGGTGCGAGGTGATGCGGGACGGGGAGTGGCTGGTGGCCGGCTGAAACCGGGGTATCCGCAAGGTCCGGGACGGGAGCCGCCCGTCCCCGACCTCGTGGAGGAGACGACATGGCCGTGGTGAAAGCGGGCGTCGTGGTGCTCGACTGTGCCGAGCCGGAGCAGCTCGCCGAGTTCTACAAGGGGCTCCTGGACGCGGAGGAGACCGAGGTCTGCGCCCACCGCGTCGAGATCCGGGGCGCCGGCGGAACCCGGCTGGCCTTCCGCCGCGACGCCAACGCGACCCCGCCGAGCTGGCCCCGCCCCGAGAACTCGCTCCAGGCCCACCTCGACTTCCTGGTCGACGACCTCGACGAGGCCGAGCGCAGGGTCGTCGGCCTGGGCGGCCGCCCCCTGGACACGAAGGGCACCGCGGGCCCCCACGAGGAACGCGGCTACGCCGACCCCGCAGGCCACTCCTTCACCCTGCGCCACACCACCCCGACCACCCCCAAACAGGGCTGACCCCGGGAGCCCCCTGCCGACCAACGCCACCGCAGCCCACGCCGGTGAGCCTCCGACACGTCCCTGCCGGGAGCCTGCGACTCCGAGGCCTTCCCTGGGGGCCAGCGGCTCCGAGGCCTTCCCTGGGGGCCAGCGGCTCCGGGGCTGTCCCCTGGGTAACTGCGGTTCCGGGGCTGCTCCCGGGGTACTGCGACTCCGGGCTGCTCCCCGGGGCCGCGGTTCCGGGACTGTCACCTGGGGCAACTGCTGCTCCGGGGCTGCCCCCGGGGCACTGTGGCTCCGGGGAATGCCCCCAGCATTGCGGTTCAGGCAGCCTCCACGCGGGGGCGTCGGGTCCGGCCCCGCCGGGGCAGGGTCGGCTCCGGGGCTGCCCCCCGGGGCTTGTGGTTCCAAGGCTGCCCGCCGGGGCACTGCGGCTTCAGGGACCCCCTTTGCACTGCGGTTCAGGCAGCCTCCAGGCGGGGGCGTCGGGTCCAGCCCTGTCAGGGCCGCGTCGGCTCCGGGGCTGCCCCCCGGGGCTTGTGGTTCCAAGGCTGCCCGCCGGGGCACTGCGGCTTCAGGGCCCCCCTCCGGCACTGTGGCTCCGGCAGCCTCTGCCCAGGGGGCGTTGGGTCCAGTCCCGCCGGGCCGGGTCGGCTCCGGTCTCTTGAGGCCGGGGCCGTTTCACCCCCCGGTCCTCTGCGGTCTCCGGGCCCTTCAGCCCCGACTTCTCAGCCCCGCCGACGTTTGTGTCGCCTGCGGCTGTTTCAGCGCCGGCGCTCGCAGCTCCGGGGCTCTACAGCCCTGGTCCGTCAACCCCGGTTGCGTCAGCGCCGACCGTTCCCGTCCGGGACGGCGGCTTCAGTCCCGGCCCCCCTTCTCCTTCGTCGGCCACGTGCCCGTCGAGCGTTCGATGGCCTTCGCGCCCGTGCGGTCGGCGGCGCTTCGGGCCGTTGCGAAGATCGCGCCCTGGAGCGCCGCGGCCAGCAGGATCTCGGCCCAGCCGCGATCGCGGTCCAGGGCGTCGGGTGCGTCGTCCTCGTGTCGGATCGCCTTCCACGCCTTGCGGAACGCGACCCCGGCCAGCGCGCCGCTCGCCCAGCCGAAGACGAAGCCGACGGGCTGGTAGACGAGCGGGAGCTTCTTCTTCCTGGTCTTCCTGGCCACCGAGTCCTCCTTGTCGAATCCTCGAACCGCTTCAGGGCCGCCCCCGTGCCGGGACCTCCTCCTCCGCGCGGACCGGTCCCGGCGCGGTGCCGTTCCCGAAGGGGCGGCCGCCGAGCCGCTCCCTGCCGTGCGGGGTCGGCCAGCCCGCCAGGTCCGGTCCGACGGGGACGATCCTCGTCGGATTGATGCCGGTGTGCACCTGGTAGTAGTGCCGCTTGATGTGGTCGAAGTCGACGGTGTCACCGAATCCCGGCGTCTGGTAGAGGTCACGGGCGTACGCCCACAGCACCTGGTCCTCCGTCAGCTTCCAGCGGTTGCACTTGAAGTGTCCGTGGTAGACCGCGTCGAACCGGACCAGCGTGGTGAACAGTCGTACATCCGCCTCGGTGATCGTGTCACCGACCAGATACCGCTGCCCCGCGAGCCGCGCACTCAGCAGCTCCAGTCGCCGGAAGACAGCCGCACAGGCCTCCTCGTACTCCTCCTGCCCCCGCGCGAACCCCGCCCGGTACACCCCGTTGTTGACGTCCTCGTACACCTCGGCCATCACCGTGTCGATCTCCGCGCGCAGCTTCTCGGGGTAGAGGTCCGGCGCCCCGGGGCGGTGCAGGGCCCGCCACTCGGTGGCCAGGTCGAGGGTGATCCGCTGGTAGTCGTTCGTCACCAGCCGCCCGCTGGGCACGTCCACGATCGCCGGCACACTGACCCCGCCGGGGTGGCCGGCCTCCCGCCGGTCGTAGGCCTCACCGAGGAAGCGGATGCCGAGGACCGGGTCGCGGTCGTCCGGATCGAGGGTGAACCGCCAGCTCCGGTCGTCCTGGACGGGATCGGCGATCCCCATCGACAGCGCGTCCTCCAGGCCGAGCAGCCGCCGGGAGATCACCGCCCGGCTCGCCCACGGGCAGGCACGGCTGACCACCAGACGGTAGCGGTCCGCCGTCACCGGCCAGCCGTCCCGGCCGTCCGCGGTGATCCGGTCCCGGAAATGACTCCGCGACCGCCGGAACCGCCGGTGTCCGTACCCGCTGTTGCCGTCGTCGCCGCCGCTCATGGGACCTCCCGCTGCTCACACCGGTCGACCGGCTTCACGCGTCCTCCAGACCGCGTTCCCCGATTTCCGCGGACGGCACGGTGTGATCCCGACCCGCCGGGGCAGTCGGCACGGGTGAGCGGCACAACACCGAACGGGACACCACCGAAGCCCGAAGCCGAAGCCGAAGCCGAAGCCGCAGCCCGACCCGGCCCGGCCCGGAAGACGCACGCCGACCGCAGGACGCGCCTCACCGTGCTGGTCGCCCTCGCCGCCAACCTCGTGATCGCCGCAGCCAAGACGGCCGGAGGTCTGCTGGCCGGCTCGCCCGCGCTGCTGTCGGAGGCCGCGCACTCCGTCGCCGACAGTCTCAACGAGGTGTTCCTGCTGGCGGCGCTGCGCCGCAGCCGCCGCCCGGCCGACCGGCGCCACCCCTTCGGCTACGGCAAGGAGCGGTTCTTCTGGTCGCTCCTCGCCGCCGTGGGGATCTTCGTCATGGGCGGCTGCTTCTCCTTCTTCCAGGGCGCGGAGGCCCTCAGGACCGGTGCAGACGAGAAGACCAGCGGCTATGTGGCCGGTCTGATCGTCCTCGGCTTCGCCCTCCTCGCCGAGGGCGCCTCTCTCCTGCGCGCCCTGCACCAGGTGCGCCGGCAGGGCGGCACCGCCCGGCTGCGCGACCCGGCCCTGCGCACCGTCGTCGCCGAGGACGGCACCGCCGTCCTGGGGGTCACCCTGGCCGCCGTCGGCATGGTGCTGCACATGGTCACCGGGAACGTCGTGTGGGAGGCGTCCGCCTCGCTGGCGATCGGCGCGCTCCTCGTCCACGTCGCCTTCCGTCTCGGCCGGGAGGCCCGCGACCAGCTGATCGGCGAGGCCGCCGACCCCGAGACCGGCGCCCGGATCAGGGAACTGCTGGCCGCCCAGCCGGAGATCGACAGCGTGGAGGCGCTGTTCACCATGAAGACGGGCCTCGACACGGCCCTCGTCGCCGCGCGCGTCGACCTCGTGCCGGGCCTGGACAGCGAACGCGTGGAGGAGGTCGCCGACCGGATCAAGCGCGCCATCGGCGACGCGGTCCCCGAGGCCGACGCGGTCTTCCTCGACGTCACCGACCGCCCGCCGCCCGGCGCACGCAGAAGCCCCGCCGCGACGGGGGAGCGCGGCGGGGCCTGATTCTCGGGTGCCCGGTGCGGGCCGGTTCATGCGCGTCGGCGGCAGATTTTTCTACGCGTCCCCCGCCGTCGTGGGGTCGGCGCCGAGCGGTCAGCTGCCCTGCGGTTCGGCGACGAACACGGGAATCTCCCGGTCGGTCTTCTCCTGGTACTCGGCGTACGGCGGAAACGCGGCGACGGCACGCTCCCACCACTGGGCCTTCTCCGTACCGCTGATCTCACGGACCGTCATGTCCTGCTTCGCGGGACCGTCCTGGAGCTCCACGGCCGGGTCGGCCACGAGGTTGTGGTACCAGACCGGGTGGGTGGGCGCTCCGCCCTGGGAGGCGACGAGCGCGTACCGGCCGTCGTGCTCGACCCGCATCAGCGGGGTCTTGCGGAGCTTGCCGCTGCGCGCGCCCCGGGTGGTCAGCAGGATCACCGGCAGCCCCGTCTCCCGCAGCGTCGTCCCCTCCCTGCCGCCGGAGCTCTCGTACAGCTCCACCTGCTCGCGTACCCACTGGGTCGGGCTGGGCTCGTACTCACCTTCGAGAGGCATGGCATCCGTCCCTTTCGTCACATGGTCGCTCACGACCGGCTGCCCCCTTCAACACCGTCACCCCCTCGATTCATCCGTATCCCCTTACCTCACGGGTAATCGCGCCACCCGTGGCCCACCGCCAGACTCGGAGCCATGACGAAGAGGACCGACACCCGCGCCGTGACCGAGGAACTGCTGCGCCGTATCGGCGAGGGCGACCCGGAGCGGATCGCCGCCCTGTACGCCGACGTCGTCGACTGGCGGCTGTCCTGGCCCGAGGACGAGCACGGCCGCGCCGGGACGCCCTGGATCCGGCACCGTGCCACCGGCGCCGAGGCGGCCGACCACTTCCGGGCCCTCGCCGCGCACCACACGCCCGGGGCGGCGGACACCCGTGTGGAACACGTCCTCGTCGACGGCGCCGACGCGGTGGTGCTGGGCGAGATCCGGCAGACCGCCGCCCCCACCGGACGCCCCTACCGGGCCGCCTTCGCCCTGCACCTCACCGTCCGCGACGGCCTGGTCGTCCGCCACCACGTGTACGAGGACAGCCTGGCCGTCGCCCGCGCCTTCACCCCCTGACGCACCCCCCTGGGGGCTACACCACCATCCCGAAGGCCAGCACGGTCATCACCCCGCTCGACACCAGCGCGGTCGCCAGACGTCCCCGGTGGCCGGTCAGCGCACGGCCCAGCAGGGCGCCGCCCCCGGCCAGCAGCAGCTGCCAGCTCGCGGACGCGGCGAAGGCGGACAGGACGAACACGCCCTGGTCCAGGGGGCGTACGGCGTCCGTGGTGCCGGTGCCGAGCACCAGCGCGGCGAAGTAGACGACGGTGGTCGGGTTGAGCAGCGTGATGCCGAGCAGAGCGAGGTAGGCGCGGGCGGCGGTGGGCGGGGTGGGCACGGAGCGGGTGGCGAGCCGGTGGGCCCGGTACCGGCGTACGGCCGTCAGGGCGCCGCGGGCCGCGAGGGCCAGCAGCACCAGGGCCGAGGCCCAGCGCAGCGGCACCAGCACCGGCCGCAGCGCGGCGGCGAGCGCGGACCCGCCGACGGTGGCCAGGAGGGCGTAGAGCCCGTCGGCGGTGGCGACGCCGAGCGCGGCGCACGCGCCGGTGCGCAGGGAGGTACGGGCGGTGAGGGAGACGAGGTAGGTCGCGACGGCCCCGACGGGTACGGCGATGCCGTAGCCCGCGATCAGGCCCGCGACGAGCGCGGCCGTCACCGGCGTACGGGATCGGGCCTCCGGGGACGGCCGGGCTGCTGCTGAACCCGCGCCGGAAGGACGGCGTCGGACATCAGCGGCAGCGGAACGGCGATTCGAGACATGGCCGGATCCTGCGGCTCCTCCCCACCCACCGGCAAGTGAATTTCCGTCCCGAGGCCGGCGCACCCCGCGCGGGAGCCTTCGAGGAGCCCCCGCGGAGTGGTCGGTTCCGGCCATCTCGTCCCTTTCGCCGATCTGGCCGAACTCCCTGTCGTCCTATAGATGCCCGGGGCATCTAATGAAGATCGGCACGCCGCACCCTTCGTCTGCGAGGTCTCTCATGACGGAACTGTCGGAACTCCCCCCACTGTCGAAGCCCGTGTCCTTCCCCCAGGACCGCAGCTGTCCCTACCACCCGCCCACGGCCTACGACCCCCTGCGCACCGGCCGCCCGCTGTCCCGCGTCACCCTCTACGACGGCCGCACCGCCTGGGTCGTCACCGGCCACGACACCGCCCGCGCCCTGCTCGCGGACCCCCGGCTGTCCACCGACCGCACCCGGCCCGGCTACCCGGCGACCTCCCCGCGCTTCAAGGCCCTGCTCGACCGCCGGGCCGCCCTCCTCAACGTCGACGATCCCGAGCACCACGTCCAGCGCCGGATGCTGGTCGCGGACTTCACGCTGAAACGCGCCACCGCGCTGCGCCCGGCCATCCAGCGGATCGTCGACGAGCGGATCGACGCGATGCTCGCCCAGGGCCCGGCCGCCGAGCTGGTCTCCGCCTTCGCGCTGCCGGTGCCGTCCAGGGTGATCTGCGAGCTGCTCGGGGTGCCGTACGCCGACCACGAGTTCTTCGAGGAGCAGTCCCGGCGGATGCTGCGCGGCCGGGTGCCCGCGGAGGTGGTCGACGCCCGTGAACGGCTCGACGCGTACCTGGGCGCGCTGATCGACCGCAAGGCGGCCGGCCCGCCCGGCGACGGCGTCCTGGACGCCCTGGTCCACGAGCGGCTGCGCGACGGCACCGTGGATCGCGAGGGCGCTATCGCTCTGGCCGTCATCCTGCTGGTCGCCGGCCACGAGACGACCGCCAACATGATCTCCCTCGGCACCTACACCCTGCTCCGGCACCCCGAGCGGCTGGCCGAACTGCGCGCCGACCCCGCGCTGCTGCCGGCCGCCGTCGAGGAGCTGATGCGGATGCTGTCCATCGCGGACGGGCTGCTGCGGCTGGCCACCGAGGACATCGAGGTGGCCGGCACCACCATCCGGGCCGGTGACGGGGTGGTCTTCTCCACCTCGGTGATCAACCGCGACGAGACGGCCTACCCCGAACCCGACACCCTCGACTGGCACCGCTCCGCCCGCCACCACGTGGCGTTCGGCTTCGGCATCCACCAGTGCCTCGGCCAGAACCTGGCCCGCGCCGAGCTGGAGATCGCCCTCGGCACGCTCTTCGCGCGCCTGCCCGGACTGCGGCTCGCGATCCCGGCCGAGGACGTCCGCTGGAAACCCGGCGACACCATCCAGGGGATGCTCGAACTCCCCGTGACCTGGTGAGAGGCACCGCCATGCACCGCGACACCCCTGCCCGCGGGTCCATCCGCATCGACACGGACGTCTGCATCGGAGCCGGTCAGTGCGCGCTGGCCGCACCGGGCGTCTTCACCCAGGACGACGACGGCTTCAGCACGCTGCTGCCCGGCCGTGAGGACGGCGCCGGGGACCCGATGGTCCGGGAGGCCGCGCGGGCCTGCCCGGTCGGCGCGATCGCGGTACCCGGCTCGGACGGGTGACGGGCGGGGGCCGGGATCCTGGCCGGGGACCCGCGAGGACCCCCGGACCAGCCCTTGCCCCGCGGCAGGGCGCGGACGAAGTCCTCCTGGAGGGCGCGCATCCGCGCCGGTACGGCCTTCCGGCCGTACAGCGCGCCCGAAGTCCCCGCGCAGGCACCGGCCGGTTCGGCCACGGCCGCCGGTCGGGTGCGGAAGGCAGCGGCAGGGGGCTTCCGGAGGTGAACGGCCCGGAAGACAAGCCTCCGTGCGCCCCGGGCGGATCGCCGCCCGGGTTGCTGCGCACGGCCCGGTGGGCCAGGGTCGACGGGGGACCCGATCACCGTGCGGAGGCGCCGACATGCCCGTGCTCTTCTTCGACATCGGAGCGACCCTCGCGGACGCGGCCGTCGGCGCCGACGGTTCCCTCACCCTCCGGCCCCGGCCGCGTGTCCTGGCCGTGCTCGACGCCTTCGCCGAGGTCCGCAAGGGGATCGTGTCCAACCCCGGGCAGGGCGAGGCCGCCGTCGCCCGGGCCGCGTCCGCCCTGCGCACCGCGTTCCCGGGCCGCTTCCCCGACGAGGAGCTGGTGCTCTGGGGCGCGAAGGACAGCTCTGCGATCTTCGAACGGGCCGTCGCGGCCACCGCCCGCGACGGGGTCCCGGCGGTGCCGGCCGACGCGTGTGTGTTCGTCGGCGAGGACGCGCGGGAGCGCGCCTTCGCCGCCGAGGCCGGACTGCGTACCGCACCCCACCCCGTCCTCACCCTCGCCGCGATCGAGGGGCGCCCCGTGTTCGAGGCCCGCATCGCGCTCCCGGCGGATCGCGGGCTGGCCGACCTGGCGGAGGTCGCCGGTACGACCGAGGCCGTCCTGCTGCCCGGCGACGACCAGCAGCTCGCACCGGCCCTGGTGAGCGCGCTGGGCGCCGGGGTCCTCGAGCGCGCCGGATTCACGGTGGACCTGGGCGCCCCCCTGCCCCTCGCCTGACGTTCAGACTCACCCCAGCAGCAGCCGGGCCGCCTCCCGCGCCTCGGCGGCCGGCATGGCCGCCCCGTCGATCCCGGCCGTCACCATCGCCCCCTCGGCCAGCAGGAACAGCGGCCCCGTCAGGGCGCCGGGCAGCCCGGCAGCGGCGACCAGCCCGCCGAGATACTCCCGGAACGCCCGCTTGTGCGCCCGCACCCGCTCCGCCACCCGCTCCGAGGTCGCGCCCAGCTCGCCGTACGCGTTGATCCAGGCGCAGCCCCGGAAGTCCGGCTCGGCGAACCACTCCTCCAGCCAGTCGAACACCGCGAGGATCCGCTCCCGGGGCTCCTCCCGCCGCGCCACGTACTCCGCGAGCCGCCCCCGCCAGCGCAGGTCCCGGCGCTCCAGATAGGCCTCCACCAGCAGTTCCTTCGCGGGGAAGAGCTGATACAGCCGCTTGAGCGAGACCCCCGACGCGGCCCGGAGCTCGTCCATCCCCACGGACTGCACCCCCCGCCCGTAGAACAGCGTCTCCGCGGCGTCGAGCGCCTGTTCACGCGCCGTCGCGCCGTCCATGGCCACCATCACCGTGCTCCTGATCCCCCTGCCGGGTCCTGCGCGCCGACTCCCGCTTGACGAGGAGAACGGCCGTTCTCTACGTTGGCAGCGTACCCGAGAACGCTCGTTCTCCAGTGGTCGTCGCAGCCATGCCTCCAGGAGGCCCCCATGTCCGACCCCCGTCCGCCCTATCCGCCCTTCACCCGGGAGACCGCCGTGCAGAAGGTCCAGGCCGCCGAGGACGCCTGGAACACCCGCGACCCGCAGCGCGTCGCGCTCGCCTACTCCGAGGACTCCGTCTGGCGCAACCGCGACACCTTCCTCACCGGCCGCGCCGCGATCGTCGACTTCCTGACCGCCAAGTGGGCCCGCGAGCGCGAGTACGCCCTGCGCAAGGACCTGTGGGCGTTCGACGGGAACCGCATCGCCGTCCGCTTCCAGTACGAGTCGCGGGACGCCGACGGCCGGTGGTGGCGCTCGTACGGCAACGAACTCTGGGAGTTCGACGAGCGCGGCCTGATGACCCGCCGGGAGGCCAGCATCAACGACGTACGGATCGACGAGGGGGACCGCCGCCTGCACGGCCCGCGCCCCACGTCCGAACGAGGGCTGACCTTCCCGCTCGCCTAGGCTTCCCGGGTGACCGCACCGGACGAGAAGCCGCCCTTCCTGTACGTCGTCGTCTGCGCCGCCGGCATCGCCTCCGGCGTCGGCAGACTGATCACCGCCGCTCGGGAGCGGTCCTGGCAGGTCGGGGTCATCGCCACCCCGCACGCCATGAACGGCTTCTTCGACACGGCCGCCGTCGAGGCGCAGACCGGCCGGCCGGTCCGCTCCGCCTGGCGGCGCCCGGGGGACCCGCGGCCCTTCCCCGATCCGGACGCGGTCGTGGTCGCCCCGGCCACCTTCAACACGATCAACAAGTGGGCGGCGGGCATCGCCGACACCCTCGCGCTCGGCACCCTGTGCGAGGTCGCCGGCCAGGACGTCCCGGTCGGCGTCCTGGCCTGTGTCTCCGACGGCCTCGCCGCCCACCCCGCCTACCAGGACAGCCTCATACGGCTGCGTGGCATGGGCGTCCGCTTCGGACCTCCCCACCGGGGCGGGGAGTTCGGCTGGGAAGGGGCGCTGGACCTGGTGGAGTGAGTCACCCGGGGGAGCGGGCCGCGCCGACGTAGGCTCCCCTCTGTGTACTCCCCACCGAGTCAGGAGCAGCATCGATGCAGTACGTGAAGCTCGGTTCGACGGGCCTGGACGTGTCGCGGATCTGTCTGGGCTGCATGACCTACGGCCTTCCCGACCGGGGCGCGCACGAGTGGACCCTCGACGAGGACGCCGCGCGTCCGCTGATCCGTCAGGCGCTGGACGCCGGCATCAATTTCTTCGACACCGCGAACGTCTACTCCGACGGCACCAGCGAGGAGATCGTCGGCCGGGCGCTGCGCGACTTCGCCCGCCGCGACGAGATCGTCCTCGCCACGAAGGTGCACGGCCGGATGCGCCCGGGCCCCAACGGCGGCGGACTCTCCCGCAAGGCGATCCTCTCCGAACTCGACCACAGCCTGACCCGCCTCGGCGCCGACCACGTCGACCTCTACCAGATCCACCGCTACGACCCGTACACCCCGGTCGAGGAGACCATGGAGGCGCTGCACGACGTGGTCAAGGCGGGCAAGGTCCGCTACATCGGGGCGAGTTCGATGTACGCCTGGCAGTTCTCCAAGATGCAGTACACCGCCGAACGGCACGGCTGGACCAAGTTCGTCTCCATGCAGAACCACTACAACCTCCTCTACCGCGAGGAGGAGCGCGAGATGCTGCCGCTCTGCGCCGACCAGGGCGTGGGCGTCCTGCCCTGGAGCCCCCTGGCCCGGGGCCGCCTCACCCGCGACTGGGGCACCTCCACCGGGCGCAGCACCACGGACACCTTCGGCGGCACGCTCTATCTGGAGGGCGACCACACCGTCGTCGAGGCGGTCTCCCGCATCGCCGCCACCCGCGAGGTCCCCCGCGCCCAGGTGGCCCTGTCCTGGCTCCTCCACCAGCCCCAGGTCACGGCCCCGATCATCGGCGCCTCGAAGCCCCGGCACATCGAGGACGCGGTGGCGGCGGTGGAATTCCGACTGACCGAAGAGGAACGGGAAGAGCTGGAGCGCCCCTACGGCCCCCATCCCATCGCCGGTCACTGAAAGCGCCCCGAAAGGGGCGCGGGGAACTGCGCGACCAGCCACGACCAACCCCGCACCCGCTCAACGGTCAATGCCCACCCCTTGGCGACGCGAACTCCGTCCCGCAAGGCCCCGCCCCCGCACTCTCCTCCAACGGCACCCGTGCCCCACTCATGGACATGGTCCGGTAATACCGCCCGATCCGCTCCGCCGACCGCCCCACGTAATGCCCGATGAACGACCGCCGGAACCGATCCCCGCTCCGGTTCGGCGGAGACCCGTGCACCAGACTCCCGTTGAAGAACAGGACGTCCCCCGGCGCCATGTCCACCGGCACGGGCGCCAGCCCGGCCGGCGGCGGCACATACTCCCGCGCGAACGACAGCTCCGCGTCCGCCTCCTCCGGACAGAACACCTCCATCCGGTGCGTGCCCGGGACGACTTCCAGCCCCCCGTTCCCCCGGTCGATCTCGTCGCACGCCAGCCAGGCCGCGACGCAGGTGCCCGGCTCCACCCGCAGATAGAAGTTGTCCTGGTGCAGCGCCTGCCCCCGCGCCCCCGGCGGCTTGAAATAGAACATGCTCTGCGCGGCCAGCACCTCCTCGCCCAGCAGTGTCTCCAGCACCTCCCGCAACCGCGCGTCCAGCAGCACCCGCCGGGCGGGCGCGCTGATCTCGTGCGGGTTCATCACCCTCGGAAACCGGTCCAGCGGATCGTTCCCGGCGCGCGGCTCGAAGTGCCCCGGCACCGCCCGCCCCGCCGCCTGGAGCACGGTGAACTCGGCGCGCAGGCGCTCCACCTCGTCGGGTCCGAACAGCCCCCGGACGACCGTGAAGCCGTCCTCCTCGTACTGCCGCAGCATGTGTGCCCTCCTTGATCGGTCCCCCTATCGTGGGGCGGACCCGGCCCACCGGAGGATGCCCATGCCTGCTGACGACCTGCCCGCCGCTGCCGGGCCAGGGGATCCCTCGCCGCCACCCGGTCTGGTGGTCGCGGCCCACTTCGACGAGCTCCCGGGGTACGGGGTCGACCGGCCCGGGGGATCGGACAGTTGGCTCTTCACCTGGACGACCGCCGGGCGGGGCCTGCTGCGGCAGGGCGGGAGCGAGGTCCGGGCCGGCGCCGGCGATCTGGTCGTCCTCGCACCGGGTGTCCCGCACGGCTACGCGGTCGAACCCGGCGCCTCCCACTGGCGGTTCTGGTGGGCGCACTGCCAGGCCCGCCCCGCCTGGACCCCCTGGCTGCGCCCGTACGGCACCGACGACGGCCTGTACGCCGTGGCCCCCGTACCGAAGGCCCTGCACCCGCGCGTCGAGGCCGCGTTCCGGCGCCTGTACGCCGATGCCCGCGGGCCCGGGGGAGCCGAGGAGGCGCCGGACGGCTCCGGCATCGCCGTGGCGCACGGCACCACCGCCCGCGAACTCGCCCTGTGCGCACTGGAGGAGGCCGTCCTGCTCACCACGGCCGCCGCCCGCGCGCCCCTCCCGCCGCCCGGCCTCGACGAGCGCGTCCGGCGCGTCCAGGCACTCCTCGCCGCCGACCCCGGCGCCCCGCACACCGTCGGCTCGCTCGCCGCCCTGGTCGCGCTGTCCCCCTCCCGGCTGTCCCACCTCTTCACCGAGCAGACCGGCCAGTCCCCGATGCGGGCCCTGCGCGAGGCGCGGCTGCGGCACGCGGCCCGGCTGCTGGAGGGCACCGGCCTCCCCGTGGAACGGGTCGCGGCGGCCTCCGGATTCGTGAGCCCGTTCCACTTCACGCGTGTGTTCCGCGCCCGTTACGGCCGTCCGCCCGGCGCGTACCGGGACGGA
Source organism: Streptomyces sp. NPDC005811 (assembly GCF_040630405.1). Lineage (NCBI taxonomy): Bacteria > Bacillati > Actinomycetota > Actinomycetes > Kitasatosporales > Streptomycetaceae > Streptomyces > Streptomyces sp. NPDC005811. Next base: position 64,587 of record NZ_JBEXXK010000004.1, read on the forward strand.
ATACGCGCCACAATGGACGGCGCGGGAAACGGCCCCTGAAAACGACGGCAAAAAGGGACACCGATAGCGGGACCCTCCCTAACTCAGACAGTGCATTGACGTTTCGTCAATTCCTGGGCCCCGCACACTGTGCACGAAACCGCGAGATCTCTTGTTCCTCCTGGTCCGGCTGTGCGAAGGTGTGGCGTGTCGGCGCACGGACAACGTTTTCTCCCCTGTGCGCGCGAGGCCCCTGTGTTCCGTCACACCCCCCACGCTTCACAAGAGCCAGCTCCTCCGCTGACCTCACAGGTGTCGAACCCTGCCTATTGCCGCATGTCCCGCTCCCCCCGGACATGCCTCCAGGAGGAATGCAGCCGTGAATGACGCAGGCCTGTCGAATTCCCCTTCGGCTCGCCGCCTCGACGCGACGGACGAACAGCTGAGCGCGGAACTGAACCAATGGACGGGGGAGTCGCCCGCACTCCACCCCGTCGGTGAGTTGCTGGACCGGCACTGGGAGGCGGCCTTCGCCTACGCGCGGCTGTGCACCGACGGCGAACGCGCGGCCGGCATGCTCACCACCGCCGCCTTCACCCGGCTGTTCGGCGCGACCCAGCACCAGGACGGCCCGACCGCCGCCTGGCGCCCCCATCTGCTGGCCACCGTCCGCCGGCTCGCCGCCGAGTGGGACGCCGACGGCCGCCGCGACCTGCTCCACCCCGCCCTGCGCGCCCAGGACGCCGACGGCACCCCGGTCGCCGCCCGGCTGCTCCCGCCGCCGAACCGGCGCATGATCGCCCGCGCCTTCCACCGGCTGCCCCAGTCGGCCCGCTGTCTGCTCTGGCATTGCGAGGCCGAGGCCGAACCCCTCGCGATCCCGGCCGGACTCCTCGGTCTCGACGAGGAGGGCGCCCACGTCGAACTGCGCCGCTCCCGCGAGCGGCTGCGCGAGGAGGTCCTCCAGGTCCACCGCGAGCAGGCCACCGACGACGAGTGCCACCGCTACCACCGCCTGCTCGACGTCACCTGCCGCCGCGGCGGCATGGACGTCGACCCCGATCTGCGCGGCCACACCGAGCAGTGCCGGCACTGTGCGCACACCGCCGACCAGCTCCTCCAGTTCGAGGGACTCCTCGGCGTCGCCCTGGCCGAGGGCATCCTCGGCTGGGCGGCCGGCGCCTACCTGGAGGGCCGGGCCACCGCGGACGGACGCGAACGGGCGGCGGCGCCCGAGCGGGAGCGCCACCCGGGCGCCACCGGTGAGGCCTTCGACAGCGAACCGGCCGCACCGCGGACGCCCGCCGACGCGTCGGCCCTCGCGTCCGGAGCCCCGGGAGGGGCCGAGGCGCCCCGGCCGGCGGCCGGCCCCGGCCCCGGCCCCGGCTCCGGCTCCGGGACCGAGCTCGCACTCCGTCCCGCGTCCCGCCGCTCGGACCGCAAGGCGGCCCGCCGGATCCGCCGCCGCAACCTCACCGCCGCCGTCCTGACCGTCAGCGGCATGGTCGTCCTCCCGCTCGTGGTGTGGGCCGCCCTGGGCTCCGACGGCGGCAGCGGCCCGACCGCGAGCGAGGGCACCAAGACCCCCTCCGCGGGCACCGACACCGCCACCGACAGCCCGTCCTGGATCGCCGACCAGGAGACCCAGGGCACCCTGCGCGGCCGGCTGCACAACGTCGCCTCCGGGCTGTGCATCGGCATCGCCGGCGGCAAGGCGGCCAAGGGCGCCGACACCGAGCTGGCCACCTGCTCCTCCGACGCCGGCCAGCAGTGGACGTACGAGACCGACGGTCTGCTGCGCAGCGCCGCCGACCCGAACCTGTGCCTCGACTCCCACCTCGGCTACTCCGTGCGGCTCGGCGAGTGCTCGGACTCCTCCGCCGGGACCGCGAAGAACGTCCGGTACGACTTCACCCTCCAGGGCACGCTCGTGCCGCGCTCCGACCAGAACCTGGCCCTCGCGCCCGCCGCCACCGACGGCTCGGGAGCCCTGGTCCTGAAGAACCGCGCGAACGGCACCTCCCAGCGCTGGGTGATCGACACCTCGCAGCCCGACCCGCAGATGGAGTTCGTCAACTGGGGCGCCGACGACGACGCCGGGTCCGCGAGCCCGACGCCGACCGCGACCCCCAAGGCGGCCACGCCCAAGTCGGCCGACCCGGCCCCCTCGGCCACCCCGACGACGAAGAGCTCCTCGGGCACCTCCTCCTCCGGCAGCTCCACCTCGGGCACCTCCTGCTCGTACTCCTCCTGGTACTACTGCACCTGGGGCGGCCAGGACGGCGGCTCGGGGTACGGCTACGGCGGCTCGGGGTACGGCTACGGCGGCAACGGGTACGGCGGATACGGCTCCGGAAACGGCGGCTCCTACTCCGGCGGCGGACGCCACTGACCCACCGGCGCGGCGGCGGGCTCAGACCAGCTGGAGGGACACCCACAGCGCCACGACCGCCGCGCCCAGCGTGACCGGCACGGTGAGCAGACCCAGCCGGGTGAACTCCCCGACCTCGACGTGCTCCGCCCGCTCCTGCACCACCCGCCGCCACAGCAGGGTCGCGAGCGAGCCGGCGTACGTCAGGTTGGGGCCGATGTTCACCCCGAGCAGCACCGCGAGCACGGCCCCGGTCCCGGCCGGGGCCGCCAGCGGGACCAGCACCAGGACCGCCGGCAGATTGTTGATCAGGTTGGCGAGCACGGCGGCCACCGCGGCCGCGCCCAGCAGCGCGAGCAGCCCCGAGTCGTTCGGCAGGGCGTGCCGCAGCGCGTCGGCGAGCCCGTTGTCGACGACCGCCCGGACGACGATCCCGAGCGCGAGCACGAACGCCAGGAACCCCGGCGCCGCCGACCGCACCACCGCCACCGGTGTCACCCGCCGCCGCGCCAGGGCCCGTCCGGCCATCACCAGCGCGCCCGCGAACGCCGCCCACGCCGGTTCGATCCCGAGCGCCGACGCCACCACGAACCCGGCCAGCGTGCACCCCACCGTGACCAGCGCGAACAGCGGCAGCTCGGGCGCCGGACCGGCCTCGGACACGGAGGCGGACGCGGCACCGGACGGTCCTTCGGGCAGGTCGTCGGCGAAGAAGCGCCGGAAGACCGCGTACTCCACGCTGACGGCGACCAGCCACGGCAGCGCCATCAGCGCCGCGAACCGGGTGAAGCTCAGCCCGCTCGCGGTGAACGCCAGCAGGTTCGTCAGATTCGACACCGGCAGCAGCAGGGAGGCCGTGTTGGACAGATGCGCCGTGGCGTAGACGTGCGGCTTCGAGCGCACCCCCATCCGGGCCGCCGTGGCGAACACCACCGGCGTCAGCAGCACCACCGTCGCGTCCAGACTGAGCACGGCCGTGATGACGGAGGCCAGCACGAACACCGAGGTCAGCAGCCGCCGGGGCCGCCCCGCCGCCCGCCGGGCCATCCACGCCCCGCACGCCGTGAACAGCCCCTCGACATCACACAGGTGCGCCAGCACCAGCACCGCCGCGAGGAACCCGACGACGGGCCCCAGCCGCTCGGCCTCCGCCAGGGCATGTGCCGGCGAGATCGCCCCCAGCGCCACGGCCACGACAGCGGCCGGAACGGCGACGAACGCCTCCGACCGCCCGGCAGGCCGCAGAACGGCCCACGCGAGCGAGGCGATGAGCAGGCAGACGGACAGCGTTTCGGCGAGCGGGGCGTTCAGGGGGGATCTCCGGAGCGGGTGCAGATGGTGGTTCAGGGCTCGGCTGCTCCCCACTCAGGGGCGCGGGGCTGCACTTGTTCTGCGGCTCCGCCGCGTAGGCGCGACCAGCCCGGGACGACCCGCAGCCGCCCTACAACCTAACCCACCACCACGAATGCCCTACTCCTCGTCGAAGAGCCCCAGCTCCGCCCAGATCGTCTTCCCCTCCGTCGTGTGCCGGCTGCCCCACCGCTGCGTGAGCTGCGCGACCAGCAACAATCCCCGCCCGCCCTCGTCCCACGTCTTCGCCCGCCGCAGATGCGGCGCGGTGTGGCTGGTGTCGGACACCTCACAGATCAACGTCGTCGCGTCGTGGATCAGCCGCAGCCGTATCGGATGCGCCCCGTACCGGATCGCGTTGGTGACCAGTTCGCTCACCACCAGCTCGGCCGTGAACGACGCCTCACTCATCTCCCAGCGCGCGAGCTGGTCGACGACCTGCTTGCGGATCGGCGCGACCAGCGCCGGATCGGCGGGGATGTCCCAGGTCGAGACCTGGGCCGCGGGCAGCCCCCGGGTGCGCGCCAGCAGCAGCGCCACGTCGTCGGCGACGCCCCCGGCCGGCAGCAGGGCGTGCAGCACCCGGTCGCACGTCTCGTCCAGTGAGTCCGAGTACGCGGCGAGGGCCTCGCTGAGCAGCCGGTGACCGGCCTCCGCGTCCCGCTCGCCGGACGCGAGCAGCCCGTCCGTGTAGAACGCCAGCACACTGCCCTCGGTGAGCTCCAGCTCGGCCGACTCGAACGGCAGCCCCCCGACGCCCAGCGCGGGCCCGGCGGGCAGATCGATCCGGTGCGGCGCGCCGCCCGGCCGCAGCAGCAGCGGCGAGGGGTGTCCGGCCCGCGCCAGCGCGCACCGCCGGGACACCGGGTCGTACACCGCGTACAGGCAGCTCGCGCCGACCTCGCCGGGGCTGCCCTCGCCGCCGGCCTCCTCGGACAGCCGTACGACGAGATCGTCGAGGTGGGTGAGCAGTTCGTCGGGGGCGAGGTCGATGTCGGCGAGGGTGCGCACGGCGGTCCGCAGCCGGCCCATGGTCGCCGAGGCCTGGATGCCCTGGCCGACCACGTCCCCGACGACCATGGCGACCCGCATGCCCGACAGCGGGATCACGTCGAACCAGTCGCCGCCCACCCCGGCGCGCGCGGCCGGGAGATAGCGGGAGGCGGCGTCGACGGCGACCGTCTTGGGCAGGGACCGCGGGAGCAGGCTGCGCTGGAGGGCGAGGGCCGTGTCGCGCTCGCGGGAGAACCGGCGGGCGTTGTCGATGCAGACGGCCGCCCGTGCGGTGATCTCCTCGGCGAGCAGCACATCGTCCGGGGTGAAGGGGTCCGGCCGCTGGTAGCGGGTGAGGACCGCGACGCCCAGGGTCGCGCCCCGGGCCCGGATCGGCACCGACATCGTGGAGTGGATGCCGAACTCGCGCACCCGCTCGCCGCGCAGGGTGTCCCAGGCCAGCCAGGCGTTCAGCTCGTCCACGGAGGCGACGATGGTGCGGCCCGCGATCAGCGAGTCGGCCTGCGGCGAGCCGGCCGGATAGCGCAGGACGTCCCCGGGCTTGGCCACGGCCATCGGGTTGCCGGGGTTGACGGAGTCGTGCGCGGCGCGGCGCAGCTCCAGCGGGGCGACGAGCCGGGCGGGCGGATCCCCGCCGTCCTGGGGGTCCAGGAGATCGACGCTGACGAAGTCGGCGAGCGCGGGCACGCACACCTCGGCCAGCTCCTGAGCCGTCCGGGTGACGTCGAGGGTGCTGCCGATGCGCACGCTGGCCTCGTTGACCAGCCGCAGCCGCTCGCGGGCGAGGTAGTTCTCGGTGAAGTCGTGCGCGGCGAGGCACACGCCGCGCACCCGGCCCAGGGCGTCGGTGACCGGCTTGAACCGGGCCAGCCAGGCGTGCGCCCGCTCCTCGCCGCCGGTGCGGGTGTAGATCTGGATGTCCTCGGCCCGTCCGTTGGCGAGCACCCGGATCATGTGCGTCTCCAGCTCGGCGCTCTGCGGCCGGCCGCCGATCTCGGAGAGCCGCAGCCCCCTGATGCGTTCCTCCGGCAGACCGATCGCCGCGGCCATCGCGTCGTTGACCCGGGCCAGCCGCAGCCGCTCGTCGTAGACGGCGACGGCACACGGCGCCTGGGCCAGCGCGGCCGTGTCCAGGGGGTCCTCGGAGGCGCCGGGGCCGTCCGGGGAGAGCGCGGTGAGCGGGGTCACGACGAGCCAGGTGCCCGGGGTGTCGGGGAGGGCCGGGCGGTGGTGGGCGAGCAGCCACACCCGGAGGGTGCGGCCGTCGCGGTGGCGCAGGGCCAGCGTGCCGTCCCAGCGGGGGCCGGTGGGCGCCGGGGGCCTTCCCTCCGCGAGCAGCTCGCCGGCGGGCCGGCCCACCACCTCGGGCGACGCCCAGCCCAGCAGGGTGCGGGCACCCTCGTTCCAGCCGACGACCGTGCCGGTGTCGTCGACGACCACCCGGGCCGTCGCGGCCTCGTCGAACGGATACTCCGGGCTCATCGTCGCCACTCCATCGCGGACACTCACAGTGAACAGGCGCGCCACATCCGTTCCAGCCTAGTCCGTCCCGCCCGTGCGCGGACGGGAACCCCCTCGGGCGGCCGGGCGGCCCCTCTCCGGCCGAGGTCAAGGGGCAATTCCGGCCGAAGTGCCCTGCCGGATGCAGCTGTCACCCCTGGGGCTTCAAGACGCCCCCGGCCTCTTGACGGGCAGGAGGGGCTCGTCGTCAGATTCTGTTTGGTCACGATCAGTTGTCAGATCAGTTGTGAGTACTTCTGGGTCCTGAGAGGGAGAGCCGCCAGTGACAGTGACTCGCAGATCCGTCTTGATCGCCTCCGCGGCCGCCCCGGCCGCCGGAGCGCTCCTCGCCGGCCCGGCCGAGGCGACTTCGGCGGCCGGGCACACCGCCGGCCGCCACACGGTCGCCCTGCGCGACGGCTGGCGCTTCGCCCTGGTCGATCCGGGCGGGATCACCGACCCGACCGGCGCGTACGCGGACGCCGCCACCCCCGGCTACGACGACTCGGCCTGGCGCGAGGTCGCGGTCCCGCACGACTGGAGCATCGAGCAGGCCCCCACCACCGAGCACGGCACCACCAGCGGCACCGGCTTCTTCCCGGGCGGTCTCGGCTGGTACCGCCTCGGCTTCACGCTGTCGCCCGCCCACGCGGGCAGGCGGATCTCGGTCGAGTTCGACGGCGTCTACATGGACGCGTACGTCTATTGCAACGGCACCGAGGTCGGCCGCCACCCCTACGGCTACACCGGCTTCGCCTTCGATCTCACCGGGCTGCTGCACACCGACGGCACCACCGCGAACGTGATCGCGGTCAAGGTGCAGAACCGTCTCCCCAGCAGCCGCTGGTACTCCGGCAGCGGGATCTACCGCGAGGCCCGCCTGGTCGTCACGGAACCGGTGCACGTCGCCCGCCGTGGCACGTACGTCACGACCCCCGAGGTCACCGCCGAGCGTGCCCTCGTCCAGGTGGCGACCGCCGTCGAGAACGTCTCCGGGGCGGACGCGGAGGTGGAGGTCGTCTCCCGGATCGTCGCGCCGGACGGCCGTACCGTCACCCGTACGGCCTCCACGGTCACCGTGGGCGAGCGGGCCACCGAGACCCACCGGCTCACCGTGGACCGCCCGCGCCTGTGGGACTTCACGGCGCCCCACCGCTACACCCTGGAGACCGAGCTCAGGGTCTCCGGCCGGATCACCGACACCTTCCGCACCCCCTTCGGGATCCGCACCGTCCGCTTCGACCCGGACGAGGGCTTCTTCCTCAACGGCAGACACTCCAAGATCAAGGGGGTGGACCTCCACCACGACCTGGGCGCCCTCGGCGCGGCGGTCAGCAAGGACGCGATCCGCCGCCAGATGACGATCATGCGATCGATGGGGGTCAACGCCTTCCGCACCTCCCACAACCCGCCCTCGCCCGAGATGATCGAGGTCTGCGAGGAGCTGGGCATCGTGATGATGGTGGAGGCCTTCGACTGCTGGCGGACCGGCAAGACCCGCTACGACTACGGCCGGTTCTTCGACGAGTGGTGCGAGAGGGACGCCGGTGAGATGGTCCTCGCCGCCCGCAACTCGCCCGCCGTGGTGCTCTGGTCCATCGGCAACGAGATCACCGACTCCACCTCCACCGCCGGCCTCGCCATGGCCGACCGGATCATCGCCGCGATCAGGGCGGCCGACGACACCCGCCCGCTGGTCATCGGCTCCGACAAGTACCGCACCCCGCCCGCCAAGGGCTCCGCCGCCGATCTGATGCTGGCCAAGCTCGACGGCCTCGGCCTCAACTACAACACCGCGAAGAGCGTGGACGTGCTGCACGCCACCTACCCGCACCTGTTCCTCTTCGAGTCCGAGTCCTCCTCGGAGACCTCCACCCGAGGGGCGTACCAGGAACCGGAGCACCTGAACACCGGCGAGAACCACACCCCCGGCAGGCGGGCCACCTCGTCCTACGACAACAACCTCGCCTCCTGGACGATGAGCGGCGAGTACGGCCACAAGAAGGACCGGGACCGGAAGTGGTTCGCCGGGCAGTTCCTGTGGTCCGGCATCGACTACATCGGCGAGCCGACCCCGTACAACGTCTTCCCGGTGAAGGCCTCCTTCTTCGGCGCGGTCGACACGGCCGGCTTCCCCAAGGACATGTACCACCTGTTCCGCAGCCAGTGGACGGACGAGCCGATGGTCCATCTGCTGCCGGCCACCTGGAACCACGAGCCCGGCGACACCGTCGAGGTGTGGGCGTACGCCAACGTCGACACCGTCGAGCTGTATCTCGACGGACGGTCGCTGGGCGTGCGGACGTTCGACACCAAGACGACCGTGGACGGCCGTACCTACCTGGAGACCACCGAGGCCACCGGCGACGACAAGACCTTCACCACCGGCCCCTGGCCGGGCAGTTACACCAGCCCGAACGGCAGCGCGGGCACACTGCATCTGACCTGGAAAGTCGCCTATGAACCAGGGGTGTTGAAGGCGGTGGCCCGGCGCGGCGGCAAGGTCGTGGCCACCGACGTCCTGCGCACGGCCGGCGCCCCGCACGCCGTACGGCTCACCCCCGACCGCACCTCCCTCCCGGCGGACGGGCGTTCCCTCCTCTTCGTCACCGCCGACGTCGTCGACGCCCACGGGGTTCTCGTCCCGGACGCCGAGCACCTCATCTCCTTCGCCGTGAGCGGCGGTTCGCTCGCCGGGCTCGACAACGGCCGCCAGGAGAGCGCCGAGCCGTACCATGCGAGCACCCGGACCGCCTTCCACGGCAAGGCGCTCGCGATCGTGCGCGCCGGAACCGAGGCGGGCCCCCTGAAGGTGACCGCGCGCGTGGAGGGGCTGCGCGAGGGCACCGCCACCGTGCGCGCCACCCGGGCCCGCCGGGTGGCCGCCACGCCCGCCGTCGCGTTCGCGCCCGCCTATCCCGATCCGGTGAACTACCCTCACGCGGACGCCAGTTACTCCGGCCGGCCGGACACCCTGCCCGCCGCGATGCTGGACGGGAACCCGGCCACGGGCTGGTCCAACGCCTTCACCAAGGCGGCCACCGCGCTGCTGCCCGCCTTCAGCGGGGCCCGGCCGGCCGACTGGGTCTCGGTGGACTGGGGGCGCACCCGGGACCTCGACCGGGTGGCGGTCTCCTTCACCGTGGACGCCACGCACAGCCTGCCCGCGACGATCGAGGTCGCGGTGGCGGACGGGCGGTCGTACACGCCGGTCACCGGGGCGGCCGTGGAGTGGGCCACGGACTCCGACGCCCCGACCGTCGTCACCTTCGACGCGGTGCGCGGCTCCCGGGTGCGGCTGACGTTCACCAGCGCCGCGCCCGGCACGGTCGGAGGGGCGGTGCGGATCAGCAAGTGGGAGGCGTAACCGGGTTCATGGTCCGGGGCGGGGGCGGGCCGTCCGTTCCCGTCCGGACCGTTGACGCGGTGTCATGACTGGGACAAGCATATCCCTGCGCCTGTTTGGGAGCGCTCCCATGACGCTGACCGAGGAGCCGGACGTGACACGACGCAGAACCGCCCTGCTGTCCCTCGCGGCCCTGCTGGGCGCCGCGCTCACCGCGCTGCCCGTGCAGCAGGCCGGTGCCGACGAGGTCGAGCAGGTCAGGAACGGCGGCTTCGACACCACCGCCGACCCCTGGTGGACCAGCAACGTCACCGCCGGCCTGTCCGACGGCCGCCTCTGCGCGGACGTCCCCGGCGGCACCGCCAACCGCTGGGACTCCGCGCTCGGCCAGAACGCGATCACCCTGGTCAAGGGGTCCTCGTACCGCTTCTCCTTCGCCGCCTCCGGGGTGCCCGAGGGGCATGTGGTGCGGGCGATCGTGGGGCTCGGTGTCGCCCCGTACGACACCTGGTACGAGGCGACGCCGGTGCTGAGCGCGTCGGGCGACTCCTACACGTACACCTTCACCTCGCCGGTGGACTCCACCGACGGGCAGGTCGCCTTCCAGGTCGGGGGCAGCGCCGATCCGTGGCGGTTCTGCCTGGACGACGTGTCGCTGCTGGGCGGGGTGCCCCCGGAGGTCTACGAGCCCGACACCGGGCCGCGGGTGCGCGTCAACCAGGTCGCCTATCTGCCCGCCGGGCCGAAGAACGCCACGCTCGTCACCGACGCGACCGGGAAGCTGCCCTGGCGGCTGAAGAACGCCGCCGGAGCGACGCTCGCCCACGGCTGGACCGTGCCACGCGGCCTCGACGTCTCCTCCGGGCAGCGCGTCCACTCCATCGACTTCGGCGCCTACCGGGGGCGCGGCACGGGCCTCACGCTGGTCGCCGACGGCGAGACCAGCCGCCCCTTCGACATCGGCACGGCCGCCTACCAGCAGCTGCGGCTCGACGCGGTGAAGTACTACTACACCCAGCGCAGCGGCATCGCGATCCGCGACGACCTGCGCCCCGGCTACGGCAGGGCGGCCGGCCACGCAGGCGTCGCGCCCAACCAGGGCGACACGAGCGTCCCCTGCCAGCCGGGAGTGTGCGACTACCGCCTCGACGTCAGCGGCGGCTGGTACGACGCCGGCGACCACGGCAAGTACGTCGTCAACGGCGGCATAGCCACCTGGGAGCTGCTCAGCACCTACGAGCGCTCCCTGCACGCCCGCACCGGCCGGCCCTCGACGCTGGGCGACGGCACCCTCGCCCTCCCCGAGAGCGGCAACAAGGTGCCGGACGTCCTCGACGAGGCCCGCTGGGAACTGGAGTTCCTGCTGAAGATGCAGGTACCGGACGGACAGCCCCTCGCCGGCATGGCCCATCACAAGGTCCACGACGAGCAGTGGACCGGCCTGCCCCTGCTGCCGGGCGCCGACCCGCAGAAGCGCGAACTGCACCCGCCGACCACCACGGCCACCCTCAACCTCGCCGCCACGGCCGCCCAGGCGGCCCGCCTCTACCGGCCCTACGACAAGGAGTTCGCGGCGAAGGCCCTCACGGCGGCCCGCAAGGCCTGGGCCGCGGCCCTCGCCCACCCCGACGTCCACGCCAGTCCCGCCGACGGCAACGGCGGCGGCACCTACGACGACAGCGACGCGACCGACGAGTTCTACTGGGCGGCCGCCGAGCTGTACCTCACCACCGGCGAGCAGCGGTTCGCCGACCACGTCCTCGGCTCCCCGGCGCACACCGCCGACATCTTCGTCCCCAACGGCTTCGACTGGGCCCGCACGGCCGCCGCCGGCCGCCTCGACCTCGCGCTCGTGCCCAACCGGCTGCCCGGCCGCGACAAGGTCCGCAGGTCGGTGGTGCGGGGCGCCGACACCTACCTGGCCACGCTCGCCGCACAGCCGTACGGCATGCCCTACGCCCCCGACGGCAACCGCTACGACTGGGGCTCCAGCCACCAGGTGCTGAACAACGCGGTCGTCATCGCCACCGCCTACGACCTCACCGGCGCCTCGAAGTACCGCGACGGGGCCGTCGAGAGCATGGACTACGTCCTCGGCCGCAACGCGCTGAACCTGTCGTACGTCACCGGCTACGGCGAGGTCGCCTCCCACCACCAGCACAGCCGCTGGTACGCCCACCAGCTCGACCCGAACCTCCCGGAGCCGCCGAGGGGCACCCTCGCGGGCGGCGCGAACTCGAGCATCCAGGACCCCTACGCCCAGAGCAAACTCCAGGGCTGCGTCGGCCAGTTCTGCTACATCGACGACATCCAGTCCTGGTCCACGAACGAGACCGCGATCAACTGGAACGCGGCCCTGGCCCGGCTGGCCTCCTTCGTGGCGGACCAGGGCTAGGCACTCCGCTCGGTACCGCCCGGACACTCGCTTGACCTGGGGATATTTACGAGTAAGTACCCGGGCGGTACCGTGAGGGCATGCCAGCCCTCAATGTGGAGTTCAGCGATCGCGAGCTGGAGGACCTGCGGCAGATCGCCAAGGAACGCGGTACGTCCATGAAGGCACTCGTGCGGGAGGCGGCCGCCGCCGACATCGCACGGCACCGGGCGCTCCAGGAGGGCGCGGAGGCGTTCCGTCGCTTCTTCTCCGCCCACGCCGACGAGTTCGCGGCCGCGTTCCCGGACGACGAACCCGCCGTCAAGGGCGAGGGGCGGGTCGCCTGACCGATGACACCCGTCATCCACATCGATGTGCCCTGGCTGCTCCAGCGGCACGAAGAGGTCCTGCCGGACCAGCCCACCGTCAACGACTTCTCCGCCCTGGTCGCGGCCGTCGCCCGGCACCGGGTGGATCCGCCCCGGCTCGGCGTCGACTCCGACCCGGCCTGGCGGGCCGCCGCCCTGCTGCACACCCTCACCCTGCTCAAGCCCCTGCCGTCGGCCAACGCCCGGTTCGCCTGCGCGACCGCGGTGGCCTACATGTTCGTCAGCGGCGTCGGCATCGACCCGCCCTACGGCGCGCTCGTCGACCTCGCCCGTGACCTGATCGACGGCAAGACCGATGTGTACGGGGCGGCGGACCGGCTGCGGTCCTGGCAGATATAGCCGCACCGCAGGCTTGTGGGCCGCCGGCCCAGGGCGGGAGGAACAGGGCCGGCGGCCGTGGCGCGCAGGAGAGCCGCCGTCCTGCGCGGGGCCTCCGAGGAAGTGGCCGGGTCCCAGTCCACTACGCGCCGCACCCCTCGGGAAGGTGCGCGGCACCCCTGCGCGTGCGTCCGTTTCACACGGGGCGCAAGAACGGACGAAAGGCGTGCCGCGGGGCATTCGTCCGCCCTCCTTGTCGACTTCCTTTCAACAAGGGGCCGGATGTCCTCACGCCTTGTTGTGCGCGACTTAGTTGTGCAAAGGTGAACCTTCCGAGCGGGGGGTGACGGCCGGGTCCCTGTGTGACGCCTGTGGGGCGGACACACGCTCCCCGTCGCGCCATCAGGTACGTACCAAAGGAACCGCTCAGTGCCGACCGCCCAGCCGCCTCGCCCTCCCTACCCGCCGCCCGGCGGTGGCCCCGGAGAATCCGACGAGTCCCTCGCCGCAGGGATCCGCGGCGGCACGGACAGCGAGGTCGCCCAGTCCACGGCGGTGCTGATCGCCCGGCACTGGCGGCCGGTCCACGAGTACGCGGTGATCTGCCTCGCGTCCTCCGGGAACGTCTCGAACATGCTCACCGCGGCCGCCGTCCACCAGGTCTTCGACCGGCTGAAGCTGGGCGAGCCCGGCACCGCGCTGCGGCCCCGACTGCTGGTGACCGTACGGGACATGGCCCGGCTCTGGGCCGCCGACGAGCACATCTCCGGCGTGCTGCCCGTGCTGACGAAGCCCGCCGGGGCCCGGGGCATGCGCGCCGCGAAGTCCATGACCCCGGACAACCGGGTGCTCGCCGAACGCTCCTTCCAGAGCCTGCCCGCGATCGCCCGCTGCATCCTGTGGCACGTCGAGGTCGAGGCCGAGTCGATCCCGGTGGCCGCCGGACTGCTGGGCATGGACACCGAGATGGTCACCGGCGCCTACGAACAGGCCCGGGACAAGCTCCGCGAGGGCCTGGTCCGCGCCCACCGGGAACTCGCCCCGAGCAAGGAGTGCCGCTTCTACAACCGCCTCCTCGACGTGCCCATCCGGCGCGGCGGCGAACTGCTGCCGGACGTCCGCAGGCACCTCGACGAGTGCCGCTACTGCCGGGCCGCGGCCGAGCAGCTCGGGCACTTCGAGAACGCGCTCGGTGTGCTGCTCGCCGAGGCCGTCCTCGGCTGGGGCGCCCGCCGCTACCACGACTCCCGCCCGGGCCGCGCCCAGCAGCCCGTACGGCTGCGGGGCTCCGCCCGGCACCGGGGCGGCCGGCCGCGCGGCGGCACCCTGCTCTCCCGCATCCCCTCGCCGCGCCGTCGCGCCGCCGGCCAGGCGCGCTCCCCGCGTGCCCTGTTCACCGGAGTGGGACTCGCCTCCGCCGGGCTGCTGACCAGCCTGCTGGCCGCCGGCATGTGGATGGACGACGGCAGCGCCGACCCGGCCGCCTCCACCAGCGGTGTCGTCCCGGGCACCGACACCCCGGCCGCCGGCGCCTCCCCGACCACCCAGGGCACCGTCCAGCTCCCCACCGCGCCCCAGCGGACCAGGCTGCGCGAGGCCGGCGCCGACCTCTGCCTGGACATCCGGGGCGACGCCGAGGCCGGCGCCGCCCTCGAACTCGCCGCGTGCGGCACCGGAAACACCCAGCAGTGGTCGTACGCCGAGGACGGCCAGCTGCGCAGCGCGGCCCAGCCCGACCTGTGCGTGGACTCCCACGCCGACGCCGGTGTGGTCATCCTCGGCGACTGCGTGGACGCGGGGGAGGCCCGGGCGGACGACGTCCGCTACGACTTCACCGTCCAGGGCGAGTTGCTGCCGCGCTGGGACGACTCCCTCGCGCTGACCAGCGCCGGCACGGAGGCGGGCGCCGATGTGGTGGTCAAGGTCCGCGACCGCTCCGACACCCAGCGCTGGCTCCCCGACACGGCCGCCGCCACGCCCGGCTCCCTCGCCGTCACCGGCACGGACGCCCCACCGTCGGCCCAGCCGGTGGGCCTGGAGGAGGGCACGACGGCCTGAGGGGCGCTCCCGGGCGCCAGTGCCGCGGCAGGCAACGTTCGCCCCGTCGCGACGCCCGGCACGCCCTCTCGCCGCACCGGCCGAAAGCCCAAGTACGTCCGGTACGAGGGCTTCCGGCCGGCACGCCGAGAGTACGCACCGGACGCCGCTCCTTGACGGGCAGACGTTGCCTGCCGCGGCACTAGCCCTCGTCCTCGGCCAGATCACCCGGGCCCACGGTCGCCGGTGTGGCGTGGCCCGACAGGGCCAGCGTGAGGTCGAACTCGGCGAGCAGACAGCGGATGACGTGCTCGACGCCGGGCTGTCCGTCCAGGCCGAGGCCGTAGACGTACGGGCGGCCCAGCAGGACCGCCTCCGCGCCCAGGGCGAGGGCCTTGAAGACGTCGTCGCCGGTGCGGATCCCGCTGTCGAACAGCACGGTCAGCCGGTCCCCGACCGCCCGTGCGACCCGGGGCAGCGCGTCGGCGGCGCCGATCGAGCCCGCCACCTGGCGGCCGCCGTGGTTGGAGACCACCACGCCGTCCATCCCGGCGTCCGCGGCGAGCCGGGCGTCGTCCGGGTGCAGGATGCCCTTGAGGACGATCGGGCCGTCCCAGTGCTCGCGCAGGAAGGCCAGGTCCGGCCAGGTCTTGCCGGGGTCCGCGAACAGACCGATGAAATGCAGCACGGCGGCATTCGGATCCTCCGCCGCCGGTTTGGCCAGGCCCGCCTGGAAGGCGGGGTCCGTGAAGTAGTTGGCGGTGCCTACGCCGTGCAGGAAGGGCAGATACGCCTGGTCCAGGTCGCGCGGACGCCAGGCCAGCAGCGGGGTGTCGAGGGTGACCACGAGCACGGTGAAGCCGCCCGCCCTCGCCCGGTCCAGGAAACTCCGGGTCACCTCGCGGTCCTTGGACCAGTAGAGCTGGAACCAGCGCTCGGCGTCCCCCATCGCCTCGGCGATCCGCTCCATTGGGGTGCTGGAGGCCGACGACAGGATGTACGGCACTCCCTGCGCGGCCGCCGCCCGGGCCGCCGCGGTCTCCGCCTCCGGGTGCATGATCGACAGCACGCCGACCGGTGCGAGGGCCAGTGGCGCGGGCAGGGCCCGGCCCAGCACCTCGACCGACAGATCCCGCTCATGGACGTCCCGCAGCATGCGCGGCACGATCCGGCGCCGCTCCAGCGCGGCCCGGTTGGCCCGCGCCGTGCCGCCGTCCCCCGCGCTGCCCGCCACATATCCGACCGGACCCGGCCCGAGCCGCCGCTCGGTCAGCTCCTCCAGCCGGGTCAGATCGGTGGGCAGCCGGGGGACCTGGCCCGTCATCCCGTTCAGATAGATCTCGTACTGGAAGTCCGCCCAGTGCTTCGCCATCCGCCCCTACCGCCTCTCGCCGTCGAGCCCGCGTGCACGGCGACGATACCGGCGGGTAGGGAGAACAGGGAGGAGGGAGGAGGGCTAGCGTCCGGCGGCCGACTCGTGCAGGATCCGGGCCAGTTCGGCCGGGCGCGAGAACATCGGCCAGTGGCCGGTGTTCATCTCCACCAGCTCCCAGTGCTCGGCCTCGAGGAGTTCCGTCACGGCCGGCGGCGGGGTGTCCCCGTCGAGCAGGCACTTGATGTACGTCGAGGGGAGATCGCCCGCGGAGCCCTTGAGCTCCGCGCCCTCGGTGAGGGTGGCGCCGGGGTGGGCGGTGGCCCTGGCGAGTATCCCGGCGATCTGCTCGTCGGTCAGGTCCTGGCCGGCGTAGTCGTCGGCGTCGAGCGGGAGCCAGCTGCCGCCGTTCGCCTCGATCGACGCGCGGATGTGGTCGCTCGGCCAGCTCGCCAGGAAGGACTCCCCGTCGAAGGGCACGCTCGCGTCCACGTACACCACCCTGCCGAGCCGGTCGCCGATCCGCTCGGCCGCCTGGCCCACCGGGATCCCCGAGTAGCTGTGCCCGACCAGCACCACGTCCCGCAGGCCGAGGCGCTCCACCTCGGCCACGACGTCCCGCACATGCGTCTGGAGCCCCGCGGGTTCCGCGGACCGCTCGGCGAGCCCGGACAGCGTCAGGGGATGGGCCTCGTCCCCCGCGGCGCGCAGCTCCGCCGCCACCTCGTCCCAGGCCCATCCACCCAGAAAAGCACCCGCCACGAGCACGAAATGAGTCATGCCCCCACGGTAGAGGCAGGGTCTGACAACGCCCCTGCCTCGACCGACGCGCCCGGCCCGGTGATCGGCGGGACGGGCACGTCCACGGTCCGGGCGAGGCGCGGGCCCTCGGGGCCGTACACCGCCCTGGGCTCGGGGAACAGCCGCAGCAGGGCCAGGTAGAGGACGGCGGCGACGGCCAGCGACAGCGGCAGGCTGATGTCGATGCCGTTCGCCAGATCGCCCAGCGGGCCGACGAACTGGCCCGGGATGTCGGTGAAGAGGACGCCGAGCACGGCCGACACCCACCAGGCGGTCATGCCGCGCCAGTTCCAGCCGTGCGCGAACCAGTACCGGCCGCCGCGCTGACGGCGGTTGAAGACCTGGAGGGCGTCCGGGTCGTACCAGCCGCGCCGGGTGTAGAAGCCCAGCATCATCACGACCATCCACGGCGTCGTACAGGTGATGATCATGGTGGCGAAGGTGGAGATGGACTGCACGAGGTCCAGACCGAACCGGCCGATGAAGATGAACGCGATCGACAGCACACCGACCAGCACGGTCGCCTGCACCCGCGACAGGCGCGGGAACACCGAGGAGAAGTCCAGCCCGGTGCCGTAGAGCGAGGTCGTGCCGGTGGACATACCGCCGATCAGCGCCAGCAGGCACACCGGCAGGAAGAACCAGCTCGGCGAGATCGCCAGCAGCCCGCCCACGAAGTCGGGGGCGGCCGGGTCGACGTACTCCGGGGCCTTGGCGGCGATGATGCTCGCGGTCGCGAGGCCGAAGACGAACGGCAGCAGCGTCGCGAGCTGGGAGAGGAACGCTGCGCCGATCACCCGGCGGCGCGGGGTGGACGCCGGGATGTAGCGCGACCAGTCGCCCAGGAACGCGCCGAACGACACCGGGTTGGACAGCACGATCAGCGCCGCGCCGATGAAGGAGGGCCAGAACAGGGACTGCGTCGCCGCGTCGGCGGAGTCCGTGAAGACGCCCGCGTACGAGGCGTCGAAGTCACCGGCGAAGGCGATCGCGCCGAGCAGGAACAGCACGGTCGCCGAGGTCACCGCGACCTTGTTGACGAACAGCATGAACCGGAAGCCGTACACGCACACCGCGAGGACCAGCCCCGCGAACAGCGCGTACGCCACCCCGTAGGTGACGTCGCTCCGGGAGAGGCCGAAGAGCCGGTGGGCGCCGCCGACCAGCGCGTCGCCCGAGCTCCACACCGAGATGGAGAAGAAGGCGATCGCGGTCAGCAGGGACAGGAAGGAACCGACCACCCGGCCGTGCACCCCGAGGTGCGCGGAGGAGGACACCGCGTTGTTGGTGCCGTTGACCGGGCCGAACACCGCCATCGGGCACAGGATCAGCGCGCCCGCGACCACGCCCAGGAGGGTGGCGGCGAGACCCTGCCAGAAGGAGAGGCCGAAGAGGATCGGGAAGGCGCCGAGGACACAGGTGGAGAAGGTGTTCGCCCCGCCGAAGGCGAGTCGGAACAGGTCGAACGGACTCGCCGAGCGCTCGGCGTCGGGGATGCGGTCCACGCCGTGGGTCTCGACCTCGGTGAGGGAGGGTGGCGCGGTGGGGGAGGTCTCGGGGGACGGCGGGGTCACGGGGGCTCCAGCAGCGGGCGGTCGACGGCGGAGCGCGGGGTGGCGCGGCGGGGAGCCGGACGCCGTCGCTGCCGCGGGGTGGGCGGCGCGGGCGGAGGCCGTCCGGGACGGGGTCTGCCGAACCTAAGCGGTGGGGCAGGACCCCGGCCAGTGGGCGGATCATCCTTCTTTCTGGTCCCGAGTGGAGGAATCGTCCCGAGTGGATGCCTCGTCCTGGGTGTCGGTCGCCTCCCCCGTGTCGGGCCCCTGGGCCCGGACCCGCTGCACATGCTCCAGGGATTCGCGCAGCTCGGTGAGCCAGTCGTCGGTGTGCCGCTGCACCAGCCGGACGCACCAGGCGAGCGCGTCGCTGCGGCTGCGTGCCACGCCCGCGGCGATCAGTGTGTCCAGGACCTGCCGCTCGGGCTGCCGCAGCCGGGTCATCACCGGCGCCGCGACATGCGTGAACAGGGCGCGCTCCCCGTCGCACACCACGCCCCACGACACCTTGCGGCGGAACCGGTGCTCGGCGTCCCGGGCCACGGCCATCCGGGCCTCGCGGGTGCGCTCCCGGAACTCCTGGATCCGGGCCGTGACGGCGGCCTCCCGCTCGGCGGCCGGGGCGTCCCCGGCGAGCCGCGGCGCGGGCACCCGGCCGATCACGGTGATCTCCTCGCGGTCCACGACGACCTCGACGAGTTCCTCGAACAGGTCGTCGGGCAGCCGCCCGGCGAACCAGCCCCTCAGATTGTCTCTCTGCTCTGAAGTAATCATGTAATGACGATTACTCCGCTGGTCCATGAACACAAGGGGTCGCGAAGGGGTCAGCCGAGAGCGGAAAGAGAGCAGGAGCGGAATGTTTCAGGCCGATTAACGAACCCATCGAAACCAGCCATCTGGCCGACGGAAGAGATCGTGAAGCGCTTGCTTCCGGGGTTGGAACGTTCGAATTCCGTGACTTCACGCCACTGATTCAATACACAAGGTTACTGAAACGCGTGGGGTCGATGTGAGTTTCGGCGGCGGACTCGGCAGACTCGCGGTCGCCGAGTTCGGCTCCGATCGGGCCGGCCGGCACACCCTCGAAATCGAGCGGAAGGATGCACACAATGCGGAACACCGCGCGCTGGGCGGCGACCCTCGGCCTTACGGCCGCCACCGTCTGCGCACCCCTGACCGGGGCCGCGCTCGCCGCCCCGGCCGCCGCCCCCGCCTCGCTCTACGCCCCGTCCGCCCTGGTGCTGACCATGGGCCACGGCGAGAGCGCCGCCACGGTGGGTGCCGCCCGTGCGGTCACCCTGAGCTGTGCGCCGGGACCCTCCGGCACCCACCCCGCGGCCGCGCTCGCCTGTGCGGAGCTGCGTGCCGCCGGCGGTGATCTCGACGCCCTCGCGGGCCCGGGCGACGCCCTGTGCACCAAGCAGTACGCCCCGGTCGTCGTCACCGTCGACGGAGTGTGGCAGGGCAAGCGGGTCGCCTACGAGCGTACGTTCGCCAACGAATGTGTGAAGAACGCTGCCGGGAGCAGCCTCTTCGCCTTCTGAGACCGGGATCGCGTGGCTCCCGTGGACGCCGTGACCGGCCCGTGACGTGGGGAGTGCGGGCCATTGGACACGGGACGACCGTGATCTCGTAACCCAGGGGCCGGACGGGCGGAGTGGGGCCGCCCGCCGGTCCCTGGGGTCATTCCGTACGGCTGTCCGTGACGCCGTCGGGCAGCGAGGCGAGCGGGGGGAAGCGCCCCAGCAGGCCCGTCGCGCGGAACAGCCGGTGCAGGGACGGCTGGTCGCAGACGACCCGCAGGCGGCCGCCCCCGCGCACCGCCCGGTCCTGGGCCCGGCAGAGCACCCGCAGCCCCGAACAGTCGAAGAACTCCACTCCGCGCAGATCGACCAGGACGTCGACGGCCGCCGCGGCCGTCACCGCGTCGAGCTGGTCCGCGACGAACCCGGCCGTCGCCAGGTCTATCTCGCCCGTCAGCTCCACCACGGTGAAGGAACCGCTGACACGAGTACGGGCGTGGGGATCGGCCGGTGGCGTCATGTCCGCTCCACCTCGGCAGGGGCTCTCGGGCGGCTCTCGGGAACCGCTTTCGGAGCCGGTAGCTACCCCGTCGGGGCACCCGGCATCCCTGCTCGGCCGGGCGCAAGATCTAGTTCACTCGTCCCAGTGAAATTTCCGCATTTCGCTTGTTGTCAGAGCTTCAGGGTGGTTTTCGGCATGGTCCTCAGGGTGGTCTTCGAGGTGGTCGAACTCGTCGGCGCGGGCCTCGGCGTCCTCTATCTCCCGCAGGACCGCCTCGAGCGCGGTCTCGGGCGGTTCACGGTCGTCGGACATGGCCTGCTCCTCGGGTCGGGCGTCTTCGGGGCCCTTCAGTGTCGCGCGACGCGCAGCGGCACCGGCTCCGGGGGGCCGGGGGCCCCGTCGGCCAGGCCGCCGACCCCCGCCCACCAGGACGGGCCGTCCTCGATGTGCCGGAGCATGACGCCCTCGCGGATCGCCCAGGGGCAGACCGTGACCCGGCGCAGCCCCGTCAGCTTCATCGCCGTGTGTCCCACCACCGCCCCGGCCAGGCTCTGCGCGGCGCGCGGTGCGGAGATACCGGGCAGCCGGGCGCGTTCCGCCGCCGGCAGTTCGGCCAGCCGTTCGATCGCCGTCCGCAGATCACTGCGGTGCAGGGTACGGTCCACGAACGGGCCGTGCCGGCCCGGCAGGGCCCCGCACAACCGGCCGAGCTGCTGGAACGTGCGGGAGGTGGCCACCGCGGTGCGCGGTCCCTCCCAGCGGATCCGGGCGGCCGCGTCCCTGAGCTGATGGCGGACCCTGCGCCGCAGCGCCCGGACCAGATCCGGGGAGGGCGGGTCCTGCCCGGTGAAGAAGTCATGGGTCAGCCGGTTCGCCCCGAGCGGCAGCGAGGCCACGAAGTCCGGCAGCCGGCCCCGGCCGAACGCCACCTCGAACGAGCCGCCGCCGATGTCCAGCAGCGCGAGCGGACCGGACCGCCAGCCCATCCAGCGGCGGGCGCCGAGGAAGGTCAGTTCCGCCTCCAGCTCGCCCGGCATGGTGCGCAGGGCGACCCCGGTCCTGGCGTGGACCGCCCGCAGCACCTCCGTGCGGTTGGGGGCGGCGCGCACCACGGCGGTCGCGAAGGCCAGGGGGTCCGTCGCGCCCCACCGGTCCGCGGTCCGGGCCGCCGCGGCGACGGCGGTCACCAGCCGTTCCACGGCCTCCTCCGGGACGGGCCCGCCCGGACCGACCTGTTCGGACAGGCGCAGCCGCCACTTCTCCGTGTGCACCGGGAGCGGCATCCCGCCCTCGGCGTCCGCCACCACCAGCCGCACCGCGTTCGACCCCACGTCCAGCACGCTGATTCTCATGGCCCGGCGCGTACCCAGAGGGCCGATTCCCTACGCCGGACGCCGTACGAAAGGAGCCACCGTCCCGCAGCGGACGGTGGCTCCTCGTTCTCCGGTGTTCTCCGGTGTTCTCCGGTGGGGATCGGCGGGACTACATGTGGACGACCGGTGCGGCGTCCGCGTCCTGCTGCGGCACCCCGGGGCGGAAGAGCGCGAACGCGATCACGGCGCCCGCCACGAAGAGGCCCGCCGACCACCAGAACGCGGTGGTGTAGCTCTCGATGGTCGCCTGTGCCTGGACGAGCTTGCTGGTCGCGTCCCGGCCGGCCAGATAGTCGGTCGCGGCGCTCGCGGCGAGGGTGTTGAGCAGCGCCGTGCCGATCGAACCGCCGACCTGCTGCATGGCGTTGACCGTCGCGGACGCCACCCCGGCGTCCTCGGCGGCGACCCCGCCGGTGGCCATCTGCATGGCGGGCGGCATGACCAGGCCGAGTCCGATGCCGGTGACGACCAGCTGCGGGAGCACCGTGCTCGCGTAGTCGGAGCCGACGCCGATCCCGGTCAGCCAGGCCATGCCGACGGCGGCGATCGCGAAGCCCAGCGGGATGACCGCCTTCGGACCCATCCGGGGCACCAGGACGGTCGTGCCGACCTGGGCCGCCACCATCAGCGCGCCGACCATCGGCAGGAACGCCACACCGGTCTTCGTCGGGCTGAAGCCCAGGTTGAGCTGGAGGTAGTAGGTGAGGAAGAGGAACACGCCGAACATGCCGGCGCCGGAGATCAGCACGGCGAAGAAGGAGGCGGCGCGGTTGCGGTCGAGCAGGATGCGCAGCGGCAGCAGCGGGTGCGCGGCGCGGGTCTGCCACCAGGCGAAGGCCGCCAGCAGCACCCCGCCCCCGATCAGGAAGCCCCAGGTCTCGGGGGAGCCCCAGTCGTGCGTCTCGGCGTTGGAGAACCCGTAGACCAGGGAGAACAGTCCGGCGGCGACCAGGAGGGTGCCGGGGACGTCGAGCTTGGAGTTCCCCGCGTCGCGGTGGTTGGTCAGCAGGACCCAGCCGCCCGCGAAGGCGACGACGGCGATGGCCACGTTGACGTAGAGGGTCCAGCGCCAGTCCAGCGCGTCGGTCAGGATGCCGCCGAGCAGCAGGCCCACCGCGCCGCCCGCGCCGGCGATGGCGCCGTAGACGCTGAACGCCTTGGCGCGCTCCTTGGCGTCGGTGAACGTCGTGTTGAGCAGGGAGAGCGCGGCCGGGGCGAGCAGCGCGCCGAAGGCACCCTGGAGGGCGCGGGCGGTGACCAGCATCTCGAAGTTGGTGGCGGCGCCGCCCAGCGCGGAGACCGCGGCGAAGCCGACGACCCCGACGAGGAAGGCGGTCTTGCGGCCGAAGAGGTCGGCTGTGCGGCCGCCGAGCAGCAGCAGCGAGGCGAACGCCAGCGCGTAGGCGGTGACGATCCACTGCCGGTTGCCGTCGGAGAAGCCGAGGTCGGCCTGGGCCGAGGGCAGGGCGATGTTCACGATGGTGGCGTCCAGCACCACCATGAGCTGGGCCAGGGCGACGACCGCGAGGATCCACCACTTCCTGGCGGAGGCGGACGCCGCCGGCTCGGTGCCCGTGCGGGCGCCGTCCGTCAAGGTCTTCGAGGACATGGGGAACCACTCCAGGGAGGTCGGTGCGGTGGAGCAGGCGGAAGGGCAAAGAGAACGTAAACGAAACGGTTTCGTACACATCGAGGCTAAACCACTTCGAGCGAAACGGCAAAGTTTCGTTAGGAGGGGTCACGGGGCCCGCCGCCCGCTTCACCCGGACCTACGGCCAACCGGTCGCCCGCGTCAGTCGACCGGCCGGGTCCTCGCCGTGGACGCGCTCAGCCATCTGTCCTTCGCGACGCCGCCGCGCGCAACGCCGTGGGCCGGGAGGTGTGTCCGGCCGCGCTGGACGCCCGCCCCCGCCCGCCCTACGTCAGCTGCCGCCGCACCAGTTCGTGCAGGCGGCCGGCCGTGTCCGCGAGGAGGTCGGCGGGCGCGCCCTGTTCGGTGATCCTGCCGTTCTCCATCACCACGACCCGGTCGGCGTCCAGCACCGTCGACAGGCGGTGGGCGATGACGATCCGGGTGGCGTTCAGCTTGCGGGTGCTCTCGATGACCGTGCGCTGGGAGTCGTTGTCCAGGGCGCTGGTCGCCTCGTCGAAGAAGAGGACGCGCGGCCGGCGGATCAGCGCCTGGGCGATCATCAGCCGCTGACGCTGGCCGCCGGAGACCGAGCCGCTGCCCGAGACGAGGGTGTGCAGCCCCATCGGCATCCGCCGGACGTCCTCCGCGAGCCCCGCCAGCTCGGCCGCCGCCATCGCCTCCTCCGGCGTGTAGGCCCCGGTGCCGCAGATGACGTCCAGGATCGAGCCGGTGAACGGCTGGGCGTGCTGGAGCACCACCCCGCACTGCCGGCGCACGGCGGACTGATCGAGCGCGGCGAGGTCCTGGCCGTCGTACAGCACCTGGCCCGAGACCGGTCGGTCGAAGCCGATGAGCAGGCGCAGCAGGGTCGACTTGCCGCAGCCGCTCGGCCCCACGACCGCCACGAACTCGCCCGGCCGGACCGCGAAGGAGACGTCGTCGAGGACGAGCGGGCCGTCGTCGGAGTAGCGGAAGGAGAGCCGGCGGGCCTCCAGGGCGCCGGACAGCGGGCCCGGACGGGTGCTCGCCGTACGGACCTCCGGCGTCGCCTCCAGCACCGGGCGGATCTCCTCGAACAGCGGCAGCGCCGCCACCGCCGAGACGAAGGCACCGGTCAGCGCGGTGACCGAGGTGAGCAGCATCGTCATCGACGTGTTGAAGGTGAGGAAGTCCGCCGCCGACAGCGCGCCCCGCGCCGGACCGGCCAGCAGCATGAACATCAGCAGCGAGCACAGCGGCAGATACACCGCGCCCAGCACCGTGGAGAGGTTCTTGATCCGGCCGAGGCGCTGCTGGAGCTCACGGCTGCGCGCGAACTGCTCCGCCCAGGCCGCGTACGCGTAGTTCTCGGCGGCCGCCACCCGCAGCTTCGGCAGACCGCGCAGCGTCTGGAACGCCTGGTTGTTCAGCTTGTTGGAGAGCACCACCAGCCGCCGCTGCCACCGCACCTGCCACAGCCCGAGCCCCAGGAAGACCCCGGCGACCACGACCAGCATGCCGATCGCCGCCAGCGCCATCGGCACGCTGTACCAGAGCAGCAGCCCCAGGTTCATCGCGCCGACGGTGAGCGACTGCGCGACCGAGGGGCCGAGTCCCGCCAGCAGCCGGCGGATCGCGCTGATGCCCATGGCGGCACTGGCCAGCTCACCCGTGGACCGCTCGGCGAAGAACCGCGTCGGCAGTCTCAGCAGCCGGTCCCACACGGCCGGCTGGAGGGTCGACTCGATCCGGCCCTCCAGCCGCAGGATGGTGAGGTTCTGCAGCAGCGTGAACGCGGCCGCGACCACACCGCCCACCATCACGGCCAGACACACCTGCACGATCGGCCCCGACTGCGCCTTCGGCACGTACTCGCCGAGCACCTTGCCCGTGGCGATCGGCACCAGCGCCCCGTTCGCCACCGTCACCAGCCCGCTCAGCAGCAGCCGCGTCAGATCGCCGCCGGTGCCCCGCACGCTGAACCGCAGCAGGCCCAGCGGGCCCGGCCTGCGGTCCGGCAGCGGCCGGTAGAACATCACGGCCCGCGGCTCGAACTCCTCGGCGTTCGCCTTCTCGACCGGGGTCTCCCGCCCCGTCGACGGGTGTACGGCGACATAGCCGCCGCGCCGCCACAGCAGCGCGACCGGGGCCCCGGACAGCGTCCGCCGGCCGACCAGCGGGCCGATGTCGTCACGCCACCAGCGCCCGTCGAGCCGTACCGCCCGGGTACGCACCCGCGCGGCCAGGGCCACCTGCTCGACCGGGTCGAGACGGTCGTCCCCGGCCCCCGTCCGGGCCGGCTCCACGAGCGCGATCCCGGCCGCCTCGGCGACCAGCCCGCACGCGGCGAAGGTCGCGTCCGCGTCGGCGGCCGTGGTCCGCCGGGACGCCTTCGCGCCGATCGAGGCGAGCAGCGTCCGGTCGGCCCGGTCGCGGACCGCCTCGCCCGCCCTGATGCCGGCGGCGGCCCGGGTCTCGTGGGTGCGCTCCAGCTGCTCGATCCAGCGGTCCAGCGTGGTCAGCAGGCGGTACTGCTGGTCGACCATGCTCTGCCACACCGCCGGGTCCATCAGCAGATCGGCGGCCGCCTCCGCGCCGTACAGCGACCCGTACTGCACGCTGCCCGGCGGGACCTGCATCCAGAACACGTCGTCGTCGGTCACCTCCGCGGGCCGCTCCGTCGCCATCGGCGCCTGGAAGAGGACGGACAGACCGCGGCCGACGCCCAGGGCGAGCGCGTACTCCAGCGGGCTCGACGTCGGCGGTACGTACTGGGGATTGCCGTACGCGTCGTAGGACCAGGTCTGGGTGCCGGCCGGCTGGTACAGCTCGCGCAGGCCGATGCGGTGCACCACGCAGTCGCGCAACGGCCGTGCCACGAGCGTGTGCTGAGGTCCGGCGACCGGACCCAGCAGCAGCGCGCCCGCCTCCAGCCGCCCCAAGTGGTGCCAGTGGCCCTGCTGTCCGGCATCCACCGCGAACAGGTCCAGCGCGCCGGACACGACGAGCCACAGCGCCTGGGGGCCTTCGAGATCGAGGCGGCCGAAGCCGGCGCAGTCGACGCGCGCACCCATCCCGCCGAGTGCGCCCAGGACGACATCACCGTCGGACATGGCGGTCACCGCTCCCTGACCAGCGCCGCGTACGCGCCGCCGCGCGCGACGAGTTCCTCGTGCCGTCCCCGCTCCACGATCGCGCCGTGCTCCAGCACCACGATCTCGTCGCTGTCGCGGACCGTGCTCAGCCGGTGGGCGATCACCACACAGGCGCAGCCGCGCCGGCGCAGATTGTCCATCACCACCAGCTCGGTCTCCGCGTCCAGCGCACTGGTCACCTCGTCCAGGACCAGGACACTGGGCCGGCGCACCAACGCCCGCGCGATCTCCAGGCGTTGCCGCTGCCCGCCGGAGAAGTTGCGGCCGTCCTGCTCGACCCGCCCGGCGATGCCGCCGGGCCTGCGCAGGACGACGTCGTGCAGCGCCACGTCCCGCAGCGCCTCGATCACCGCCTCGTCCGGGATCGACGGGTCCCACAGCGCCACGTTGTCGCGTACCGTGCCCTCGAAGAGGAACACCTCCTGGTCGACGAAGGAGACGGAGGAGGCGAGCGCCCCGCGCGGGATGTCCTCCAGCCGCTGTCCGTCGATCCGGATCACGCCCTCCCACGGTGTGTACAGGCCCGACAGCAGCCGGGAGACCGTCGACTTCCCGCTGCCCGAGCCGCCGACCAGCGCCACCTGCTGCCCGGGGCCGACCGTCAGGTCGAAGCCCGACAACAGAGGCTTGTCCAGCGGGCTGTAGCCGAAGGCGATGTTCTCCAGCTCGACGTGCCCCCGGAGCCGGCGCGTGGAGTCGGCTCCGGCGCGGCGGTCGTAGAGCGGGTCGGCGCGGAAGCTCTCCACGTCCTTGAGCCGGGCCACGTCGGCCGCGAAGTCCTGGATACGGCCCGCCACACCGGTCAGCCGGGTCAGCGGGGCCGTGAAACGGGCGACCAGCGCCTGGAAGGCGACCAGCAGCCCCACGGAGAGGTGGCCCTCGATGGCCCGCATCCCGCCGATCCACAGGATCAGCGCGCTGTTGAGGGTGGCCAGCGTCGGCGCGACCACGCCCAGCCAGGCGCTCGGCACCCCGAGCCGCTGCTGCTCCTCCAGCGTGGTGGCGTGCTGCCCGGCCCACTTGCGGAAGTAGCCGTCCTCCCCGCCGGTCGCCTTCATCGTCTCGATCAACTGGAGCCCGGTGTAGGCGGTGTTGGTGAGCCGGGCGGTGTCCGCCCGCAGCTTCGCCGTACGCGTCGCGCGCAGCCGGACGACGACCCGCATGGCGACGATGTTCAGCAGCGCCACCCCGATGCCGACGAACGTCAGCTGCGGGTCGTAGGTGTAGAGGAGGACGGCGTACAGGACGACGACGATCGCGTCCACGCCCGCCGAGGCCAGATCACGGGCCAGGGTCTCGGCGACGGCGTCGTTCGACTGGAGCCGCTGCACCAGGTCGGCCGGGCTGCGCTGGGAGAAGAAGGTCACCGGCAGCCGCAGCAGATGGCGCAGGAAGCGGGCGCTGGAGAGGGTGGAGGAGATGATGCGGCCGTGGTGGAGGTTGGCCTGCTGGAGCCAGGTCAGCGCGACCGTCAGCAGGACGCAGGCGCCCATGGCCGTGAACAGCACCTTCAGCAGCGAGGTCTGACCGCCGATCAGGAACATGTCGATGTAGGTCCGGCTCAGCGCCGGGACGGCGGCACCGACCAGCACCAGCAGCAGACTCGCCAGCACGGCGGCGGGCAGGGTGCCGGCCGTGCCGCGCAGCCGCGCCGGCATCGCACCGAGCACCCCCGGCCGACGCCCGCCCCGCTCGAACCCCTCACCCGGCTCCAGCACCAGGACGACCCCGGTGAAGCTGCCGTCGAAGTCCTCCATCGGCACGAACCGCCGCCCCTTGCCGGGGTCGTTGACGAACACCCCGCGGCGGCCGAGACGGCGGCCCATGCCGTCGTAGACGACGTAGTGGTTGAACTCCCAGAAGAGGATCGCGGGCGCCTGCACCTCGGCGAGGGCCGCCAGATCCATCTGCATGCCCTTGGCCGTGAGGCCGTAACCGCGCGCCGCCTTCAGCAGGTTGCTCGCCCGCGACCCGTCACGCGAGACCCCGCACGCGATCCGCAGCTCCTCCAGCGGAACGTGCCGGCCGTAGTGGCCGAGGACCATCGCGAGGGAGGCGGCGCCGCACTCCACGGCCTCCATCTGCAGGACGGTGGGGGTGCGGACGCTCTTCGCCCGGGCCCTGGGGACCGTGCGCCGGGGCGGCGCCGCCCGTCTCCGGCTCCGGGTCTGCTCGGCGGTGGTCACGGAAGCAGCCAATCGACGGGACGCTGGTCGGCCAGCCGGATCGCGCCGGTGGCCATGGTCAGGGAAGTCAGCCTGTACGGCGGTCCGTCGGCGGAGGACCACCGGTAACCGCTCTTCGTGGACGCCGACGTGTCGAGCCGTACGAGCACCGCCACCGGACGTCCGTCCTCGGTGAACTGCTCGCCGAGCCCGCTGTCGCCGAGGAACGCGGAGATCTGCTGCGCCGACTGGGCCGTGCGGTCGACCGACTTCACATGGCCGCGCAGCACGCCGTACTCCTGGGCGGGCACGGTCTGCACGGTCAGGTCGACGGCGGCGTTCTCGGGGATCGACGCGGCGCTCCCGGCCGGCACGTACACGGTGGCGTACAGCGGATCGTCGGCGCGGGCGACCTTCTCCACGGCGGCGACGTTCGCGCCGGTGGCGATGATCTGCCCGAGGGCGGCGGCGAGGGCGGTGATCCGGCCCGCGGCGACCGTGCGGACCACGGTCTCGCCGTCGGCCGTACGGACCTTCAGCACGGGGGAGCCGGCGGGCAGCCGCTCGCCCTCCTTCGCGAGGACGGCGGTGACCTGGCCGGCCGCCGGACTCTGCAGGATGTAGCTGCCCTCGCCGTGGGTCAGCACGGCGGGCGCGCTCACCGTGGAGGCGACCGAGCCGGTCACCGCCCACCCGGAGGCGGCCGCCATGACGACGAGGGTCACGGCCAGCACCAGTCGGCCCTGAGGGCGCGCGAAACGCACCGGGAGGTCGAGCTCCTCCGGTGACTGGAGCTTGCTGAGGGCCTGTTGGCGGAACTGCACGGGCGCTTCTTCCGGGGTCGGGACGCCGACGAGTCCCGGAGCCGGGTGAGGGCTCCGGGACTCAGAAGGTCACACGGGGTGCGATCAGAGACCGGCGACCAGGTTGGTGACCGGGGCGGTGTTCAGGCCGGTGACACCCTCGACGGTGCCGACGGCCGTGTCGACCAGGCCGGAGACCGGGGCGATGCCGTCCACCAGGCCGGTGACGGTGCCGAGGGCGTTCACGGACAGACCGCCGGAGACGTTGTCGAGGTCCGCGTCGGAGATCTCGACGGTCTCGACCTGGGGGGTGGAGTTCATGATGGAACTTCCCTTCATATGGATATTCACAAGGGGGGAGCGGCCCCCTCTGGGGACAGACGACGGCCGCGACCGTGGGGGCCGGACCCCCGTTTCCGGGAGGCGTCCGAGCCCTGCGGTGCGATGGATGAAAGCAGGTCCGCGGGGCGCGGTTCCAATCAATCACCGGCCTCACCTGGGAACTTGCGGCACGGGAGGGGCGAACCGTGCAGGCGCGCGCACGACTTGTCGCCGACTCCTTCACGACTCGGTCCGCATTCGCTCCGATTCGCTCGGATGAGCGGCGGGAGCCGTCACGGCGAATCCGACACTCCTGCCCCAATGACATGAGCGGCACCCCGGAGTTGTGCAGAATCCCCGCTTCCGGTGACTCCCTTGGGCAATCGATGTGCAGATTCTCCGACGAGTGCGCACTGTGACGACCCGCTCACCGAATGTGCGTCCAGGGGGTGGCCGGAACTGCCGGGATCGAGACATCCGATCCGTCGGGGGGCTGTGGGAAGGCTGTGCGCCTGGCGGGATTTCGATGCCCGTGTCCTGGAAGGATCCCGTCTGCTTCGACGGGGTCGTCGCGGTATGGGTGGTTCTCTCCCCATGGCCCGGTCAGGGCGCGGTCATGGCCGATTCCGCATTGCGCAAAGGAAGTTGGCAAACGCGATTGAACGCATCCCGCGTCCTCCGCGTACTCAAGGCCAACCAGGCGCCGCTGTACGGAGCTGCCGACGACCGGCAGCCAGACCCCGTCCCCCAGGAGGTCGAGTTTTTTGAGTCACAAGCGAGTCACGAAGCGCAATGCCATCATCGCCGCCGGCGGTGTCGCTGCGCTCGGAGCGGCGGCCATCTTCCTTCCGCAGGCCAACGCCTCCCAGGACGGCTCCAACAACGCCGCCTCCGTGAAGACCCTGAAGTCGGGCGACGCCTCGGGCCTCGCCGCGCAGCTCGAGGAGCTGCTCGGTGACGCCTTCGCCGGTTCGTACTACGACTCCGACGGCCAGCAGCTCGTGATCAACGTGGTGAACGTCGACGGTGACGACAACAACGTCATCGTCCAGGCCGAGAAGGCCGGAGCCAAGGTCCGCCAAGTGGAGAACAGCGCGGCCGAACTCGCCGCCGCCGCCAAGACGCTGAAGGCCGAGGCGACCATCCCCGGCACCGCGTGGGCCGTCGACCCCAAGACGGACAAGATCCTCGTCAGCGCCGACTCCACGGTCACCGGCAACAACTGGGACAAGGTCCAGTCCACCGTCGCGAAGCTCGGCTCGGGCATGGCGACCCTCAAGAAGTCGGCCGGCACCTTCTCCACCAAGGTCTCCGGCGGCGACGCCATCTTCGCCCAGGCGGAGGGCGGCACGGTCCGCTGCTCGCTCGGCTTCAACGTCACCGCCAGTGACGGAAGCCCGGCCTTCCTGACCGCCGGTCACTGCGGTGTGGCGGCCAAGGAGTGGTCCGACTCCGAGACCGGTCAGCCGATCGCCACGGTCGACCAGGCGACCTTCCCCGGCAGCGACTTCGCACTCGTGAAGTACGACGACGCGAACACCCAG
This sequence comes from Streptomyces sp. NPDC005811, assembly GCF_040630405.1. Classification (NCBI taxonomy): domain Bacteria; kingdom Bacillati; phylum Actinomycetota; class Actinomycetes; order Kitasatosporales; family Streptomycetaceae; genus Streptomyces; species Streptomyces sp. NPDC005811. Next base: position 95,989 of record NZ_JBEXXK010000004.1, read on the forward strand.
GCGCCGAGCGAGGTCAATGTCGGCCAGCAGACCGTCGCCATCTCGCAGGCCGCCGACGCGGTCGTGGGCACCCAGGTCTTCCGCATGGGCAGCACCACCGGCCTCAACGACGGCCAGGTGCTCGCCCTCGACGCCACGGTCAACTTCCAGAGCGAGACCGACCCCAACGGTGTCGACACCGTCAACGGCCTCATCCAGACGGACGTCTGCGCCGAGCCCGGCGACAGCGGCGGCCCCCTGTTCACCCAGGACGGCCAGGCGATAGGCCTGACCTCGGGCGGCAGCGGTGACTGCACCGCCGGCGGCGAGACCTTCTTCCAGCCGGTGACGACCGCCCTCGAGGCGACCGGCGCGACCCTCGGCGACGGCGGCGGTGTCGGCGCCGGTGACGCGGTCGGCGGCGACAACGCCGGTGCGGGTGCCGGTGCGGGTGCGGTCGACGAGAACGGCGACGGCATCGACGACAACACGGGCGAGGCCATCCAGGGCGGCAACGAGGCCGGCAACGGTCAGGACGCCGGTGCCGTGGACGAGAACGGCGACGGCATCGACGACAACACGGGCGAGGCCATCCAGGGCGACGACAACGCCGGCAACGGCCAGGAGGCCGGCAACGGGGCCGACGACCAGAACGGCGCCGACGACCAGAACGGTGCCCAGGACCAGAACGGCAACGGCGCCGACCAGCAGGACAACAACGGTGTCGAGGGCGGCTCGGGAGTGAACGAGTCACACTGACACCGCGTCGGCATCGGCCGACCACCGGAACCATGTGAACGGTCCGGCCCTCCGGCGGGGGCCGGACCGTTCATGTCGTCAGGTCGCCCGCAGCAACAGCAGCGCCACGTCGTCGATCCGCTCCTCGGCCGCCGCGTACGGCCCCACCAGATCGTCGGCCAGCTCCTCCAGCGGACGGTCACCGCCCTCGCCCAGCCGCCGGCCCAGCTCGGCGACGGCGTCCTCGATGTCCACCCCGGGCGACTCGATCAGCCCGTCCGTGTACAGCGCGAGGACACAGCCGGGGGCGAGCTCCACCTCCGTCGTCGGATACGCCGCCGCCCCGTCGATGCCCAGCAGCGGACCGCCCGCGAGGTCCAGCACCCGCACCTGTCCGTCCGCCCGGCGCAGCAGCGGCGGCGGATGACCGGCCCGCGCCATCACGGCCCGCCCGCGCGCCGGGTCCAGCCGCAGATACAGACAGCTCGCGAACAGATCGGACCCCAGGTCGATCAGCAGCCGGTTGGTGCTGCGCATCACCTCCGCCGGCTCCTGCCCGACGGTCGTGTACGCCCGTACGGCCGTACGGAGCTGCCCCATCAGCCCCGCCGCCGTCACGTTGTGCCCCTGGACGTCCCCGATCACCGCCGCCGCCAGCGGCCGGGACGGCACCAGGTCGTAGAAGTCGCCGCCGATCTCCATGCCCCGGGTGGCCGGCAGATAGCGGGCGGTCGCCCGCACCCCGGGCAGTTCCGGCAGCGTGTGGGGGAGGAGGGCCGCCTGAAGACCGTGGGCGAGCTGGTGCTTGACGTCGTACAGCAGCGCCCGGTCCAGCGCCTGCGCGATCAGCCCGGCCAGACTGGTCAGCACCGCCCGCTCGTGCGTGGAGAACTCCCGCGGCTCCCCGTACGCCAGCACACAGGCGCCCACCGGACGGCCGGAGGCGATCAGCGGCAGATACGCCCAGGCCGCGAAGCCGTCCGGGGAGGACCGCTTGGCCGGGTAGAGCTGCTCCAGCTGCTTCCGGGACGCGAAGAACGCCGGCACGCCGTGCGCGACGGCATGCGCCCCCGGCGACGCGGCCGACAGCGGCATCCCCTCGTACCGCTCCACCAGGTGCGGGTCGGGATAGCCGTGATGGCCCAGCACATGCAGCCGTCCCGCCTGCGCCCCGAGCAGCGCCAGCGCCTGACTGCCCACGGTCGGCGCGATCTCGTCCGCGACCAGCCCCACCACGTCCTGCACGGTCACCGTCTCGGTGAGCGCCCCCGCCAGGGACAGCGCCTGCGACATCGACACCAGCCGGGTCGGCGCGTCCCCCGGCCGGGACGGCGAGGGCTTCGGCTCCGACACGTTCCGGGCCCGGGTGATCCGGACACTGATCCCCGTGGTGCTCGGGTACAGCCGGAACGACAGCCAGTCCTTGGGCGGCCGCAGCGCCACGAACGACACCGGCGCCTGCCCGATCAGCGCCGCCCGGTAGCGCTCCTCGTACGAGGGATCGTTGAGCCAGGGCACCGCGGCCCACAGCTGCGCCCCCAGCAGCCGCCGCACCGGCACCCCGAGCAGCTCCGCCGCCGCCGTGTTGGCGAAGCCCACCCGGCCGCTCAGGTCCAGCGAGCACAGCCCGTACGGCAGCCGGGCCACCATCCGCGCCGCCTCCACCGTGCCGAGGGTGTCCGCGGTCCCGCCGATCGACCAGGCGTCCATCAGATCGGACTCGACCCGCAGGGTACGGTTCTCCGCCGCCGTCCGCTCCAGCCGCACCGCCAGCCGCTCGCAGCCCGCCGTCAGCTCCTCGCGCTCCCGCGCGGACAGCTCCGGCGGATGCGAACCGGGCCAGGTCACGTACACCGCCCCGTACACCCGCGACTCCGTCGCCACCGGCAGCGCCGCCAGCGCGAAGGGATAGGGCAGGACGACCGCGATCCGCGGATACCGGCGGGCCATGTCCTCCTCCCCGCCGACCCACACCAGCCGCCGCTCCCGGACCGCCTCCGCCACCGGGATCGGCGCGTTCAGCCCGACCCGCTCCCAGGGCGCAGAGAAGGAGCGGGGCAGCCCCGCCGTCACCGCCATCTGGAGCACCGGCTCCTCGCCCGGCCGCAGGTACACCGCACCCGAGTGCGCGCCGACCGCGTCCATCATCGAGGTCAGCGCGAGGGACAGCAGCGGCCTGGCGACCGGCGTCCGCACGGCGGCCGCCGTCTGACCGGCCTGGGTCCCGTCGGACACGGCGCCCACCTCCTCGGCCCAACCGACCACCCCGGGTTCCGGCTCCAAATCTGCCCCCTGCCGGGCGCGGGCGCACGGCGAACGCGCCACGGCGGGGCCCGGGCGGCTCCCCCGGGAGGAGGGGCTGCGCACGGGTCCCATACGCGCTGTAATTGCGGACGTGGTCAGTGAGGGTGCTGCGGGGCGCGGAGCGGGACCCGTGCGTGCCGACATCGTCCTCAAGACGATCACGGCCGATCCCGCCGCCCCGGACCGGGTGCGGCGGGTCCTGGAACAGGCGCTCGTCTTCACGGGGGCCTCCCTCGCCGCCCTGTACGCGCCCGGCGAGGACGCCGGACCGCTCCTGCTGACCGAGTCCGCGGGAGTTCCCGGGGCGTTGTACGGACTGCGCGAGAGTTACCCCGCCGACGCACATTCGCCGGTCGCCGACGCCCACCGCACCGGGCAGCCGGTGTGGTGCGGCCCGCAACACCTCGCCGAGGGCGCCCCGGACGTCCGGCTGGCCGCCCTGCCGGTGCCCGGCGCCGGCGGACGGCTGCTGCTCGCCGTCAGTGAGCGCCCCGCCGGCTTCGACGGCGACGACCGCGCCTGCCTCGCCCTCGTCGCGGAGGCCCTCGCCGCGCCGGCACCCCCCGCCCCCGACGGGGAGGACGAACCCGGCGCCGGCTCCTTCGGGCTCGCCATGGACACCGGCCGCGTCGAGGTCGGCGACACGCTCCTGGACCTGTTCGGCATGGACCGGGAGGACTTCGACGGCCGCGTGGAGACCCTCCTCGCCCGCACCGTCCCCGAGGATCTGCCCTCGCTGATGTCCGTCGTCGAGGCCGACCACATGTCGATCGGCGAACGCGAACTGGAGTTCCGGGTGCTCCGGCCCGACGGCCCGCCCCGCTGGCTGCGGCTGCGCGGCCGGCTGCTGCCCGGCGGGGAGGACCGGCCGCCCCGGCTCGTCGGCACCGTCGCCGACGCCTCCAGCCTGCGCACCGAGGTCACCGACGTGGCCCGGGTCCAGCGCCTGGCCGCCGCCCTCGCCACCGCCGGCACCGTCCGGGACGTCAGCCAGGCCGTCGTCACCGCGCTGCGGGAGCCGCTGCGCGCCGACCGGATCGCCCTCGCCGAGCTGGAGAACGACCGGCTCGTCGTCATCGTCCTCGACCCGCCCGACCCCGAGGCCTGGCCCGAGCTGTGGCGCTCGGAATGGCGCGGCGAATGGCCCGACGCCCCCGTGCGCTCCATGCCCACCCTCGCCGCCGCGCTGCGCGAGGGCCGCGCCCGGATCTGGCCGGCCGGCAGCGACGTCCTGGAACCCGCCCTCGCCGAGGTCGGCCCGGGCGGCCTCGCCGTCCTGCCGCTGCCCGCCGCCGGCCGGATGGCGGGCGCCTGTCTCATCGGCTGGGACAGCCCGCACGACTTCGGCCCCGACGAACGCGCCCTGCTCACCGCCTCCGCCGGGCTCGCCGGACAGGCCCTGCTGCGCGCCCACGCCTTCGACGCCGAGCACGAACTCGTCGGCATGCTCCAGCGCCAGCTGCTCCCGCGCCGGCTGCCCGCGCTCCCCGGCGGGGTCGCCGTCGCCCGCTATCTGCCCGCCACCGCCGGGCTGGAGGTCGGCGGCGACTGGTACGACGTGATCCCGCTGCCCGACCACCACGTGGCCCTCGTCATCGGCGACGTCCAGGGCCACAGCGCGGGCGCCGCCACCCTGATGGGCCAGATGCGCACCGCGCTGCGCGCCTACGCCGCCGAGGGCCACCCCCCGGACGTGGTCGTCGCCCACGCCAACCGGCTGCTGACCGAACTGGAGACCGACCTCTTCGCCACCTGCGCCTACGTGGACGTCGACATGGAGTCCGGCACCGGCTGGTGCGTACGCGCCGGGCACCCGCCACCGGTGCTGCGCCACCCGGACGGCGCAACCGAAGTCGCCGAGGGCGAGGGCGGCCCGCCGCTCGGCGTGCTCGACCGGACCGAGTTCCCGATGACCCCGCTCAGGCTGCTGCCCGGCACGGTGATCGCCCTGACCACGGACGGCCTCGTGGAGTCCGCCCAGCTCGACATCGACACCGGCCTGGCCCGGCTCGCCGCGGAGCTGTCCGGCTCCGACCCCGCCGACCTGGGCCTGGTCGCCGACGCCCTGCTCGCCGACGCCCACCGCGCCGACGACGTGGCCCTGCTGCTGATGCGCTACGACGGCATGGCCGTCAAACCCCTGCGCGAGGGCTGGACCGTGTGGCGCGTGCCCGAGGCGGCCCGCCAGGCCCGCCGCTTCACCCGGCGCACCCTGCGCTCCTGGGACGTGACCGGGGACGCCGTCGACACGGCCCTGCTCGTGGTCTCCGAACTCGTCACCAACGCCCTGGTGCACACCGACGGCCGGGTCCGCCTCGACCTCACCCTGGCCGGCAACCGGCTGCGGGTGGCCCTCACCGACACCTCGCCCCGGACCCCCGTCAAACCCAACCTCGGCTGGGAGGCCACCGGCGGCCGCGGCATCCTCCTGGTGGAGGCCGTCTCCGAGGCCTGGGGCTCGCTCCCGGTCAGCGGCGGCAAGCAGGTGTGGGCCGAGCTTCCCCTGGACCGCTGACGCATCCGCACGGCCGGGACGGGTACTCGCCCTCCCGTGGCGCCACGGGAAACGCTCCCTGGGCCACCCGGAAGGTGATGAGACCCCGTGACCTCGCACATCGAGGAGAAGACCGCCGTACGCCGTGCGGAGACCGGCTGGGCCAGGGCCCGCCGGCTGCGCCGCGACCTGTGGGCACTGCGTACCTGCCTGCCCGCCGTCGTCGGCCCCGGCACCCCGTCCGGGATGCGCTCCGGCCCGGAATGGAACATCGTCAGGGGTGAGGACTGAAAGACACGTAACCACCACGATCCAGGCATCCGGGGCTCCGGGGGCAGAGGTGAGGCGATGAAGGCTCTCGTGCTGTCCGGCGGTGCCGGTACCCGGCTCCGGCCGATCACCCACACCTCGGCCAAACAGCTAGTCCCCGTGGCCAACAAGGCCGTGCTCTTCTACGGCCTGGAGGCCATCGCCGCCGCGGGCGTCACCGAGGTCGGGGTGATCGTCGGCGACACGGCCGACGAGATCCGCGAAGCCGTCGGCGACGGCTCCCGCTTCGGCCTCGCCGTCACCTACATCCCGCAGGAGCGGCCCCTCGGCCTCGCCCACGCGGTCATGGTGGCCCGCGACTTCCTCGGCGACGACGACTTCGTGATGTACCTGGGCGACAACTTCATCGTCGGCGGCATCACCGACCTCGTCGACGAGTTCCGCAGGACCCGCCCCGCCGCCCAGATCCTCCTCACCCGGGTCCCCGACCCGCGCTCCTTCGGCGTCGCCGAACTCGACGCGGACGGACAGGTCGTCGGCCTGGAGGAGAAACCCGACCGGCCCAAGAGCGACCTCGCGCTGGTCGGCGTCTACCTGTTCACCCCCGCCATCCACGCGGCCGTGCACACGATCCGGCCCTCCCGGCGCGGCGAGCTGGAGATCACCCACGCCATCCAGCGGCTGATCGACGACGGCGCCGACGTCCGCTCCACGATCATCAAGGGCTACTGGAAGGACACCGGGAACGTCGTCGACATGCTGGAGGTCAACCGGACCGTCCTGGAGGGCCTCGAACCCCGGATCGACGGCGAGGTCGACGAGGCCTCCGAGACCGTCGGCCGGGTGGTCGTCGAGGCGGGCGCCCGCATCGTCAACTCACGCGTCGTCGGACCCGTCGTCATCGGCGCGGGCACCGAGGTCCGCGACTCCTACGTCGGACCCTTCACCTCCGTCGCGGAGAACTGCCGGATCACCGACAGCGAGCTGGAGTTCTCCATCGTGCTGCGCGACTCCTCCATCGACGGGGTGGGCCGCATCGAGAACTCCCTGATCGGCCGACACGTGGAAGTCACCCCGGCGCCCGGCGTGCCGAGTGCCCACCGTCTCGTCCTCGGCGACCACAGCAAGGTACAGATCCACACATGAACCTCCTCGTCACCGGAGCCGCCGGCTTCATCGGCTCCACGTACGTCCGCGGCCTCCTCGCCCGCGACACCGCACTCGACATCACCATCCTGGACAAGCTGACCTACGCGGGCACCCTCACCAACCTGCCGGCCGGCCACCCCCGCCTGGAGTTCGTGCAGGGCGACATCTGCGACGCCGACCTCGTCGACAAGCTCGTCGCGGGCGCCGACCAGATCGTGCACTTCGCCGCCGAGTCCCACGTGGACCGCTCCATCGAGGGCGCCGGGGCGTTCGTCCGCACCAATGTGCTCGGCACCCAGACCCTGCTCGACGCGGCCCTGCGGCACGCGGTCGGACCGTTCGTGCACGTCTCCACCGACGAGGTCTACGGCTCCATCGAGACCGGCTCCTGGCCCGAGGGCCACCCGCTCGGCCCCACCTCCCCGTACTCCGCGTCCAAGGCGTCCTCCGACCTGATCGCGCTCGCCTACCACCGCACCCACGGCCTCGACGTACGGGTCACCCGCTGCTCCAACAACTACGGCCCGCACCAGTTCCCCGAGAAGGTCATCCCGCTGTTCGTCACCCACCTCCTCGACGGCGAACGGGTCCCCCTCTACGGCGACGGACGCAACGTCCGCGACTGGCTGCACGTCGAGGACCACTGCCGCGGCGTCGACCTCGTGCGCACCAAGGGCCGCCCCGGCGAGGTCTACAACATCGGCGGCGGCACCGAACTCAGCAACCGGGAACTGACCGGGCTGCTGCTGGAGGCCTGCGACGCCGACTGGGACCGGGTCGACCACGTGCCCGACCGCAAGGGCCACGACCTGCGCTACAGCGTCGACTGGACCAAGGCCCGCACCGAACTCGGCTACCGGCCCCGGCACGACTTCACGGCCGGTCTCGCCGAGACCGTCGCCTGGTACCGGGACCACCGCGACTGGTGGGAGCCGCTGAAACGGGGAGCGCGGACCGTATGAGATGGCTCGTCACCGGCGCCGCCGGTCTGCTCGGCCGCGACACCGTCGCGGAACTGGCCCGGCGCGGCGAGGAGGTGACCGGCCTCGACCACGCGGGCCTGGACATCACCCGCCCGGACCGGGTGGACCGGGCCTTCGCCGTGCACCGGCCCGACCTCGTCGTCAACTGCGCCGCGTACACCGCCGTCGACGACGCCGAGAACGACGAGGACCGCGCGCTGCGGATCAACGGCGACGGCCCCCGGCTGCTCGCCCGGGCCTGCGCCGCACACGGCGCCCGCCTCATCCACGTCTCCACCGACTACGTCTTCGCCGGGGACGCCACCACCCCCTACCCGGAGGACCACCCCCCGGCCCCCCGCACCGCCTACGGCCGCACCAAGCTCGCCGGGGAACGCGCCGTCCTCACCGAACTCCCCGACGCCTGCGTCGTCCTGCGCACCGCCTGGCTCTACGGCGTCCACGGCCCCAGCTTCGTCCGGACGATGCTCGGTCTCCAGGCCCGCCGCGACACCCTCGACGTCGTCGACGACCAGCGCGGCCAGCCCACCTGGAGCGCCGACGTCGCCGCCCGGATCGCCGACCTGGGACCGCGCACCGGCCGTACGGCCACCGGGATCCTGCACGCCACCGCGTCCGGCGAGGCGACCTGGTACGAGCTGACCCGCGAGATCCTCCGGCTCATCGGCGCCGACCCCGACCGGGTGCGCCCCACCACCAGCGACGCCTTCCCCCGGCCCGCTCCGCGCCCCGCCTACAGCGTGCTCGGGCACGCCCGCTGGCGGGAGACCGGCCTGCGCCCCCTGCGGGACTGGCGCACCGCCCTGCACACCGCACTGCCCCTCATCCACAAGGAGACCCAAGGAGTCCGTTCGTGAAACGCCATGAGTTCCTCCGGGAACTGCACAAGGTCACCGCCAACCGCAACTACCTGGAGATCGGCGTCAACGACGGCCGCAGCCTGCGGCTGTCCCGGGTCCCCAGCATCGCCGTCGACCCCGCGTTCAAGGTGACCTCCGAGATCCGCTGCGACGTCCATCTGGTGAAGGCCACCAGCGACGACTTCTTCGCCCGAGACAACCCCCTCCAGCATCTCAGGGGAGGCCGGCACCCCTGGCGCAACCTGCGCCGCGGCCGACCGGCCCTCGGCCACTGGCGGCGCCCCGTCCTCGACCTCTCCTTCATCGACGGCATGCACCTGTTCGAGTACGCGCTGCGCGACTTCATCAACGTCGAGCGGCACTCCGACTGGGCGAGCGTGATCGTCTTCGACGACATGCTGCCGCGCAGCGCCGACGAGGCGGCCCGCGACCGCCACACCACCGCCTGGACCGGCGACGTCTACAAACTCACCGAGATCCTCGCCCGCCACCGCCCCGACCTCGTCACGGTCCTCGTCGACACCGAGCCCACCGGCCAGCTCCTCGTCTTCGGCGCCGACCCGCGCAGCCGGGTACTGAGTCAGCGCTACGACGAGATCCTCGGCGAGTTCGCCGTGCCCGACCCGCAGAAGGTCCCCGAGACCGTCCTCGACCGCGTCCGCGCGGTCCCGCCGGAGACCCTCCTGACGGCCGGCTTCTGGCGCCCCCTGACCCGAGCCCGCAACCGCGGCCTGTCCCGCACCCGAGGCTGGGACCCCCTGCGCACGGCCCTGACCCAGGTATCGGGCTTGTAGGGGCGCGGGGGACTGCGCATTCCTTTGGCGGCACGGGAAGCCGCCTGTGCTTCACGAGGGGCGGGGCATCGTTCTTCAGGGGCGCGGGGAACTGCGCGACCAGCCACCCCCCCCCCGCACCCGAACGCACACCTCAGCCCCGCCCCCGCACCACAACCCCCAGCACCCGCCGCCACCCCCGCCGCACCAGCCTCCGCAACCCCCCGGGCCGCGGCGCCGTAACGGCCCGCACCCCGTCCGCCCCGACCCGCAGCGCCACCGCCAGCGGATGGAACCGCGCCCCGGGCCCGTCCGGCGTGAGACACAGCGCCGTACGCCAGGTGCGCCCCGTGAGGTCGGCGAGGGGCAGCGACGCCTCCAGCCGCCCGCCGGGCAGCAGTACCGCGGGCACGTCGTGCGACCCCGGCCCGCTCAGCCGCAGCAGCACCCCCGTGCGCACGGGCACATGCAGCCGCAGGTCCGCCCCGATCCGCTCCCCGGCGACCGTGACGTCCCCGGGCGCCAGCCGGCCGAGGCCCAGCCGTCTGCCCGCGCGGCCGATGTCCAGCGCGAGACTGGTGTGCCGGTCGGTCCAGTACGGCAGCACCACCCGCCCCGCGACGACGGCGGCCGGCGGCTCCGGGCGGTCGTGGCGCGGCGCCGGCCCGAGCCGCAGCTCCTTCGTCCAGCCGCCGAGCCCGACCCGTACGTACGCGTCCCACAGCCCGTCGCCCGGCAGCACCGCCCGGTCCGCGGGGTCGACGGTCGCCGTCCCGCGCAGCACCAGCCGCACCCGGCTGCCGTCCCCGGCCGGGACCGTCTCCCGGACCACCTCGACCGGATGGAAGTACTGCGCGGCGCTGGCCCGGTCGCGCAGCAGCAGATCCGGCCTGGCCCTGCCGAAGCGGCCGACCGTGTCCTCGCCCAGCCACCGCACCGCCTCGCCGACGTCCCTCGGCGGCCACTGCGGGGAGCCCCCGGCGGCCGGGAACGTCATCGGCCCGCCGTCGTGCGTCAGCTCCGCGGCGAACGCGATCCGCAGCACCCCGTCCTGCCAACGGACGTCCTCCGGGTCCACGGTGAGCGCGACCCCGGACTCCCACTCGGCGAACGCGACGACGTCGTCGTAACGCCCGTCCGTCACCAGCGCGGCGACCACCCGCTGGGTGGGCTGGAGCGGTGCCGCCACCCCCGGTCCGAACCGCTCGACGACCACCGCGTGGATCTCCTCGAAGAGGTCCTTGCGGTAGTCCTCGGGCAGATCCAGGAACCGTCGGCCGCGCAACCGCTCCACCATCTCCACGCGCAGCCAGCGCCGGAAGAGCCGGTCGCGCAGCGGGCCCGGCTCGGTGTACTTCTCGACGACGTCGAGGGCCTCACGGAGGTTCTTGAAGTACCCGGCGGGATCGAAGCGCTGGAAGCCCGCGTTCGCGTCGTCGTCCCGCCGTACGTGGTAGTAGCAGACGTAGTCGCCGAGCACCGAGACGTTGTCCGCGCGCAGATAGGCCTCGGTGACGAAGACATGGTCCTCCAGGCGCCGCCGGCCCTCCGGGAAGCGCAGCCCGGTGCGTTCCAGGAACGCGCGGCGGACCATCTTGTGCGGGGTGAGACTGTCGATCAGCGGCGCGTTCTCGACGCTCGCCTTCGGCCGGTTCACCCGGAACAGCTCCACCGGCACCCCGCGGCCGCGGCCGACCATCTTTCCCACGACGACGTCGGCGTCGTTGGCGACCCCGTACGCGTACATCCGCTCCAGGGCCTCGTCGCCGAGGTGGTCGTCGTTGTCGACGAACATGACGTACTCGCCGCGGGCGGCGTCGATGCCCACGTTGCGGGGCTTGCCCGACCAGCCGGAGTTCTCCTGGTGGATGACCCGCACCCGGGGATCCTCCGCGGCGAGCGCGTCGAGACGGGCGGGGGTGGCGTCGGTGGAGCCGTCGTCCACGAAGATCACTTCGTAGGCGTCGGGCGGCAGCGACTGCCTCAGCAGTGACGCGACACAGTCCTCGATGTAGGGACCGGGGTTGTAGACGGGGACGATGACGCTGACCTTGACCGGCATCGGGCTCCTGGCCCCCTTTGGATCTGTGCCGTAGGGCGGATGCGCGTGGCCCGATGCTAACGCCGCAGCCCCTCGGCCACCTGTCCTGTTCCCGAGCGTTCATGAGCCGTTGCCCGCCGTTGCCCGCCGGCTGCGGGTTTCCCGGGCCGCGGAGCCGATTTCCGCCTTGGTCCGGTCGGGGGAGGCGGGGCCAGGCCGCGCGTAGCCTGGCCCCGTGCGACTCCTGCTGATGGCTGATACCCACCTGCCCCGACGCGCCAAGCGACTCCCCGCCCCGCTGCTCGCCGCCCTTCCCGAGGTCGATGTCGTCGTGCACGCCGGGGACTGGGTCGATGGCGCCACCCTGGATCTGCTGGAGAGCCGCAGCCGCCGGCTGATCGGGGTGTACGGCAACAACGACGGCCCCGACCTGCGCGCCCGGCTGCCCGAGGTGTCGCGGGCCGAGCTGGGCGGGCTGCGCTTCGGCGTGATCCACGAGACGGGTCCGGCCCAGGGCCGCGAGGCCCGCTGCGCCGCCCGTTTCCCCGAGCTCGACGTCCTGGTCTTCGGCCACAGCCACATCCCCTGGGACAGCACCGCCCCCGGCGGACTGCGCCTGCTCAACCCGGGTTCCCCGACCGACCGCCGCCGCCAGCCGCACTGCACCTATCTCACCGCCACGGTGGCCGACGGCCGGCTCACGGACGTCGTCCTGCACCGGCTGCCGCCCCGCTGAACCGGGCGGCGGTTCAGCGGGAACGGAGAACCGGGCCGCGCCCGGCCGAAACGGTCGGGGGCGGCCCGGCTGCTGCGAGTCTGCTGTGCTTCACGGACCTCCTTCCCTCGCGGGGGATGGTTGACAGTGCCACTACCCACCATCCGCCCGCCCCACACGCCCATATATGAGTTAATTCGCACGATTGTCATGATTCTTCGGAGGGAGGCCGTGGATCGCCCCCGCCGTCCCCGTCAGCGGAGCGCCCGTGCCGCCCCAGCGCAGCGCGACGATCTCGGCGGCCACCGACACCGCGACCTCCTCGGGCGTACGGGCACCGAGGTCGAGCCCGACCGGGGAGCGCAGCCGGGTCAGCTCGGGCTCGCCCAGCCCCGCCTCGACCAGCCGCCGCCGGCGGTCGTCGTGGGTGCGCCGGCTGCCCATCGCGCCGATGTACGCGGCCGGCCGGCGCAGCGCCTCCTCCAGGAGCGGCACGTCGAACTTCGGGTCGTGGGTGAGGACGCAGATCACCGTGCGCTCGTCCGTCCGGGTGCCGCGCAGATAGCGGTGCGGCCAGTCCACGACCACCTCGACGCCCTCGGGGAAGCGGCTCGGGGTCGCGAACACCGGGCGCGCGTCGCACACCGTGACCCGGTAGCCGAGGAAGTCACCGATGCGGGCCACGGCCGCCGCGTAGTCGATCGCCCCGAACACCAGCATGCGCGGCGGCGGGGCGAAGGAGTGCAGGAACACCGTGACCGCGTCCTCGCGCCGCTGCCCGCGCGGCCCGTAGTGCCGCAGCCCGGTGGCGCCGAGAGCGAGCTCCCCGCGCGCGTCGGCGGTGACCGCCGCGTCCAGGCCCGCCGTGCCGAGCGAGCCCGCCGCCCGGTCCGGCCGGACCGCGAGGGCGGCGCCGAGGGCGGCCGGGCCGTCGGTCACGGTCGCCAGGGTCACCGGCTCGCCCGCGGCGACCGACGCGGCAAGGACGCCGAAGGCGGGATCCCGCGCGGGGGTGACCGGCCGCACCAGCACGGTGAGCTCCCCGCCGCAGGTCAGCCCCACGGCGAACGCGTCGGCGTCGCTGTACCCGAAGGTCTCCAGGCGGGCCCGCCCGCTCGCCACGACCTCCTGGGCCAGCTCGAACACCGCGCCCTCCACACAGCCCCCGGACACACTGCCCACGACCTCGTCGTCCGGCCCCACCGCCATCGCCGCTCCCGGCGCCCGCGGCGTACTGCGGCTGACCGCGACCACGGTCGCGAGCCCGAACGGCACACCGGCGGCGTACCACCCGCTCAGCACCGGGAGAATCTCGCGCACGCCTGAACGTTAATCCGTTGCGGTCCCGCGCGCCGCTCTGGTGCACTGCGCGGGTAACGGCACCGGAAGATCAGGAGCGAGAGATGCGCACTGCGTTCATGTCCACCCCGGAAGGAACGACCCCCACTCCAAAGGACATGACACCTCGTGCATCTGCTCAACCTCGGGATCCTCGCCCACGTCGACGCCGGTAAGACCAGCCTCACCGAGCGGCTGCTGCACTCCGCCGGGATCATCGACGAACTCGGCAGCGTCGACGACGGCAGCACCCGGACCGACACCCTCGCGCTGGAGCGGCAGCGCGGCATCACCATCAAGTCCGCCGTCGTCTCCTTCCCGGTCGGCGACGTCACCGTCAACCTCATCGACACCCCGGGCCACCCCGACTTCATCGCCGAGGTCGAGCGGGTCCTCGGCGTGCTCGACGGGGCCGTACTCGTGGTGTCGGCCGTCGAGGGCGTACAGGCGCAGACCAGGATCCTCCTGCGCACCCTGCGCCGGCTGCGCATCCCCACGCTCGTCTTCGTCAACAAGATCGACCGGCGGGGCGCCCGTGAGGAGGGTGTGCTGCGCGAGCTGACCGAGCGGCTGGCGGTGCCCGCGGTCCCGATGGGGACCGTGAGCGGGATCGGGACGCGCGCGGCGGCCTTCCACCCCGCTCCGGCGCCGGTGGACGTCCTCACCGAGCACGACGACGAGCTGCTCGCCGCGTACGTCGAGGGCACCCTCACCCCCGCGCGGATCCAGGCCGCCCTCCTCGACGGGACCCGCCGCGCGGTGGTCCACCCGGTCTACTTCGGCTCCGCCGCGACCGGCGCCGGGGCGCCCGAACTCATCGCCGGGATCGAGGAGTTGCTGCCCCGCGCGGAGGGGGACCCCGACGGTCCGCTGTCCGGATCGGTCTTCAAGGTGGAGCGGGGACCGGCCGGCGAGAAGATCGCCTACGCGCGCCTGTTCTCCGGCACCCTGCACACCCGCGACCGGGTGCCGTACGGGGAGACCACGGGCAAGGTCACCGCGATCAGCGTCTTCGACCACGGCACCGACGCCCCTGAGGAGACCGTCACGGCGGGCCGGATCGCCCGGCTGTGGGGGCTCACGGACATCCGCATCGGCGACAGCCTCGGCGCACCGCACCGGGAGCACGGCCGGGTGTTCGCACCCCCGACCCTGGAGACGGTCGTCGTCCCGGGAGCGGGCACCGACCGGCGCTCCCTGCACCTGGCCCTCACCCAGCTGGCCGAACAGGACCCGCTGATCGGCCTGCGCCACGACGAGGTCCGCCGGGAGACCTCGGTGTCCCTGTACGGGGAGGTGCAGAAGGAGGTCGTGCAGGCGACCCTCGCCGACGACTACGGCCTGCGGGTCACCTTCCGCGGGACGACACCGCTGTGCGTGGAACGCCCGGCCGGGAGCGGGGCCGCAGCCGAGTTCATCAAGAAGGACGCCAACCCGTTCCTCGCCACGGTGGGCCTGCGCGTCGACCCGGCCCCGCCCGGCACCGGCGTCACCTTCGGCCTGGAGGTGGAGCTGGGCGCGATGCCGTACGCCTTCTTCAAGGCGGTGGAGGACACCGTTCGCGCCACCCTCGGCCAGGGCCTGCACGGCTGGCAGGTCACCGACTGCGCGGTCACCATGACCCACTCCGGCTACTGGCCGCGTCAGAGCCACGCCCACCAGGGCTTCGACAAGAGCATGTCCAGCACCGGGTACGACTTCCGGGGCCTGACCCCGCTGGTCCTGGTCGAGGCGCTGCGCCGGGCGGGCACCCGGGTGTACGAGCCCATGCACCGCTTCCGGCTGGAGGCCCCGGCCGACACGCTGGGCGGGCTGCTGCCGGTGCTGGCCGCGCTGCGGGCCGTACCGCGGTCGACGGACACCCGCGGCGGCCGGTGTCTGCTGGAAGGGGCGGTGCCGGCCGCCCGGGTGCACGGCCTCGAGCAGCGCATCCCCGGGCTGACCAGGGGCGAGGGGGAGTGGGAGAGCGCGTTCGACCACTACGCGCCCGTGGTCGACGGGACGGTCCCGGAGCGGCCGCGCACCGACCACAACCCGCTCGACCGGAAGGAGTACCTGCTGAACGTGACGGGCCGCACGGGCGCGTGAGGTGCGCGATGGACGCAAGAGGTGAACAACGTTCAACCTTACTCGTGAGTCAGATGTATTGACGGTGTCCGGAAACCGCCCGACTGTAGTGGACATGCCGAATGTCCGGGCACGTCTGCTCGCTGTTCTGGTTGTCCTCTGCGGACTCTGCGGTTTCCTGACGGCGGCGGGCACGCCCGCCGCCGCGGCCACCGTCCCCGACTCCCTCTCGTTCGACGGCACGGCGCTCACCGTGTCGAACGGCCGCTTCGTCGACGCGAACGGCCGTGAGGTGGTACTGCGTGGCTACAACGTCTCCGGTGAGACGAAACTCGCCGAGAACAAGGGCCTGCCCTTCGCCTCGGTCGCCGACGCCAAGAAGTCGGCGACGGCCCTGCGCGCCCTCGGCGGCGGCAACTCCGTGCGCTTCCTGCTCTCCTGGGCCTACGCCGAACCGGTGAAGGGCCAGGTCGACACCGCCTACCTGGCCTCCGCCACCGCCCAGATGCAGGCCTTCCTCGACGCGGGCATCCGGGTCTACCCCGACTTCCACCAGGACCTGTACTCCCGCTGGCTGTTCAACTCGGGCAGCTGGTACACCGGCGACGGCGCCCCCGCGTGGGCGGTCGCGCTCGGCGGCTATCCCACCGAGTCCTGCGGGATCTGCTTCATGTGGGGCCAGAACATCACCCAGAACAGCGCGGTGACGAAGGCCCAGTACGACTTCTGGCACAACACCTACGGCCTCCAGGACTACTTCCTGGCCACCGCCCAGAAGACCATGGCGTACATCAAGGCCAACCTCACCACCGAGGAGTTCACCGGCGTCCTCGGCTTCGACCCCTACAACGAGCCCTACGCCGGCACCTACGACTCCGGCCAGGCCAGCCGCACCTGGGAACGCGACCTGCTGTGGCCCTTCTATGTGAAGTTCCGGGCCCGGATGGACGCGGCCGGCTGGACCGACAAGCCCGCCTTCGTCGAGCCGAACCTCTTCTGGAACGGCAACGTCAGCAAGGAGGAGGGCGGCCTGCTCGACGCCGGCGCGATCGGCTCCCGGTACGTCTTCAACACGCACTTCTACGACCAGAAGGCGATCTCCGGGATCCTGATGTGGGGCAACGCCGCGGACGGCCAGTACGTGAGCGACTTCGGCACGGTCCGCGACCGCGCCACCGCGCTCGGCACGACGGCGATCGTCAGCGAGTTCGGGCACCCGCTCAACGGCAGCACCGCGGGCAAGGCGCCGACCGTGCTCAAGGCGATGTACCAGGCCCTCGACTCACGGGTGAAGGGCGCCGGCTGGTGGACCACCCCGGCCACGTCGGGACCGGTCCTGTCCGGGTCCCAGTGGCAGTGGGACATCTACAACGGGCGGCACCACGAGCTGATGAACGACAACGCCGACAAGGTGATGACCTCCGGTGACGCCTGGAACGACGAGGACCTGTCGGCCGTACGCCTCGACGACAGCGGTGTGGCGACGCTCCGTCAGGACGCCCGCCTCCTCGACCGGGTGTACCCGAGCGCCACGTCGGGCACCACCGTCGCCTTCACCTACGAGGACCGCTCCCGCGACGGCTCCACCACGCTCACCTGGAACCCGGTCCCCAGCAGTCTGCCGAACGTGGCCTCGCTGGTCGGCTCCGGCCAGTACAGCGTCTTCGTGTGGCGCTCGAACGGCGGCACGGCACCGACCGAGCTGCATCTGCCCGCGTCCTTCCCGACCGCGTCCACCACGGTCGTCTCCGACCTGGGCACGGTGTACGGACCGTTGGCGTACTCCTCCTCGACGAAGATCGGCGCCGCCGTGGAACCGGGTGGGACGGGCAGCCGCCGACTGCTGCTCAGCACCACCGACTCCGGCGTCCTGCACTACGCGCTGGTGACCAACGGCGCGACCTCGCCGTCCGCGACCCTGCTGGCCGCGGCCCGCAGCGAACTGGCGGCGTGGGTGGCCTCGAAGATCGGATAGGCGCGACCGGGCGAAAAAAGAGGGGGCGGGCGCCGGGCGCCCGCCCCCTCTCGTGCCGCGACCGGTCAGCTGCCGGTGCCCGTCCAGTCGGCGGCGACATGGCCGAGCCGCACCCGCTGCGGGTGGTCGCCCACCGGGATCGACAGGACCTTCTGGCCGGTGGCGAAGTCGATCGCGGTGACCTGGTCGGCGCCGCTCTCGGAGATCACGCAGTCCTTGCCGTCGCCGCTGACCGTGGCCCAGTACGGCTTGGACGCGGTGACCAGCGGGCCCTCCTGGAGGGTGCTGCGGTTGACGACCGTCGCGTAGTCGTCCATGGTGCCCGCGACGCACAGCTTGCTGCCGTCGGGGCTCATCGACAGACCGTGGTGGCGGGAGTCGTTGACGAAGGTGGTGCGGTCGTCGCTCGTCGCCGGGTTCTTCGGCAGCGTCTTGGTGCGGGTGATGCTGTCGCTGGCGAGGTCGTACTCGAAGAAGCCGTTGAAGAACGACACCTGGAAGTAGAGCTTGGACTCGTCCGGCGAGAACACCGCCGGGCGCACCGCGTCCGAGTAGTCGGTGAGGCCGATCGCGTCCAGCTTCTGCCGCATGTCGATGATCTTGACCTGCTTGTACGTGGTCGCGTCGACGACCGTGATGTGCCGGTCGCCCTTCGTCCAGTCCAGCCACGGGGCGTCGAGATCGGTGTTCACGTCACCGATCGCCATGTTGTAGATGTACTTGCCGTCCTTGGTGAAGATGTTCTCGTGCGGCTTGTCGCCGGTGGCGAACGACCCCACCTGCTTGCCGGTGTTGATGTCCAGGACGTGCACGGTGTTGGCGGTCGACGCGGAGACCGCGACCCGGGTGCCGTCGGGGGAGACGGCCATGTGGTCGGAGCGGTAACCGGACACCGGGAAGCGCCAGTTGATGGCACCGGTGGAGAGGTTGATGGAGACGACGTCGGCGAAGCTGGGGCGCGAGACGACCACGGACTTCCCGTCCGGCGTGGAGTACATGTCGTCCACGAACTGGTCGTGGCCCTCGCCGACGCCGTTGCGGATGGCCATGAAGTAGATCCACTTGATCGGATCGGCGTTGATCTCCGCCATCCGCGCGTCCTTGTCGGGGATCACATTGATCCGGCCGACCTTCGCGAAGTCACCGGCGGACTTGATGACGTCCGCGGTGCCCTCCCAGTTGTTGCCGACGAACAGCACCTCGCGCAGTGCGGCGCCGGACGCGGCCTGGGCCGTGGTCGCGGGGGCGGTGACGGACAGGACGAGGGCGGCGGCTACGGCACAGAGGTGCCCGGGTCTGAAGGCGGCCATGAGTGCTCACTCCTCCGGAGTGGGGAAACGGGTGGGGCAGGGCTGAGCGGCTCGAAGAAGCCCGAATCTGAACACGGCTGCGTTCAGACTGTACTTACTGGAAAGTAAGGAAGGGGTGCCCTTCGCCACAAGACTCCGTGCACGACAAAATTGGCCACGGGGGAGCACGGAGCGACTCGGGAGGGTGCAGTGACGGGCAGGTTCAGGGCGCCGACCGGCCGGTACGGCGGCAAGACCGCGGCCGAGCGGCAGGCGGAGCGGCGCGGGAGATTCCTGGACGCGGCGCTGAAGCTGTTCGGGGGCATCCCCGGCTTCCGCGGGACGACGGTCGCGGCGCTCAGCGAGGCCGCGGGACTGTCGACGCGTCAGTTCTACGAGGAGTTCCGCACCCTGGAGGATGTCCTCGCGGCGCTCCATCTCCAGGTCAACGACTGGGCGGAGGAGGCCGTCGTGGCCGCCTTCGCCGCGGCGGAGGGCCTGCCCCAGGCCGAGCGGGTCACGGCGATCTTCCGCGCCTACGCCGCCAACGTCACCTCGGACCCCAGCCGGATCAGGATCACCTTCGTCGAGATCGTCGGCGTCAGCCCCCGGCTGGAGGAGCAGCGTCTGGCCCGCCGGGCCCGCTGGGTCGAGCTGATCTGCGCCGAGGCCACGGCCGCCGCGGAACGGGGCGAGGCGGCCCCGCGCGACTACCGTCTCCCGGCCACGGCCTTCATCGGCAGCGTCAACGGCCTCCTCCACGACTGGACGGCCGGCTGGGTCGACGCCACCCTGGACGAGGTGGTCGACGAACTGGTCCGCCAACTCCTGGGGATCCTGCGTCCACCGGGCTGGACCCCGGAGGAAGGCCAGGGCCTGTCCGGCGGGGTCCGCCGGGACCCCTGAGCCTTCACCCTGCGTGTCGCCAGGCTCGGCTCTCCCTCACCGCAGCCGGCTCACCGCCTCCACCGCTCGCTCCGCTCCGTTCTCCGCGCGTACCCGTGCGCCCAGCTCTCTGGCCCGTTCGGTGTACCGGGGCTCGCGGGTGGCGCGGGCCAGGGCCGTCGCCAGGGTTTCGGCGGTGAGACGGCGCAGGGGGACCGCCTGGGGGGCCACCCCCGCCGTCACGAGGCGGTCGGCCCAGAAGCCCTCGTCGAACTGGATCGGGACCGGTACGGCGGGCACGCCCGCGCGGACGCCGGCCGCCGTGGTGCCCGCGCCGCAGTGGTGGACCACGGCGGCCGTCTCGGGGAAGAGCAGCGCGTGCGGGACGTCGTCGACGGTCAGGAGGTCGTCGCCGTCGGCCGCGAGACCGGCCCAGCCGCGCTGGATCACCCCGCGCAGCCCGGCGAGTCGCAGCGCCCGTACGATCTCGGCGCTCAGCCGCCGGGGGTCGGGCACCGTAGCGCTGCCCAGGCCGATGAAGACCGGCGGCGGCCCCGCGTCCAGGAACTCCCGCAGGGCGGCGGGGAGATGCCGTTCGCGGTCGTACGGCCACCAGTAGCCGGTGATGTCGAGCCCCGGCCGCCAGTCGTGGGGCCGGGGCACCAGGAGGGGGCTGAAGCCGTGCAGCACCGGCGCACTCCGGCGCCCGCGTGAACGCGGGCCCTTGGCCGGCAGGCCCAGGCGGGCGCGGACCGCGGGCAGGACCGGGGCGAAGACCTGGTCGACGGCCCGTTCGACGCCGCGCCCGGCGAGCCGGTTGCCGAGGGCGCCCCAGGAGCCGCCGCCGAGCATGGGCGGGGCGAACTCCCGGGTGGGCGCGATGGGCTGGAGGTGGAGGCCGAGGATCGGCAGGGAGAGCCCCTCGGCGATGGTCCGTGCCAGGGGCGCGAGCGGGGCCGCCGCCAGCAGGGCGTCGGCGCTGTGCGCGGCGGTCACGAGATCGTCGGTCATCTCGCCGACCACCGCCCGCGCCAGCCGGATCGCCCGCAGCAGCTTGCCCGGCCCGCTGGCGCTGTGGTGCAGCCCCCGGCCGCGCTCCGACTCCAGTTCGGCCCGTGGGTCCACCGGGAGCGGATGGAAATCCACCCCGGAGCCGGTCACCAGCGGCGCGAACCGCTCATGGGTGACCAGGGTGACCTCGTGGCCCGCGCGCACCAGAGCGTGCCCGAGGCCGGTGAAGGGGGCGACATCGCCCCGGGAGCCCGCCGTCATGATCGCCACTCGCACGTCGGACAGTATGACGGCGGCCGGAGCGCGGTGGGGCCAACGACCCGAAGGAGTCCGTCACTTCATTTCTGAGACCGGTCACATCACTCACCCTGAGACCGGTCACATGACTTCTGTCGCAGCCGTTGACTTGCCCTTCCGGCGGCCCTACTTTCGGGCGCGCAGCCGTTCGGTTCGCCGATCCTCGTTCGAGATATCGAATACCCCCCGGAGTCGCCGCATGTATCCCCCTCCGCGCTCAAGCCTTCTCAGGCGCTGCAGAACCGCAGCCGTGCGCCTCCTCGCCCTGGCGCTGACCGCGACCGCCGCCCTCCTGTTCGCGGGCCCCGCCCCCGCGCAGGCGGCGACGACCCGTCAGATCGCGGTGCCCACGGCCCCGATGGGCTGGGCGTCCTGGAACAGCTTCGCCGCGAAGATCGACTACAGCGTCATCAAGGGCCAGGTCGACGCGTTCGTCTCGGCGGGCCTGCCCGCGGCCGGATACCAGTACGTCAACATCGACGAGGGCTGGTGGCAGGGCACCCGCGACAGCGACGGCAACATCACCGTCGACGAGTCGGAGTGGCCCGGCGGGATGAGCGCCATCGCCGACTACATCCACAGCAAGGGCCTCAAGGCCGGCATCTACACGGACGCCGGCAAGGACGGCTGCGGCTACTACTACCCGACCGGCCGCCCCGCCGCGCCGGGCAGCGGCAGCGAGGGCCACTACGCGCAGGACATGCTCCAGTTCTCGAAGTGGGGCTTCGACTTCGTGAAGGTCGACTGGTGCGGCGGTGACGCCGAGGGCCTCGACCCGCAGACGACGTACACCGCGATCAGCGACGCCGTCGCCCAGGCGAGCGCCACCACGGGCCGCGCGCTCACCCTCTCGATCTGCAACTGGGGCTACGGCAACCCCTGGAACTGGGCCCCGGGCCTCGCCCCCCTGTACCGGACCAGCACCGACATCATCTACTACGGCAACTCGCCGTCGATGACGAACCTGCTGTCCAACTTCGACCAGGGCCTGCACCCGCTCGCCCAGCACACCGGCTACTACAACGACCCGGACATGCTGATGGTCGGCATGAGCGGCTTCACCGCCGCCCAGAACCGCACCCACATGAACCTCTGGGCCGTCTCCGGCGCCCCGCTGCTGGCCGGCAACGACCTCACCACCATGACCACCGAGACCGCGAACATCCTCAAGAACCCCGAGGTCATCGCCGTCGACCAGGACGCGCGCGGACTCCAGGGCGTCAAGGTCGCCGAGGACACCACCGGGCTCCAGGTGTACGGCAAGGTGCTCTCCGGCACCGGCAAGCGGGCCGTCGTCCTGCTCAACCGGACCTCCGCCGCCGCGAACATCACCGTCCGGTGGGCCGACCTGGGTCTGACCAGCGCCTCCGCGACCGTGCGCGACCTGTGGTCCCGGTCCGACATCGGCTCGTACAGCACGAGCTACACCCAGAGCGTCCCGGCGGGCGGCTCGGTGATGCTCACCGTCACCGGCGGCACCGAGGCCTCCGGCACCACCTACACCGGTACGTCCGGCTTCTCCGGCGTGGTCGCGGGCGCCACCGGCACCAAGATCGTGGACGTCGCCTACACCAACACCGCCTCGACGGCGAAGACCGCGACCCTCAAGGTCAACGGGCAGGGCGCCACCACGGTCTCCTTCCCGCCGACCGGTTCGAGCCAGGGCACGATCAGCCTCCTGGTCGGCCTGTCCAAGGGCTCGGCCAACACGCTGACCTTCAGCAACGCCCCGACCCTCGCCGACATCACCGTCAGACCCCTGGCGGGCGTGAACGGCACCCAGGTCGTCGGCAAGGCCTCCAGCCGCTGCCTGGACGTCTACAACAACACCATCACCAACGGCACCCAGGCGGAGATCTGGGACTGCAACGGCGGCCAGAACCAGTCCTGGACGTACACCTCCCGCAAGGAACTCGTGGTGTACGGCAACAAGTGCCTCGACGCCTACAACCTGGGCACCACCAACGGCACCAAGGCCGTCATCTGGGACTGCAACGGCCAGAACAACCAGAAGTGGAACGTCAACAGCGACGGCACGATCACCAACGTCAACGCGGGCCTCTGCCTCGACGTCAACGGCGCGGCCACCGCCAACCGCTCCGTGCTCGTGCTCTGGTCGTGCAGCGGCGCCACCAACCAGAGCTGGTCGCTGAACTGACGCGGACGACACCGCCCCCGCCGGACGTCACCGCGTCCGGCGGCGGCGTACCGGCAGCGGGGGCCGGTGCCGGTGCGCGGGCGCGGGAGGGAGCGGGCGCGGTCGGCGTGCCGCTCCCAGGACCGTCCGCAGCACCGCGACGGAGAGCTTCCGGCCCGCCGCCGACGCCGGCCCGGGCAGCGCGGAACGGTGGCCGCGCGAGCGCCCCAGCCGGGCCGAGAAGGTCCAGGTCAGCCGTGAGGTGACCCGGACCCCGGCGAACTTCCTCCCTACTCGTCCCATGCCTGGATCATCGTCTGCTCGACGATCTTGCCGTCCCGCAGAGTGACCATCGACTCGGACAGGACCCGCACACCGTCCGCGTACTCGCAGGACTCGGTGAAGGCGGCACGGTCGCCCTGCATGATGCACTCGTCCACCTTGTGCGCCTTGATGTCGCGGCTGTACACGTCCTGCAGCAGCTCGCCGATCTCCGCCCTGCCGTGCAGTACCCGGGGGCTGCTGGGCTGGGTGTTGCGGTCGACGATGCGCAGCTGCGCGTCGTCCGCGTAGAGGGACAACAGTTCAGAAGCGGTCGATCCCTCGACCCCCCTGCGCAGGGTGTCGGTGGAGAAGCCGGAACTTGCCGCGGTGCCCATGGTGACCTCCTTGGAGGGCCGCGGACCGTGGGGAGCCGGGCCGCCGGTCCCTCACCTTCGAGCGTCCTCCGCCCCGTGGGCCTCGGCAAGCGCAGCGGCACGGCTCCGCCTCTTGAGTGAGCCCGGTCCGCCACCCGTGTCCGCGACGGCGCCCGCCGCGTTGCAGAGGGCATGATCTCCACTCGACGCATCGCCGCAGTCGCCGCCCTCGCCGCCGGGGTCGCGGGCCTCGCCGCGCCCCTGGCGAACGCGGCCGACGCCCCGTCCGACGGCCGGATCCACCCGATGACCATGATCGACTCGCTGGTCGCCGACGGGATGCCGGCGGAGCACCGGGACGAGCTGCCGCCGGTCTCCCGTCAGCTCGCCGAACTGAACAACGTGCACCAGCTCGAGAAGCTGAGCGAACTGCACCAGGTCACCGACCTCGTCGCGCCCGTCACCGGGCTGCTCCCCGCGGTCCAGTAGCCGCGCGGTCCCCGTGGGGCCGCCGCCCGGGCCTTTCCGCCGGGCGGCGGCCCCTTCGGCGTCGGCCCCCGGCACCCTTCCCTCACTCGGCCGTCGCCAGGAACTGGGTCGCCGCGAGCTCGGCGTACAGCGGATCGCCCGTCACCAGCTCACGGTGCGTCCCCACCGCCCGTACCCGGCCCGCGTCCATGACGACGATCCGGTCGGCCGACGTCACCGTCGACAGCCGGTGCGCCACGACCAGCACCGTCGTCGTGCGGGCGACATCGGCCACCGTGTCCCGCAGCGCCGCCTCGTTCACCGCGTCCAGCTGCGAGGTCGCCTCGTCGAGCAGCAGCAGCCGGGGCCGGCGCAGCAGGGCCCGGGCGATGGCCACCCGCTGCCGCTCCCCGCCGGACAGCTTCGTCCCCCGGTGCCCGACCAGCGTCTCCAGGCCCTGCGGCAGCCGGTCGACCAGCCCGTCCAGCCGGGTCGTCTTCAGCACCCGCCGTACGGTGTCCTCGTCCGCCTCCGGGTTGCCCAGCAGCAGATTGGCGCGCAGCGAGCCCGACAGCACCGGCGCGTCCTGCTCGACGTACCCGATGGACGACCGCAGCAGCGGCAGTTCCCAGTCCCCGAGGGCGCGCCCGTCGAGGCGGATCGTGCCGGACTCGGGGTCGTAGAACCGCTCGATCAGCGAGAACACCGTGGTCTTCCCCGCGCCCGACGGCCCGACGAACGCCGTCATGCCCCGTGCCGGGACGTCGAACGTCACCCCGTGGTGCACGTACGGCAGATCGTCGGCGTACCGGAAGCGGACGTCGGTGAAGGAGAGCGAGGCCGGTTCGGCGGCGGGGGAGGGCAGCGGGGCGGGCCGGGCCGCCGGCTCGGCGGGCAGCGCCAGCGCCTCCTGGATCCGGCCGAGGGCGGCCGCGCCCGTCTGGTACTGGGTGATCGCGCCCACGACCTGCTGGATCGGCGCCATCAGATAGAAGACGTACAGCAGGAACGCCACCAGGGTGCCGACGCCGATCGCGCCCGTGGCGACCCGCGCCCCGCCCACCGCCAGCACCGTGATGAACGCGCTCTGCATCGCGAGCCCGGCCGTGTTCCCGGCCGCCGCCGACCACTTGGCCGCCCGTACGCTCTGCCGCCAGGACTCCTCGGCCGCCGCGTGCAGCGTCTCCTCCTCCCGGGGCTCGGCGCCGGACGCCTTCACGGTGCGCAGCGCGCCCAGCACCCGCTCCAGCGAGGCCCCCATCACCCCGACCGCGTCCTGCGCCTGCCGGCTGGCCCGGTTGATCCGGGGCACGATCAGCCCGAGGACCGCTCCGGCACACAGGATCACGGCCAGGGTCACGCCCAGCAGCACCGGATCGACCAGCGCCATCATCACGACCGTAGCGACCAGGGTGAGCCCTCCGGTGCCGAGGCCCACCAGCGAGTCGGTGGTGACCTCGCGCAGCAGGGTCGTGTCGGAGGTGATCCGGGCCATCAGGTCGCCGGGCTCGCTGCGGTCCACGGCCGGGATCCGCAGCCGCAGCAGATACGACGACAGTGCCCGCCGCGCGCCCAGCACCACGGACTCGGCGGTGCGCCGCAGTACATACGAACCCAGCGCTCCCACCGCCGCGTTGGCGACGACCAGGCACGTCAGGACGAGCAACGCCCCGGTGATCGGCCGGTCGTGGGACAGGTCCTCGATCAACCCCCGTGCCACGAGCGGCAGCAGCAGCCCGGTCGCCCCGGTGACCAGCGACAGCACCGCCCCCGCCAGCAGGGTCCAGCGGTGCGGTCGGACGTAGTCGAGCAGCAGCCGCCACGGGGGTCGTATGCCGGCTGTCTCTGCGTTGCTCACGGGGCTCCTCGGCGCGGGGACGGAGCCCTCAGGCTACGGCGGCGGTCGCCGAGCGTGGCCGGCAGGAGGGCTTCCGGGGCAGTCGGCCGTGCCCTTACCGATCAGTCACGCGTAGGGTCGGACCTGGGACGGATGACCGCCGAAGAAAGGGGCAGCACCATGCCGCAGGAAGTACGCGGAGTGATCGCACCGGGCAAGAACGAGCCGGTGCGGGTGGAGACGATCGTGATCCCGGACCCCGGCCCCGGCGAGGCCGTCGTACAGATCCAGGCCTGTGGCGTGTGCCACACCGATCTGCACTACAAGCAGGGCGGGATCAACGACGAGTTCCCCTTCCTCCTCGGCCACGAGGCGGCGGGCGTGGTGGAGTCCGTCGGCGAGGGCGTCACGGACGTCGCGCCGGGCGACTTCGTGATCCTCAACTGGCGTGCGGTGTGCGGGCAGTGCCGGGCCTGTCTGCGCGGGCGCCCGTGGTACTGCTTCGACACGCACAACGCGAAGCAGAAGATGACCCTCCTCGACGGCACCGAGCTGTCCCCGGCCCTCGGCATCGGCGCCTTCGCCGAGAAGACGCTCGTCGCGGCCGGCCAGTGCACCAAGGTCGACCCGTCGGTGTCGCCCGCCGTGGCCGGGCTGCTCGGCTGCGGGGTGATGGCGGGCATCGGCGCCGCCATCAACACCGGCAACGTGGGCCGCGGCGACACGGTCGCCGTGATCGGCTGCGGCGGCGTCGGCGACGCGGCGATCGCGGGCGCGAACCTCGCCGGTGCGGCGCGGATCATCGCCGTCGACATCGACGACCGCAAGCTGGAGACGGCGAAGAAGATGGGCGCCACCCACACGGTCAACTCCAAGGAGACCGACGCGGTCGAGGCGATCCGCGAGCTGACCGGCGGCTTCGGCGCGGACGTCGTCATCGAGGCCGTCGGCCGCCCCGAGACGTACCAGCAGGCGTTCTACGGCCGCGACCTGGCCGGCACGGTCGTCCTGGTCGGCGTCCCGACCCCGGAGATGAAGCTCGAACTCCCGCTCCTGGACGTCTTCGGCCGCGGCGGTTCCCTGAAGTCCTCCTGGTACGGCGACTGCCTGCCCTCCCGCGACTTCCCGATGCTGATCGACCTGCACCAGCAGGGTCGTCTCGACCTCGGCGCGTTCGTCACCGAGACCATCGCCCTCGACGAGGTGGAGCAGGCGTTCGAGCGGATGCACCACGGCGACGTGCTGCGCTCGGTGGTGGTGCTGTGATGGCCGCCCGGATCGAACGACTCGTCACCTCGGGGCAGTTCAGCCTCGACGGCGGCACCTGGGACGTCGACAACAACGTCTGGATCGTCGGCGACGACCACGAGGCGATCGTCATCGACGCCGCCCATGACGCCGCCGCCATCGCCGCGGCCGTCGGCGACCGCCGGCTCACCGCCATCGTGTGCACCCACGCCCACAACGACCACATCGGCGCGGCACCCGCCCTCGCCGAGCTGACCGGCGCGACCATCTGGCTGCACCCGGACGACCTGCCGCTGTGGAAGCTCACCCACCCGGACCGCGAGCCCGACGCCCATCTGGCCGACGGCCAGGTCATCGAGGCCGCCGGCGCCGATCTCACGGTCCTGCACACCCCCGGGCACGCGCCCGGCGCGGTCTGCCTGTACGACCCCGGGCTCGGTGTCCTGTTCACCGGCGACACCCTGTTCCAGGGCGGCCCCGGAGCCACCGGCCGCTCCTACTCCCACTTCCCGACGATCATCACCTCGATCCGCGAGAAGCTGCTCTCCCTCCCGCCCGAGACCAAGGTGCTCACCGGCCACGGCGACGCCACGACCATCGGCGCGGAGGCACCCCACCTGGAGGAGTGGATCGCGCGCGGGCACTGACGCCGCCGGCGGAAAACGGCGCGCACAGGGTCGTACGACACTCCTACGATCATCCGCATGACCACCACCGCGACCACGCTCACGACCCTGCACACCACCCGCGTCCTGCGCTGCGCCCCCGAGGGGCCGGCGCTCGACGGGGAGCGCGCCGCGCTCGATCTCGTCGGCGACGCGATGGGACACGACGCGGAACTGGTCGCGGTCCCCGCCGAGCGCTGCGGGGAGGAGTTCTTCCGGCTGCGCTCGGGGGTCGCGGGCGCGGTCGTGCAGAAGTTCGCGAACTACCGGCTGCGGCTGGCCGTCGTCGGCGACATCTCCCGGCACCTCGCCGACAGCTCCGCGCTCCGTGACTTCGTGTACGAGGCGAACCGGGGCCGCCAGCTCTGGTTCGTCGCCGACGAAGGCGAACTGGCGGACCGGCTGAGCCCCACCGGGTGACCTCCGGCGAACCCGCCGGAAAAGGCGACAGAAGACGTCCGGCTTCCACGCGATCCTCGAATCCACACCGGAGAACACCCGAGGGACACACGAGGAGGCCGGACATGGCAGGTCCGCTGGAGGGCAGGGTCGCACTGGTGGCGGGGGCGACGAGGGGCGCCGGACGGGGCATCGCCGTCGAACTGGGCGCGGCCGGGGCCACCGTCTACGTGACGGGCCGCACCACCCGCGACCGCCGCTCCGAGTACGACCGCCCCGAGACCCTGGAGGACACCGCCGACCTGGTCACCGAGGCCGGCGGACAGGGCATCGCCGTCCCCACGGACCATCTCGAACCCGACCGGGTCAGGGCACTCGTCGAGCGCGTCGACACCGAACAGGGCCGACTGGACGTCCTCGTCAACGACATCTGGGGCGCCGAGCACCTCTTCGCGTGGGACACCCCCGTCTGGGAGCACGACCTGGACAAGGGCCTCAGACTGCTCCGCCTCGCCGTCGAGACCCACGCGATCACCAGCCACCACGCCCTCCCGTTGCTGCTGCGGCACCCCGGCGGCCTGGTCGTGGAGATGACCGACGGCACCGCCGAGTACAACCGCGACACCTACCGCAACAGCTTCTTCTACGACCTCGCCAAGACCTCCGTGCTGCGCATGGCGTTCTCCCTCGGCCATGAACTCGGCCCGCGCGGCGCCACCGCCGTCGCCCTCACCCCCGGCTGGATGCGCTCGGAGATCATGCTCGACGCGTTCGGCGTCACCGAGGACACCTGGCGCGACGCCCTCGCCACCGAACCCCACTTCGCGATCTCCGAGACACCCCGCTATGTCGGCCGGGCCGTCGCCGCCCTCGCCGCCGACCCGGACGTGGCCCGCTTCAACGGCCGGTCCCTCTCCAGCGGCGGCCTCGCCCCGTTCTACGGCTACACCGACCTCGACGGCAGCCGCCCCGACGCCTGGCGCTATCTGGTCGAGGTCCAGGACGCCGGGAAGCCTGCGGACGTGACGGGCTACCGCTGACCCCTCACCCGTCCGAGACCGGCATCGAGGGCCAGCGCGCCGGATGCCCCGGCGGCAGCGCCAGGTCCTCGCGCACGGCCGAGTAGTAGCCCTCACGGCCGGCGCGCTGCCGCTCCAGCAGCCCCTGCCAGGCCCCGGGGTCCACGGTCCCCGCCCGCAGGAACGCCTCCATGTCCATCACCACCCGCACCCACACCCGGGCCCGGTCCACCACCTGCCGGCTGCCCAGCATGATCAGCGCCTCCCCGGCCGGGTCCCGTCCGTCGGTGGCCTCCGCCAGCAGCGGCTCCGCCTCCGCCAGCGCCATCGGATGCGGGTGCGGGTCGTTGCCGAGGTGGGCGGCGACGCGGTACGTCAGCACCACCGATCTCTTCAACGCCTGCGCGTAGTCGGCGTACACCGACAGCCGCCGCTCCTCCCACCGCGCCGCCTGCTCCCGACCGAACCGGGCCCGGTCGCTGCGCACGACCGCCAGATAGGAACCGAGGGCACCGATCACCACACCTATGAGCGCGGGAAGTTGCTGGATGAAACCGGACATACGCGAACGAACTCCATTTCGTCGGACGGGGGTACTTCACTGATTCGTCACAGCTTGCCCCGGACCACAACCACGCACCCCGCCCACCGGTCTAGGTTGTCGAGATCGCAACCGCGCCGGAAAGAGGGCACCCATGGGGGACATACGCAGAAGAGGAGCCGTCGCGCTCGGGGTCACGGGGCTGCTCGCCCCGCTGACGCTCGTGCTGGGCGCCGCGCCGGCCCAGGCCGCCACCTGCACCACGCAGGCCGGGCCGTACCAGAAGCAGGTCGAGAAGTTCCTCGGCCGGCCCGTCGACGGCCGGCAGTCGACCGCCGACTGCCGGGCCATCCAGGCCTTCCAGAACAAGCACGGCATCACCCCGGCCGTCGGCTACGCGGGGTCCGTCACCTGGGGCGTGATGGATCTCATGAACAAGCAGAAGGCGGTGGGCAACCACCCCAACGCGGCCGGCCGGTGCCCCACCAACAGGGGCCGGATCGCCTGCGTCAACCTCACGCTCCAGCTCAGCTGGATCCAGGACGGCAGCAGGCTCGTCTACGGTCCCGTCCCGGTCCGCACGGGCCGCAACGGGTACGAGACCCGCACCGGGCTGAAGAAGATCTACTGGCGTGACATCGACCATGTGTCGAACATCTACAACGTGCCGATGCCCTACAGCCAGTTCTTCGACGGCGGTCAGGCCTTCCACTCGGTCAACCTCAGCATGTGGAACCCGCCGGGCTCCCACGGCTGCGTCAACATGACCACGACCACCGCCAAGAAGTACTGGTCGCTCCTGAGGAACGGCGACGACGTCTTCGTGTACGGCCGCAAGCCGGGCACCTGACGGCACCCGGACCCCACGCGGCTCGCCCGGCTCAGCCCTCCGGCGCGTCTCCGAAGTCCGGGATCGCCAGCCGTACCCCGCCCTGCCGTGCCGACTCGTGCGCGACGATGCCCGGCAGGGTGTAGCGGGCCGCGACCCAGGCGTTCACCGAGGGCAGGGTGCGGGTGGTGACGGCGGTCACGAAGTCGTCCACCAGGAAGTGATGGCTGCCCTCGTGCCCGTTGTGCAGCTCGTCGAACGCGCGCGGCAGCCGGGAGCGGTCGTGCACGGGGGCCGAACCGGAGGTGAAGGCGGCCCGCAGCTCCGGCGCGATGTGCTGGAGCGAGGGATCGTCGGGGGACAGGGTGGGCTTGGGTTCCAGCAGCTCACTGATGTCCGTGACCCCCTTCTTGTCCTGCCAGAGCGCCACCGTGGCGAGCTGCTCCATGCTCGCCTCCGTGCCGAAGAAGCGGAACCGGGACTCCCGGATGTGCGAGGGGTAGCCCACCCGCCGGAACTCGTTCGTACGGAACGAGCCGCCGCCCGCCACCTCGAACAGCGCGGTCGCGTTGGAGACGTCGTTCCCGAACTGACTGACGTCCTTGTCGAAGACGCCGTCGCCGCGCCCGTCCACCACCCCGATCGCCGACACGCTCACCGCGTGCGTCCGCCAGGCGCCGAGCACCCCGCCCACCGAGTGCGTCGGGTACAGCAGCGGCGGATAGCTGGCGGTGGCCTTCCAGTTCTCGCCGCCGCTGTACCGGTAGGCCTCGTAGAACCCCAGGTCCATGTCGTGGACGTAGTCGCCCTCGGCGTAGAAGAGCCGCCCGAAGGCGCCCTCGGCGATCCGGTTGCGGGCGTGCACGGTCGCCGGGTTGTACTGGCTGGTCTCGCCCATCATGTACGTCAGTCCGGTCGCCCGGACCGCGTCGATGATCGCCGCGATCTCCTCCGTGCTGATCGCCATGGGCACGGCGGAGTAGACGTGCTTGCCGGCGTTCAGGCCCTGGACCACCAGCGGGCCGTGGGTCCAGCGCTGGGTGAAGATCGCGACGGCGTCCACCGCCGGGGACTCCAGCATCGCCTCGTACGAGGGGAAGGTGCCGGCCAGCCCCTGTGCGGAGGCGAGCTGCTCGGCCCGCTCGGGCAGCAGATCGGTGACGTACACGTCACCGACGCCGGGGTGGGCCTGGAACAGCGTCGCGAACTGACCGGAGAACTGTCCGGCGCCGACGATGCCGAGCGAGAACGTCATGGGAGGGGTGCCCTTCGTTGGCTGAGGTACTTACTTTCAACGCAAAAGAATCTGGGCGTCAAGAGGGTCGATGGTGAGTCTGTCGGTCCGCTTCCCCTTACCTGAGATGGCCTGATATTTTTGCAGCGAAAGAAAGATCGCGCCGCCGGCCCTGGGGGAGACTGACCCGCATGACCGCACGTACCGCCAGCTGGCTGCCGCTGAGCCCCCAGGAGCGCTCGGTCGCGATCGAGGTGCTCGTCCACGGGCCGCTGTCCCGCACCGACCTCGCGCACCGGCTGAACCTCTCCGCCGGCAGCCTCACCCGGCTGACCAAGCCGCTGACCGAGTCGGGCCTGCTCGTCGAGGTGGCCGAGGCGGGAAGCCCGGCGGAGGTGCGGCAGGGGCGCCCCTCGCAGCCGCTCGACGTGGTCGCGGGCTCGCGCTCCTTCCTCGGCTTCAAGATCACCGAGGACATGGTGTACGGCGTCGTCACCACCCTGCGCAGTGACATCGTCGCCCGCCACGACCGCCCGCTCACCCGTCATGAGCCCGCCGAGGTGGTCGCCCTCCTCGGTGAGATGACCGAGGAGCTGACCGGCGCGCACCCCGGGATCGCCGGTATCGGCATCGGGGTCGGCGGGTTCGTCCGGGACCGTGCCGTGGTCGGCGAGTCGGTCTTCCTCGGCTGGCGGGACGTCCCGCTCGCCGCGCTCGCCGAGGAGCGCACCGGTCTGCCGGTGGTCGTCGAGAACGACGTCGCGGCGCTGGTCGAGGCCGAGACCTGGTTCGGCGCCGGCCGCGGACTCGACCGCTTCGCCGTCCTCACCATCGGCGCCGGCCTCGGCTACGGACTGGTCCTCGGCGGCCGGCGGGTCCCGTGCGCCGAGGAGGACCGCGGGTTCGGCCGCCACTGGATCGTGGACCCGCACGGGCCGCTCACCCCCGACGGCGAACGCGGCAGCGCGGTCTCGCTGCTGACCATCCCCAGCATCCGCTACCAGGTCCAGGCCGCCACCGGTCGCGCGTGGACGTACGAGGAGATCCTCGCCCGCGCCGCCGACGGCGAGCCCCTGCCCGCCCGGGTGGTCGCGGAGGCGGCCCGCGCCCTGGGCACCCTGGTGGCCCAGATCGCCAACTTCGCCATGCCGCAGAAGATCCTCCTGGCCGGCGAAGGAGTCGGTCTGATGGAGGTGGCCGGCGTCACGGTCGCGGAGACCGTCCGCTCCCACCGGCATCCGCTGGCCGCCCCCGTGGACCTGGAGACCAAGGTGTCCGACTTCCACGACTGGGCGCGCGGTGCCGCCGTTCTGGCCATCCAGGTGCTGGTGTTGGGGGCCGGGAAGGATGAACTGCCCGATGGGGGTTGACAGATGGCGGTGTACAGGGGGACGTGATCAGTAACACGCTACCAAATGCCCGAATTATCCTTACTTACTCACGCGGCCTTCACTCCGGGAGCCGTATGCTTCACGCCATGTCCACCACTGTTGAAACCGTTTCCGAGCGTTCGGCTGACGAGGTCAACGAGGAGATCCGGGCCCTGTGGCTGCGGTCGGGCGGGACACTGAGTGTCGAGCAGCGCGCGGAGTACCAGCGCCTCGTCCTGGAGTGGGCCGCCGCGGCCCCGCAGCCGCTGAACGCGGTCTGACCCTCGTAGGCCGAAGCGGGCACCCTGACCGGGTGCCCTTTTCGTTTGCCCGTTCCGCCCTTTCGGGACCGCCCCGCTCAGCCCCAGGTCGCCGAGTAGTAGTCGCGGTAGGCCTTGCGGTCCTGTTCGGCGCGGATGTAGCGGGTGGCGACCAGGGCGATCAGGCTGCCGCCGATGACCAGCAGACCGGGGCCGATGGTGTTGGGGTCGGTGAGCCGGGCGGCGAGCGACGTCGCGCCGCCGATGCCCGTCACCGGGGTCGTCGAGCCCGGCGAGGTCGAACCCGGCGCGATCGCCGCCTGGGTGGGGGAGAGGGACGGCTGCGGGGCACCGGACGGCGAGGTGCCGCCGCCCTGCCCGTTGCCCGAGGGAGCGGCCACGATGAGCGTCACGCCCAGCTGTGCCAGCGCCCGGGTCACCGGCTGGAAGAACGTCGTCCCGCCCGTCGTGCAGTCACCGCTGCCGCCCGAGGTGATGCCGAGCGCGACACCCTCCGAGAACATCGGGCCGCCGCTGTCGCCGGGTTCGGCGCAGACGTTCGTCTCGATCAGCCCGCTGACCGTGCCCTCCGGGTAGTTCACCGTCGCGTCGAGCCCGGTGACCTCGCCGTCCTTCAGCCCCGTGGTGCTGCCGCTGCGGAACACCCGCTGGCCGACGGCCGCGTCGCCCGTGCCCGTGATGCGCACCCCGTTGCCGTTGCCGATCGCCACGACGTCGGCGCCGTCGCCGGCCTTGCCGCTCGCGTACTGCACCAGCGAGAAGTCGTTGACCGGGAAGCTCTGCTGGACGGTCTGGCCCACCTGCTGCTTCGCCGTGTTGTCGGCGAACCAGGTCGACCCGGTCGGCCCGCAGTGCCCGGCGGTGAGGATGAAGTCGTTCGTCCCGTTGGTCACGTTGAACCCGGCCGAACAGCGCCCGCCCGTCGACAGGATCGGCTGGGCGCCGTTGAGCCGGGTGGTGAACTTGCCCGTCGTGCGCTCCATCCGGACGTAACTGCCGATGCCCGTCGCGGTCTTCGTCAGGCTCGCCCAGTCGGCGGCCGACACCGTGCTGTCGGCCTGCACGATGACCTCGTTGGTCTTGTAGTCCGTCACCCACGCCGTGCCGGGCACCGTGGGGGCCGAACGCAGCGTCGCCGCGGCCGACTTCAGCTCGTTCATGCTGTGGTCGACGCGCTTCGGCTCGGCGCCCGCCTTGCGCACGGTGGCGGCCGACTTGTCGTCCGTGACCGCCACCACCGGGCGCCCCTCGTCGTTGAGCCAGGTCCCCGCGGTGCGCGCGGTGCCGAGCTTCTTGACCAGTGCCGCACCGGGGTTGGTGACCACGGACTCCGGTGCGGCGCGCGGCGTCGCCGAGTCGGCGGGCGTCTCGCTGGCCATGGCCGCCTGGGTGACCATGGTCCCGCCCAGGAGGAGTCCGCCGACGGCCGCCAGCCGTGTCACTCGCCGGACGATCCGTCGTCGTGCGTGCCTCATGCCCAGCTCCCGAAAACCCCGGTTGTGCGGCTCCAACACCGCGGGGCGCTCCGGTCGTTGAGTGCCCTCACCCCCATACGTGCGAGGGCCCGGTCGTGTTCAGCCCGGAAGCGATCACCTGGCGGAGCCGCCGCCGCACCCGCCCTTTCGGGCCGCCGGGCACCGCGCCGTCGCGCCGGATGTCAGTGTTTGCGCCCCACTCCGCCGAACATCGCGACCTCCGCCGGCTCCCCTGGCGCCCCCTGCGGCTCGGGGCGCCAGCGCGAGCACGACACCACGCCCGGCTCCAGCAGCTCCAGACCGTCGAAGAAGCGCGCCACCCGCTCGGGGGTGCGCTGGGTCAGCTTCGGGGTGCCGTGCTCGTTCCAGAACCGCACGGCCTCGTCCACGTCCGGCATCGCGGGGGTGGTGACGGTGTGCGACAGCACCAGATGGCTGCCCGCCGGCAGCCGGTCGAGCAGCCCCCGCACCAGGGCGTACGGGTCCTCCTCGTCGCCGACGAAGATGACCACGCCGAGCAGCATCAGCGCCACCGGCTCCGTGAGGTCCAGCGTCTTCCCCGCGTGTTCCAGGATCGCGTCGGTGTGGCGCAGGTCCTCGTCGAGGTAGTCGGTGCGGCCCTCGGGTGTGCTGGTGAGCAGGGCCCGGGCGTGCGCGAGGACCAGCGGGTCGTTGTCGACGTAGACGACCCGGGCGTCCGGCGCCAGCCGCTGGGCCACCTCGTGGGTGTTGTCGGCGGTGGGCAGCCCGGTGCCGATGTCGAGGAACTGGCGGATCCCGGCCCCGGTCACCAGATGGGTCACGGCACGGCCCAGGAAGAGCCGGTCGGCACGGGCGTACTCGCCGATGTCCGGGTGTAACTCCCGGATCCGGTCGCCGGCGGCCCGGTCGACCTCGTAGTTGTCCTTGCCGCCCAGCCAGTAGTTCCAGATGCGGGCGGTGTGCGGCTGGGTGATGTCGATACGGGAGTTCTCTGGCGCGGGGGTCAGGGACGTCATGGGTTCGGCTCCGACGGCAGGAGAGGGGCGGAAGGGGGGAGGTACGCGATCAACAAGCAATCTATGCAAGAGAGTTGATGCCAGGGGTGGGACCCGCGGATTCCCTCGCGGGATGCCCGGATTCCGTCGCCCCGGGGCCGAGCCGGGCCCAGCTCCGCGCGTCGCCCCACACCGCAGAGGCCCCGGTGTAGGGGCGCAGGAGTGCGGAGAGCGCGGGGTCGCCGCGGCCGTTCAGTTCGTCGGAGGCGATGCTGCGGGCGATCCCGGCGAGGAAGTCGGCGAGCTGTACCCGGGCGTCGTCCCGGGAGACCACGAGCCGCAGCCCGGCGAGGGCGATGCCCTGCCGCCGCGCCGTGCGCTCGATCCAGACGATCCGCTCCGGTGTGAGCATGTTCTGCCGGTCGTGGGCGAGCCGGACCGGCCGCCCGCCGCGGCTCCAGTGCGCCGCCGTCCGCACGACGGAAGGGAGCAGGGGATTGAGCAGGGGGACGAGCGGGGGCCCAGCGGAGTCGATTCCGTCCCGATAGGCGGCCGCCCGGGACCGCTCGGTCGCCAGCCGCGCCAGAATGTCCGCCGCGGGTGTTCCGGAATACGCCCGCAGCAATCCGCCGACCGTGCGGAAAAAGCCCTCCACGGGCTCCTCCGGCCCTTCCGTGGACCGTACGCGCAGCAATCGGTTGGCCGCCGTGAGGAATTCCCGCCATTCCTCGCCCGAGAAGGTGCGGGGCCCCTCGCGGAAGAGCGCGCCGGCCGCCCCGGGATCGCCGAGCAGCAGGTCCGCGGTGCGGTCCACCACGAAGAACGTCTTCTCCACCAGATGCACATGGGCGTTCCCGAGGAGCGGCCCGGACTCCGACAGCAGCCATTCCAGGACCGCCCGGTGCTTCTCCCGCAGAAGGTGGTTCGCCTTGTACTCCTCGGCGGGGGAGCGGACACGGCCGCGGATCTCCCGGACCTGCGCGGCGGCGCATTCCTCCGTGAGGCGCACACTGGCGTGCGCGAACACATCCGTGTTGCCGCCGGTGAGATTCTCCCCGTCCGAGCCGGACTCGTCGCACGCCACTTCCAGGGATGTCCCGTCCAGTCGATCCCAGGTCACTGCACAGCCCCCTATCTTGTGCCCCATGAACAGGATCCCGCACGAAACGTCCGGTGAGCCAAGCCCTTTTCGGTCCGTCACCCTCGACCTGCTGCGCCGCCGTACGAGCATGAAATGGCGCACCTATCCGGCCGACGTCCTTCCGCTGTGGGTCGCGGAGATGGACGTGACGCTCGCCGAGCCCGTCGTCCGGGCGGTCACGGACGCCCTGGCGCTCGGCGACACCGGCTATCCGGCGGGCACGGCCTACGCGCGGGCGCTGGCCCGGTTCGCCGCCGAGCGCTGGGGCTGGCACGGGCTCGCGGTCGAGCGGTGCGCGATCGTGCCGGACGTGATGATGGGCGTCGTCGAGATGGTCAAGCTGGTGACCGGGCCCGGTGACCCGGTCGTGGTGAACCCACCGGTGTATCCGCCGTT
The DNA here is from genome assembly GCF_040630405.1 of Streptomyces sp. NPDC005811. Lineage (NCBI taxonomy): Bacteria > Bacillati > Actinomycetota > Actinomycetes > Kitasatosporales > Streptomycetaceae > Streptomyces > Streptomyces sp. NPDC005811. The sequence continues at coordinate 133,812 of NZ_JBEXXK010000004.1, forward strand.
CTTCCAGTTCCTCGCCCATATGGACCGCCGGATCGCCGAGGCGCCGCTCGGCGCGGACGGCCGGCTCGACCTCGCCGTCCTGGAGGAGGCGTACCGGCGGGCGGTCGCGGACGGCGGCCGGGCCGCGCATCTGCTGTGCAGCCCGCACAACCCGACCGGCACCGTGCACACCGCCGAGGAGCTGACCGCGGTCGCCGCCCTCGCCGAGCGGTACGGCGTGCGCGTGGTCGCCGACGAGATCCACGCCCCGCTCACCGCCGCCGGAGTGGACTTCGTGCCGTATCTGAGCGTGCCCGGCGCGGGGTCAGGGCTGTCGCTGATGTCGGCCTCGAAGGCCTGGAACCTGGCCGGTCTCAAGGCGGCCCTGGCCGTGGCGGGCCCCGGGGCCGCGGCCGATCTGGCCCTGCTGCCGGAGGAGGTCTCCCACGGCCCGAGCCATGTCGGCGTGCTCGCCCACACCGCCGCGCTGAGCGAGGGGACCGCCTGGCTGGACGCCCTGCTGACGGCCCTCGACGCACACCGGCTGCTGCTCGCGGAGCTGCTGGCCGAGCACCTCCCCGGGGTCCGCCACCGGCCGGGGGAGGGCACCTTTCTGGCCTGGCTGGACTGCCGCGCCCTGGGCCTCGGGGACGACCCGGCGGCGGTCTTCCTGGAGCGCGGCCGGGTGGCGCTGAGCCCCGGGCCCGACTTCGGCACCGGGGGAGCCGGGCACGTACGGCTGAATCTCGCCACCTCGCCCGAGATCCTCACCGAGGGGGTGCGCCGGATGGCGGCCGCCCTGCGCTGACCCGGGGCCCTTGCGGCGGCGTCCGTGTCACGGGCCCGCCATCTCCCGGTCATGTCTTGACATGCCCTCGAAACGATTCGTAGCTTGGGCGCCTCATATTCACATCCGTGAAGAAAGTTCACGGATGTGAACGGAGGTGCCCATGGGGCTTCGCCGACGAAGCCGCCGCCCGGACGCGGCGCGCGCCGCCGTCGGCCTGCTGTTCGGAGCGGCGGCCTGCGGCTCCGGAGCCGGCGGGGCCGGCGGTGACGACCCGACCACGCTGGAGGTCCGGACCCGCATCGTCGGTCCGAAGGACGGCATCGGCGACCTGGAGTGGATGCACCGCATCGTCCGCGCGGTCCGGTCCGTCACCTCGAAGGACTTCCAGTTCGCCGAGCGCGACCGGGCGCTCGTCGGCCGGCTCCTCGACGAGTTCTACGGCCCCCTCGTCGCCCTCCGCGACGAGGTCCCGGGCTACGCCGTGTCGCTGGTCGGGGCCGGGGTGACGATCCGCGGCCTGGACGTGGGCGGCGTACGGGCACCCCTGCTGGACCCCGCCCCCGAGCGCGTCGCCCGCCCGGCGAATGTCATCGACCGAGGACGGGCGGCGGTGGCCGCATGAGCACCCGGATCCGCGAACTGATCGCCACCCCCATCGCCTTCTCCGACCCGCCGCTGCTCAACTCCAACGGCGTCCACGAACCCCTCGCCCTGCGGGTGATCCTCCAACTCGTCCTGGAGGACGGCACGGTGGGCCTCGGCGAGTCACCGGGCGGCGCGGCCCGCACGGAGCGTCTGGAGACCGCCGCCCGCACGGTCGTCGGCATGGACGTCTTCGACGCCACCGCCGTCTGCGCCGCGATCGACGCCGCCCTGCTGCCGACCGTGCCCAGCTCCCACGAACGCGGCTGGACCACCTCCGCCGTCGAGGTCGCCTGCCTGGACGCGCAGGGCAAGCTGCTCGGCCGCCCGGTCAGCGATCTGCTCGGCGGGCGGGTCCGCGACACCGTGCCCTTCGCGGCGTACCTCTTCTACAAGTGGGCCGAGCACCCCGCCCTGGACGGCCGCCCCGCCATCGGCGACGACTGGCCCGAGGCCCTGGACCCGGCCGGGATCGTCGAGCAGGCCCGGCTGATGCAACAGCGCCACGGCTTCCGCTCGTTCAAGCTCAAGGGAGGCGTCTTCCCGCCCGACGAGGAGATCGCCGCGATCCGGGCCCTCGCGGAGGCCTTCCCCGGGCAGCCCCTGCGCCTGGACCCCAACACCGCCTGGACGGTGGAGACCTCACGGTACGTGGCGCGGGAACTGGACGGCGTCCTGGAGTACCTGGAGGACCCGACGGCCGGGATCCCCGGGATGGCGCAGGTCGCCCAGGACTCCCCGCTGCCCCTCGCCACCAACATGTGCGTGATCGCCTGGGAGCATCTGCGGCCCGCGATCGAGCACAACGCGGTCCAGGTGCTGCTCACCGATCACCACTACTGGGGCGGACTGCGCCGCACCCGTGAACTGGCCGCCGTCTGCGAGGCGTTCGGGATCGCGCTGTCCATGCACTCCAACTCGCACCTGGGCATCAGCCTCGCCGCGATGACCCATGTCGCCGCGGCGATTCCTCGGCTCGACCACTCCTGCGACACGCACTACCCGTGGAACCGCGCGGATGATGTCGTACTGCCGGGGGTTCTGGAGCTGAAGGACGGGGAGGTGCGGGTGCCCACCGGACCCGGGCTCGGGGTGGAACTCGACCATGACGCGCTGGAGCGGTTGCATCGGCGGTGGGTCGCATCGGGGGTGCGGAGCCGGGACGACACGGGTTATATGCGGCGGATCCATCCTGAGTACGAGCTGCGGCTGCCGCGGTGGTGAGTGTGTCGGGTGCGGCGCCGTGGGGGCCGGCCGCGCAGTTCCCCGCGCCCCTTCCGGGGCGCTGTCGTGCCCGGCCTGCATAGACTGCGCGGCATGGACGACAACGCGCTCGACCGGCTCGGAGCGGGCAAGTACCTGCTGATCACGAGCTACCGGAAGAACGGCACCGGGGTCGCCACCCCGGTGTGGGTGGTGCGGGACGGGGACACCCTCGGGGCCTGGTCGGCCGCCGACGCCTGGAAGGTGAAGCGGATCCGGGCCCGCGGTGACGTCCTCGTCGGCCCCTGCGACGTACGCGGCAATCCCACCGGCGCACCGGTCCCGGCCAGCGCCGAGATCTGCGACGCGCGGACCACCGCCCACTACCGCACCCTGCTCGCCCGCAAGTACGGCATCCTCGGGCGGCTGACGCTCCTGGGCAGCCGGCTGCGGCGCGGGCTGGACGGCACGGTGGGGATCCGCATCACGCTGTGAGCACGGAGAGGGGGGCGTGGACCGCACGGTCCACGCCCCCCTCTCCGTATGCCGTTCCGCTCTTCGTGCTAGGGCGCGTCCACGACCGTGCCCGTCAGCGCCTGCTGGCCGGGAAGCGGGGCGCCGTTCTCGTCGGTCAGCGTCAGCCGCATCGACTCGGCGGGCTCGGCCACCTGGTCCTTCACCGTGGGCACGGTGAAGTCGACGGTGGTCGCCCCGGCCGGGATGTTCATCCACGCCCACACGTCCGCCTGGGACAGCGGGCGCTCCGGGTCGGCCGGGCCGTCGGCGTGGTCCGCCAGCCACTGCGGATCCACGTCCTTGGTGGACAGCTCGGTGCCCTCGGTCACCGGCACCACCCGCACCGGCGTCCAGATGTCCACGGCGGCCGCCTCGGACAGGGAGATCCGCCAGCTCAGCGACTCGCCCTCGGTCACCCGGTCGGCGACCGGCGCGAGCGACGCCGTCGGCGCCGGGTCGTCGTTGCGTGCGATGACGCCGCCCAGGTACGAGCCGACGACGGCACCGCGGACCGCCTTGGCGACGAGGTCGTACTGCTTGTCGTAGCCGTAGAGGGTGTCGCCCTTCACCACGACCGGCACATCGACGGGCGTCGACCCGGGCCGGACCGTGACCAGCTTGTCCGTGGTGCGGCCCGTGTCCGGGTCCAGGACGGTGAAGCGGACCTTGCCGGTGCCGTGCCCGGAGACCGCGACCGGGACGTGGTAGGTGCGGGTGCCCGAGTTGCCCTCGTCGACCGAGAGCCGGCCGATGTCGACGCGCGGCAGCCGGGCCGCCGTGACCGCCGGGGTGCCGGGGGCCCAGCCCCAGGCGTCCATCAGCCAGGCCTTCCCGGAGCGTGAACGCGGGGTCAGTTCCAGCGACTTGACGTGCTTGAGGTCGAACCCGGCGCGGGTGGCCGCGGTCAGCGGCACCCGCACCTCGCGCGCCCAGTAGGAGGCGGTCCGCTCGGTGCCGGGCAGCCCGTCGACCTTGACCTGGCCGAGCCCGGCGCGGTGACCGGCGGAGTCGGTGAGCGACACGTCCAGCTTGGTGCCGGTGGTGTTCGGCGGTACGAAGACGCGCAGCGTCAGGTTCTTCGCGCCGGACAGGGAGAGCGGCCTGGCGGGGGTGACCTTCACCGCCCTGCCGGGCGCCGACCACTTCAGCGCGACCGCGCTGCGGCCGGCCTCCTTCTCCAGGGCCCAGGTGGCGAAGTGCGGGGAGGAGCCGTGGGCGTCCGGGCCCAGGCAGGCCTTGGCCGGGGCCGGGTCGACCGCCGCGCACAGCCTGCCGCCGGACACCTTCACCCCGGTGTCCGGCAGGAACGCGCCGGTACGGCGGGCGCCGACGGCGTGGGTCAGGACGCGGGCCGGGTCGGCCGAGGGGGCGCGCCGGCCGGTGCCGTCGAGCAGCGGGCGCACCCGGTCGTCGCCGGCCACGAACAGCCGGGCGGCCGCGGCGATGTAGGTCGCGCCGGCCCGGTGCTGCTGGTCGGCGGTCAGCCGGGTGCGGGTGCCCGTGGAGCACACCGGGTCGCGGTCCGTGCTCTCCGGGTCGTCCCAGAAGTCGTCGTTCGCGGGCGCCTGGGCCTTGCCCGGGGTCCACTCCGTGTTGAAGAAGTTGTGGTTCGCGCCGACCACGTACACGGCGCTGTGCAGGGCGGCGCCCTTGCTGACGCCGCGCGTGCCGTCGGCGTACACCTCGCCCTGGAGGTCGGAGACGTCGCCGTCGCAGCCGGGCAGGATCGTCGTGGAGGGGACGTCGGGGACCGGGTTCTGGCCGAAGACGGTCGGGCCGATGAGCACGGTCCCGCGGATCTTCCAGCGGACCGGGCCCCGGTAGCCGTCCTGTGCGGCGGGCGCCGGGTAGAGGCTGTCCATCGCGGCCCGGTCGACGCCCTCGCCGCCGCGCGAGTGGCCGACGAGCAGTACGCGGTCCAGGTCGGCCTTCGTGTTCCGTACGGCCGCCGGTGCGTCGCCGGGGTGGGCGGCCCAGCCGGCCCACTTCGCGAGGTGCTGCCGCACCAGCGAGGAACGGGCCTGGGCGCCGCCGTCCTCGGCCGCCCAGTCCTGGGCGTTGATGCCGTTCGCCGAGATCGACACCGTCACATAGCCCTGCGAGGCCAGCAGCTTCTGGTCCTGGAGATAGCCCTGGTAGCTCGGGATCGCCTTCAGCCCGGTGGGGCAGGGCCAGTCGCCGGTCACACCGTCGTCACCGGCGCCCGGCTTGTAGCAGGTGGCGTGGCGGCCGTGCAGGAACAGGGCGAGCGGCCGCTTGCCGGTGGCGCCCTTCGGCGCGACCACCACGGCCTGCATCTCGACCGGCTGGGCGAAGCCGGGCAGCTTCACCGGGGCGAGGTCGTACTCACCGGTGACCGTGCGGTACGCGCCGGGCCTGCCGGGGTCCACGGAGTTGGCCGGGAGCGCGGCCGGTGGCCGCGGGGCGGTCAGGGCGTTCTTCGCCGGTGCGCCGGAGTCCGCGGCGGCCTCGTCCAGCCGGCGTCCGGCAGCGAGGACCTGGAGATCCGTCAGCGACGCGGCCCGGTCGAGGGGGAGCCGGAAGGTACGGCCGTCCTCGGCCGCCTTCGGCACGCCGAGCAGCCGGCCGCCCGCGTGGAACTCCACCCGGGCGTCCCCCATGGGCACGGTCCGCTCCGAGCGCCACACCAGCTGACGGGCCGCGCCCTCGCCGGTGACGCGCCATCCCCGTGGCAGTCCGCCGTCGGAAGCGGCCGACGCCGATGGACCGGACGGCTGCTGGGCCTGGGCCAGCCCGGGTGTTCCCGCCAGGGCCGCGAGCACGGCCACGGCGGTGACACCTATGCGCCGGGCATGCAACAAGGGTCCCTCCTCACACTTCGCGCGTGGGTGCCCCGTCCGTACCGGGAGCACCTCACGCCTCGAAGGAGGCGATCGGGGACCTGTGGGTTGCCTGTGACGGTCGAACCGGCCCGCGAATGACCGGAATTGAGTCCTCGCGACTGCTCGTCAATTAAGGAACGATCGTTCTTGACTGGTCGTTCCTTAAATGGCTACCGTGGTGGTCATGGGAAGGCCGAGAGCATTCGACGAGGACGAAGCGGTGCGTGCCGCCGTGGGCCTGTTCGGTGGGCGGGCGTATGACGGTGTGTCCGTCGACGACCTCGTCACCCACCTCGGCGTGCACCGCAACAGCCTGTACAAGGTGTTCGGCAGCAAGCGCGGCCTCTACCTGGCCGCCCTGCGCCGCCACCTCGCCGACGACGTCCGCCCGTTGCTCGACGCCCTCGCCGGCGCATCGGATGCCGCGGAGGCGCTGCGGCTCGTCACGTCGGCCGACCTCGGTCTGCTGCTGCTCGCGGCGATCGAACGCTCACCTGCCGACGAGGAGGTGGCCTCCGAGGTGACGGCCGCGTTGGCCGCCGTCGACCGGGCGATCGCCGACGCCCTCGGCGTTCCCGCCGACCTGGCCACCGCCCTCACCGCCGCCGCGCTGGGCATCCTCCTGCGCGGCAACCCCGACAACGCCGCCAGGGCGCTGGCCCGGCACCTCGACCCACTCCCCTGAAAGGGAAACCGGCATGGCACTGATCCGTATCGACGGCGACGACCTCGTCGTCGTGATCGAGGATCTCGACAGGCTCTGGTCCTTCAAGGGCGGCCTGACCGTCCCGCTGGCCCACGTCCGTGGCGCGACCGCCGACCCCGGTATCACCGCCGACCCCAAGGGAATCCGCGCGCCGGGCTCCCATGTGCCCGGTGTGATCACCGCCGGCACCTTCCACCAGGACGGTGAAAAGGTCTTCTGGGACGTGAGGGACGCGTCGAAGGCCGTCGTGGTCGAACTCGCCGACGAGACGTACGCACGCCTCGTGCTCCAGGTCGACGACCCCCGCGCGACGGTCACCCTGGTCGAGAACGCCCTTGCCCGGAGGTAGACCGGTGTCCCGGCCCGTGCTCGACGGTCGGGGCGTCAGTGGTGCCAGCCCCGGTACGGCTCGTCGAGCAGCTGGAACACCGGCTCGCCGCGTACCGGGTCCTTCACCGTGGAGAGCCGGACGCGGTCGCCGCTGTGGATGCCGATGAGGGGGCCCATGACCCGGCCGCGCACGACGAACCCCTCGGCCATCTCGACCAGCGACACATTGCGCGCGGAGGGCGTGTTGCGGTGGACGACGGTGGCGTGGCGGACCGTCCCGGCGCCGTCGCTGCGCTCCGTGCGCAGTTCGCTGCCCTGGCACACCGGACAGAGCAGCCGGTGGTACATGGCGGTGCCGCACCAGGCGCAGCGCTGGAAGAGGATCGCCTCGCCGTCGGCCTTCGCGCGGTCGAGCAGCCCCGCGGAGGAGCCGGCTGCCCGCTGAACGGCGCTTCCTGAGTAGTGGTACACGCTGGTCAACTCCCTGCCCTGGGCCGGAATCCCCCGTGCGCGGCTCACCCGTGCACGGACGTGCCCGGTCACCGTGCCACCGTGCACGCGCTCAGCGTATGGCACTCAGTGCCAGAGGTAAAGGTACTGCGTACCCCGAATGTTCAGTCCCGGGCGAGTGTCGTCTCGATCTCCTGGACCACCCGCCACAGCGGAGCCCCGCGCCGGGAGACCACGACGACCACGTCCTCGGGATGCTCCTCGACGGCCGGCGCCGGCGCCGGCCCGGGCGCGGGTGCCGCGCCGAACGCGGACTGCACATAGCCCAGCGCATGGTCCACGGTGGCGGTCGCGTCGCCCTCGCCGTCCGAACGCAGCCAGGACCGCAGGGCGTTGTTGTGCGCGGCGACCACGGCCGAGGCGATCACATCGGCCCGCAGGCTGCCGTCGGCCCCGTCGGCGAAGCGGCCCCGCAGATACGCGGCGAGGGCGCGTTCGTAGCGCCACACCACCGACAGCTCGTACGCGCGCAGCCCCGGCACCTTCTTGGTGAGCCGGTAGCGCTGCACCGAGAAGGAGGGGTTCTCCGCGTACATCCGCAGGACCAGCCGGGCGCCGTCGCACACGCGCCGCACCGGCTCCGCGTCCGGCTCGCTCGCGGCGAGGAAGGCGGTCATGTCGGCCAGGCACCGCTCGTGGTCGGGGAAGACCACGTCCTCCTTGGAGGGGAAGTAGCGGAAGAACGAGCGCCGGCCGACGCCCGCGAGGGCCACGATGTCGTCGACGGTGGTCTGCTCGTAGCCCCGCTCCAGGAACAGCCGGAACGCCGCCGCCACCAGGGCGTCCCGCATGGGCGGCTTGGCCTCCGCCTTCTCCGTCGCGCTCATGGACGGGAACGTAACATCCGGGACCCTCCGATGGCACTCAGTTCCCTCCGGCCTCGCCGAACAGGGAACCGAGTACCTGGCACGGAGTGCCGGGAAGGGCGGGGCTCAGAGCCGCTCGGCCGCCTCGACGACATTCGTCAGCAGCATCGCCCGGGTCATCGGGCCGACGCCGCCGATCGGCGGGGCGAAGGAGCCGGCGACATCGCCGACATCGGGGTGGACGTCACCGAGGACGCCCTCGACCGTACGGGTCAGGCCCACGGACAGCACGGTCGCGCCCGGCTTGATCCAGTCCGGCCGCACCAGATGGGCCACGCCGGCGGCGGCCACCACCACATCCGCCTCCCGGGCGTGCGCCGCGGTGTCCTGCGTCGCCTCGTGGCACAGGGTCACGGTGGCGTGCTCGGTGGCGCGGGTCAGCATCAGGCCCAGCGGGCGGCCGACCGTCACCCCGCAGCCGATGACGCAGAACTGCTGCCCGGTGATCTCCACGTGGTTGCGGCGCAGCAGATCGATGATGCCGCGCGGGGTGCACGGCAGCGGCCCGGGAATGCCCAGCACCAGCCGGCCCAGGTTGGTCGGGTGGAGTCCGTCGGCGTCCTTGACCGGGTCGATCAGCTCCAGCACGGCATGGGTGTCGATGTGCGCGGGCAGCGGGAGCTGCACGATGAAACCGGTGCACACCGGGTCGGCGTTCAGCCGCAGCACCGCGGCCTCGACATCGGCCTGGGAGGCGTCGGCGGGCAGCTCCACCCGGATCGAGGCGATGCCGACCTGCGCGCAGTCCCGGTGCTTGCCGCCCACGTAGGAGCGGCTGCCCGCGTCGTCGCCGACGAGGATCGTGCCCAGCCCGGGGGTGATGCCGCGCTCCTTCAGCGCCTCGACGCGCAGGGCGAGTTCGTTCTTGATGTCGGCCGCGGCGGCCTTGCCGTCGAGAAGAGTTGCGGTGGTCACGGAGTGGACGAGCCCTTCGGGAGAGAAACGACGGTCCTGTCATCGTACGACCCCCGCGTCACCCTCCCCGCAGGAGCACCCACCACCCCGGCGTAACCTTTCCGCACCGCCGCCCAGCCCGAGGAGCCGTCCGTGCCGCCCGCCCGCCCCCGTCTCCTCTACGTCACCGACCTGGCCTACCCGGCCCGCGGCCGGCGCTACGGCGACGAGGACGTCCTGCTCACCTCCCGGCTGCGCGCCGACTTCGACCTCGCCCTGTGCCACCCCCTGGACGCGGCGGCCCTGATGGACGGCTTCGACGCGGTGGTCGTCCGCAACAGCGGGCCCGTCCTCGGCTACCAGGACGCCTACGACGCCTTCCGCGAGCGCGCCCTTCGGGACGGCGTCCGCGTCTACAACCCGCTCACCGGGCGCGCCGACATGGCCGGCAAGCAGTACCTCCTGGACCTCGGCGCCCAGGGGTACCCGGTGATCCCCACGGCCGACCGCGCCGAGGACCTGCACCGCCTCCCCGAGGCCGAGCGGTACGTCGTCAAGCCCAAGCTGGGCGCGGACTCGCTGGGCCTCAGGATCGTCACCGCGGACGACCTGCCCGCCCTGGCCGACGGCGCAGTCCTCGTCCAGCCGTGCGTCGACTTCGCCTACGAGGTCTCCTTCTACTTCGTCGACCACGACTTCCAGTACGCCCTGTACGCCCCGGACCCCGGCCGCCGCTGGGAGCTCCGGCCGTACGAACCCACCCCCGCCGACCTGGAGTTCGCCGGCCGTTTCATCGACTGGAACACCCTGGCGTACGGCATCCAGCGCGTCGACGCCTGCCGCGCCCCCGGCGGCGAGCTGCTCCTCGTCGAACTGGAGGACCTCAACCCCTATCTCTCCCTGGACGTCCTCGACGACGCCGGACGGGACGCGTTCGTCGCCGCGACCACGCGTTCCCTGCACCGCTTCCTGACCGGCTGAACCCGTCCGCCCGTCCGCCCGTATCTCTCCCCGGGGACACGGAACGGAGGGAGACCAGGGTGCCGACACCGGCCGAACCGGGACAACCGCAGGAGCGCAAGGTCGTGGAGCCCATCCGGGTTCTCAGGCCCCGCAACACCGACGCCCTGGCGGACCTGTTCCGCGAGATGACCGAACTGACCAAGGAACCCGTCTCCTACGAGTCGATCCCGATGCAGGGGCTGCCGGGCGGGACCGACGAGCCGGCGACGGAGCAACTCCCTCCGGTGGAGCACTGGACCGAGACCGTCCCCGCGCCCGACGCCGACGGCCACGGCCCCGCGGGACCGGCGACGGAACCGGTCGTGGGCCAGGACTGGGCGGCCGAACAGCACCCGGCCGAGCCCGCCGCGGCTCCGGCGGGGTGGGGTGAGCACGTCCACGCCGACGTCCACGAGTCCGCCGCCGGGGACACCGTGCCCCGGCCGGGGTGGGGTGAACACGTCCAGGACCATGGCACGGTCCACGAGTCCGCCGCCGCGCAGGACACGGTGCCCCAGCCGGGATGGGGTGAGCACACGGCCGGCGGGGCGTCGGCGAAGCCTGGCGAGCGGCCGTCGTACGGATCCCGCCCCGGCCGTCCGGCCGGCCGCCCCCACGGGCCCCCTCCCGGGCGCACCGGCGCCGGACCCGGCAGGGCGGGCGGTCACGGGACCCTGCCCGGTGCCCCCGGCCGGCGCGCGGGCGGCGCGTACCCGGCGGCGACGGCGTCGCGCGGCGCGCGGAGGCGTGACAACGAGGGGTCGGGCAACGGCCTGCGCCGGGCCGCCATCACGATCGGTGTGTGCGCCGCGGCGCTCGTCGGCTTCGCCGGTGCCCTCCTGGTGCCGGGCCGTGGCGGCGAGGCGGCGGCGGAGACCGTCCAGCCGCAGCCGAGCGCGACCCAGCCGGACACCTCCTCGCCGTCGGCCGACCCCGACGGGGCCGGCACGCTGCGGGAGGGCGACAGCGGCCCCGAGGTGACCGACCTCCAGCAGCGGCTGCTGAAGATCCCCGACGTGTACCGGGACGGGGCCACCGACGGCCGGTACAACGCCACCCTCACCGAGGCCGTGGCCCGCTTCCAGCTCTGGTACGGCATCCGCGGCGACGAGGACGGCGTGTACGGCGACGACACCCGCCAGGCACTGGAGTCACGAACCGGCGGCTGAGGCCGACGGGTTGACCCGAACCGCGTCAGCATCGCGGCCGGACGACCGGACGGCTGCGGCGGGTCAGTCCTCCGTGTCCAGCGGCACCTGGATGTCCACCACGCACACGTCGTCCCGGCCCTCCGGCTCCGGCAGGGAGCCGAGCAGGCGCTCCAGGGGTACGGGGCCGCCCGGGTGGGGGGCCGACGCGGCGCGGGCGAGTCGTTCCAGGCCCCGGTCGATGCTCTCCCCGGGTCGTTCCACCAGGCCGTCGGTGTACAGCACCAGCCGGTCGCCCGGGGCGAGCCGGCACTCGGCCTCCGCGTAGCGCGGGGTGTCGCGGGCGCCGAGCAGCATGCCGTGCGGCCGTTCCAGGTAGCGGGCCTCGCCGGAGCGCAGCAGCAGCGGCGGGGGATGCCCGGCCTGGGCCCACGCCAGCCGTCGCCCGTCCGGGTGGTAGCGGGCCAGCACCAGGGTGGCCGTGCCGTGCGGGTCCCGGGAGTGCAGCAGCAGCGCGTTGAGGCGGGCGAGCGCGCCGGTCAGCGAGGAGCCGGTGATGATCATGCCCTTGGCGGTGAATCGCAGCAGCGCCATCGAGGCGACGGCGTCAAGGCCGTGTCCGGTGACGTCACCCACCACGAACAGGGCGTCGCCGTCCGGCAGTTCGATGGCGCTGAACCAGTCGCCGCCCACGTTGAGCCCCGACTGGGCGGGCAGGTAGGCGATGTCGACGCGCAGCCCGGCCAGCCGCACGGGCTGCCGCGGCAGCGGCAGCAGCGCGTCCTGGAGCCGGGCCGCGACCGTGCGCTCGGCCGTCAGCACGCCCTGCTGGGTGAGCATCGCGCGTTCGCTGGCGAGCAGGGCGAGTTCGGCGCTGCGCTGGGCGCTGACGTCCTGGAGGAAACCGTGCGCCTCCACGGGGGTGCCGTCGGCGTCCGTCACCGCCTCGGCGACCAGCCGCAGATGGCGGACGCCGTCCCGGGCGGCGACCCGGAACGGCACGTCGCACGGCCGCCCCTCGCGGACCAGCTCGCCGACGGCACGGGCCGGCGCGGGCACGTCCTCGGGCAGGGCGAAGCCGGGCAACCGGGTGAGCGGGACGGGCCCGTGCGCCGGGTCGCGGTCGAGGAGGGCGTAGACCTGGGCGGACCAGTTGCCCTCGCCGGTGGCCAGGTTCCAGGTGGCCCAGCCGAGCCGGCCCAGCCGCTGCACGTCCGCCAGCCGCTGCTCCTGGCGGTCCGAGGGGTCGTGCCGCACCCAGCTGACGACCAGTCCGTCGCCCAGCCGTGCCACCCGCGCCGCGTAGGTGGCCAGCTCGCTGACCCCGGCGACGCTCTGCTGCCGGGCGAACGGCTCGCTCTCGTACGGCTCCTCGCCCGCCAGCGCCTTCAGGCACCCCTGCCACAGCGGCTCGTCCACGGCCGTGGGCCAGCACTCCAGGAAGCGCAGGCCCAGCAGGTCGCGGCCGGCGCGGCCGACGGCGTCGGAGGTCCCGGCGGCGACGGCCTCGATCCGGAAGTCCTCGACGGCGCCCGAGGGTCCGCGCACCGGGGCGAGCAGCACCGCGGCGACCGGCAGCCGGTCGAACACCGTCTGCACGGCGTCCGCGGCGGCGCCGACGGCGGGCTCCCGCCGCACCCCGAACGTGTGCAGCGGTCCCGCGCACAGCCGGGCGACGGACAGCAGGTGCGCGCGTTCGGCGGCCGGGAACGGACCCGTGCGGTGGCGCAGCACGCCGAGCGCGACCTCGGCCGGCTTCCCGGGGCCCACCGGCAGCCAGGCGCGTGAGCCCCACTGCCGGGCCGGGTCCCCGATCAGCAGATACCGCTCGTGGTCCGCCGCCGGGTCCTCCAGCCAGCGGGCCTCGTCGGCGTTCAGGGCGTCCAGCGCGGCGATCCCGGCCAGCGGCGGCACCCGGCCCCACTGAAGGGCGAGCGTGTCGTCGATCCCCGCGTGCCCGACCAGTTCCAGGCCGCCGGAGGGCAGCCGGGCGTAGAGCATGACGGCGTCGGCGGCGAGGTCGGCGGCGAGCCGGTCGAGCAGACAGCGGGCCAGGTCCTGCGGGGTGCCGACCCGCACGAGGGCGCGGGCGAGCCGGGCCAGGGCCGGGGAGCCGGGCTCGTCGGGGGCGGGGGGCGGTTCCTCCTCGGCGGTGGTGCCGGCTGCGGCGGGGCGGGGTTCGGCGGCGGGCGGGGCCAGCGAGCCGAGGGTGAGCCAGCACTCCTCCAGCAGGGTCCGCCGGGCGGCCTTCGCCCGTCGCTGGAGTTCCTCCTGGGCCGCGTCGGGGGAGCAGCCGAGCCGCGCCATGACCGCGCCCTTGGCCCGCTCCCGTACGGCCGCGGTGGCGGCCAGCTCCTGGAGGCGGTCCATCTCCGCGCGCTGACGTGCCACGACCCGGGTCAGGGCGGCCATGTCGGGCGCCTCGCCGGACCCCGGGGGCAGCGCGGATTCGCTCGTCACGCATCGAGCATGGCACAGGTGTGCGGCGGCGATCAGGGCCTTGCGCCGATGCCGGGGGACGCTGCGGCGAGCGCGACGCTCAGCGGCCCGCGTGGGACTCGATCAGGGCCTGGGTCACACAGCGGACGCTGCGGGCGATGTGCTGGAGCTGCAGGAGTTCGGCGGCGTACAGCTTGATGGTGTGCTCGATGACCGACTCGGGCATGCCCAGCCGGGGCAGGTCGGCGCGCGCGGTCTGCAGGGCGGTGCGGGCGACCCGGATCTCCTGCTGGACCTGGATCTGGGCATGACGGCCGAGCAGCACCGGCTGACGCAGCATGAGCGGGTAGCTCGCGTACCGGGCGGGCACCAGTTCCCGCAGCCACTTCGCGGCCGAGCGCTCCCAGTCGTAGCTGCCGGGGGTCTTGACCTGGCACGGCCAGTCCGGGCTGATGCGCTGCGTCGTCGTCAGTGTCATGTCATCGCTTCCGGGTGTGCGGCGTCGGGACGGGTGGTCCGACGGGTGTGGGGCGGCCCCGGTCCAGGGGATGACCGGGGCCGCCACGGGCGCTCGCGCGAGCGGCGCCCCGAGCACCCTGGGCGCCGACGTGGGTAGGGACGACGGCTTCGGGTGCCCGTACAGGAGCCCTGAGCGGGCGGGTGCGGCCGTGAGCAGTATTTATATATACCGACGGGTTTGCAAGGAGTATGAAAACATTCATGTGCGATGTGCCCGCAATGATCCCTGTGCCCTTTTACGGAGGAGGGGGGTGGCCGGAGACGACTGGGGGCGGCCGCTTCACTCGCGCAGGAAGAACTGATGCTGCTCGGCGATCTGCTCGTACTCCTCCAGCCGCGCCTGGGTGCGCTCCGGGCCCGCGTCGGTCATGGCCTGGAGCAGCGCGGCGGCCATCACCCCGGGGGCGGCGTAGGAGTCGAACACCAGCCGGGAGCCGGTGCCGCTGGCGAAGGTGACGTCGGCCTCGTCGGCGACCGGGCCGAGGGCCAGATCGGTGATCAGCGCGACCTTCAGCCCGGCGCTGCGCGCGACCCGTACCGCCGTCAGCGTCTCCTGCGCGTGCCGGGGCATCGAGAACGCCAGCACCCACGTCCCGCCCGCCTCCCGGGACTGCAGCAGCGCGTCGTAGGCGACGCTGCCGCCCCGGGTCACCAGCCGGACGTCGGGATGGACCCGGCGCGCGGCGTAGGCGAAGTACTCGGCGAGCGAGGCCGAGATCCGCAGGCCCAGGATGGTCAGCGGCGTCGACTGCGACAGCGCCCGTCCGATCTCGATCACCCGGTCCGGGTCGGACAGGTCCCGCCGCAGGTTCTCCAGGTTCTCGATCTCCGCGTCGACCGCGGCCTGGAGCTCGTTGCTGCGGTTCGCCTCGTCCGGGGCGGGCCCGCCGGCCAGGGTGCCTAGCGCGATCGACTGGAGCCGCTCGCGCAGCGCCGGGTAGCCGCTGAAGCCGACCGCCGCGGCGAACCGGGTCACCGAGGGCTGGCTGACCCCCACCCGGTCGGCGAGGTCGGTGATCGACAGGAACGCCGCCTCGGTGATGTGCTCGATCAGATACTGGGCGATGCGCCGTTGTCCGGGTGACAGATGAGGCCCGTCGAAGAGGGCCCGGAGCCGGGAGGTCGGGGACACCTCCGCTTCGGGATCCGTCTTGCCCGAGGTGATCGCTGATGCCTGTGCGCGTGCCTGTTGCGGCGATGGCACCGGTGCGCCTCCTTTGTCTCCCACGCAGCTCAACATAGCTCACGGAGCGTGCGGGACAGCGTGCCCGAGGCCCCGCCCGTCGCACACCCCGCGGGCCGTCACCGCTGGTAAATCGTGATCGAGTGACCGACCTCGTCCACCTCGTGGCTGGACCGGATCAGCCGGGCGAGCGGACCCTTGGCCCGGGCCGCCGCCGAGTCCGACACGGCCATCACCCCGTGCACCTTGCGCAGCGGGGCGTGCCGGGGGTCGGACGCGTGGATGCCGTAGAACGAGGGCACACCGCTGCCCTTGTAGACGAGCCAGACCCGTTCGCCCGCGTACCGTCCGTGCAGCCGGTCCGCGAGCCGGCCGAGGTCCTGGCCCCAGTCCACGTTGGAGTCGTGCAGCCGCAGATGCGTCTTCGCGGGCCCGCCGAACGCCTCGTTGGAGTACGGCAGGTAGTAGGGGAACGTCCGCAGCGAGCTGACGGCGACGAACGCCACCAGCGTCCAGGTCGCCACCCGCCGCCACCGCCACCGCACCGCCAGGACGCAGCCGCCGGCCACCGCCAGGAACATCGGCAGGAACACCGCGTACCGGGTGCCGAAGTTGCGCGACCCGGTCATCGCCGAGGCGAGCAGGACCGCCGCGGGGACCAGGACGTACGGCGCCGCGGGCCGCAGCCGCCGTACCGCCACCAGGGCGGCCGCGCCCGCCGCCCACAGCGCGAGCATGCCGAGCGGGGTCTTCACCACCAGCGCGACCGGCAGGTAGTACCAGCGCGACCCGGAGTACGCGTGCCCGAACAGGAACCCCGCCCAGGTCTGGTTCTCCAGCCCGAACTGCATCCGCATGCCGTCCCGGTACGCCTCCGGCAGGGGCAGCAGCCGCACCAGCAGCCCGCGCAGCCCGTGCACCACGGGGACATGGGTCTGCCGGGGATCCCAGCGCAGCCGGGGGTCCACCACGAGATAGGTCAGCCAGACGACGGTCACCGCGGTCACCGCCACCACGGCCGCCGCGGCCACGGCCCGGCGTACCCGCCGCGGCCCCACCGACCAGACCGCCAGGGCCATGTACACCGGTACGGCGGGCAGCGCGCTCATCTTCGTGGCGAGGGCGGCACCGAGCGCGGCCCCGGCGAGCGGCAGGTACCGCCGGGCCCGTCCGGTGCGGCGGGCCCGCCACAGCAGCCAGGCCGAGGTCAGCAGGAAACCGGCCGCCGGGACGTCCAGCGTCGCCAGCGAGCCGTGCGCGATCACATCGGGGGAGAAGGCGTACAGGGCGAGCGCGGCCAGGGCGGGGACGGGCCCGGCGAGATCACGGGCGAAGGCGAACACCACGAGCCCGAACAGCAGCGTCAGGACGATCACGGGCAGGCGCGCCCACAACATCAGCCGCCAGGGGTCGTTGCCCGACGCGTAGAGCAGGTGCCGGCCCGCGTCGGTCTGGTCGCCGGAGAAGTGCGGGTCCACGTGCGGGTCGGCGAGCGCCACACCGGCCGCCACGACCAGCTTGCCCAGGGGCGGGTGCTCCGCGTTGTACCGGATCCGGTGCTCGTGCAGATAGTCGGCGGCGGTGGCCACATAGACCGGCTCGTCGATGGTCGGCGTCTGCTGCACGGCCGTCGTCACCATCGCCGCGGCCATCTGGGCGAGGAGGAGGCCCACGAGCAGCGGCACGAGCCAGGGTCTGCCGCGTACCGGGGAGGAGGGGCGCGGGCGTACCGCCGCCGTACCGGTGACCGGTCGCGGGACCGTGTCCGTCCGCTGGATGTGCTTCATCGTGTGCCCCGCGGTGTCACCCGCGGGGCTTCGGCGGGAGCGGTCCGCGGTGGCCACAGGGCCACTCTGCACCAGCTCCCGCCGTCAGGGGCGTTACCGCTTCAGGAGTCGTACCGACAGACCGTCCGCCGTGTACACAGGTACGGCGCGCAGCGTGGCGGAGTTCAGCTCCACCTTGTCGAACTGGCCGCGCAGCGCGCAGGTGTCGATCACCGGGACGACGTCCCCGGAGCGGGCGGGCTGCTTGTCGTCCAGGCGCAGCGACAGCACCGAGCCCTGGCCGAGGGTCACCCGGCCCGACACGGTGAGCGCGGCGCCGTGGCCGTGGCGCAGCTCCAGCTCCAGCTCCAGCGTCGCGCCCTTCGCCTGCGTCCAGGTGCCGCGCACCCGCACGGGCTGCCCGGCGCGGAGCGTGCCGCCGGTGAGCCGGACGTCGCCCTGGCCCAGCGCGTTGGCGTGGCCGGCGACGAGGGTGCCCTCCTCCACGACCGTGCCGCCGTGGTAGCGGTTGTGGCCGGTCAGGGTGAGCGTGCCGGAGCCCCGCTTGGTCAGCGAGCCGTCGCCCTCGATGGCGTTGCGCCAGGCGTCGGCCGCGTGGAAGCCGCCCTTCGCCGCGTCCAGGGTGACCGTCACGGCGGAGTCGAGGGAGCCGTAGCCGTCGGCGGCGGCGAACAGGTTCAGCCGGCCCCACTGCTCGAAGCCGTCCAGCAGCACGTACCCCGAGGGCAGCGCGGTGGTGCGCAGCACCTCGCGGCGCTGCTCGGCGGTCAGGTACGGCTGGCGGGTCTCCAGCAGCACCTCGGCGCCCTTGGGCACGGTCAGCGGCTCCTTGCGGCCCTGGCGCTCCAGGATGTACGTCAGCCGCGGCTCGGCGGCCCGCCGGTTGGCGTCCCGGTCGGCGTACGGGTCGGCGGCGTCCGCGTGCGCGTAGGCGAACAGCGTGTCGGCCGTCGTCCCGGTCTGCGCGGTGAAGTAGGCGAGCGCCTGGGCGCGGGCGGCGGCCTTCAGGTCGGCGTTGGCCGGGTCGGCGAGGGTCGCCGCGGCGAGCGCGGTGGCCATGATGCGGCCGCCCATGACGTCGACCGTGGAGTGCATGCCGGACATGATCCGGGTGTGGCTGAGCTCCAGGGCGCGGGTCACCAGCTCCTGGAACCGCTCGGGCACGGCGTACGCGAACGCCAGGGCCGCCAGGTGGAAGGCGTTGGTGTGGCCGCTCGGGAAGCCGCCGTCGTCGGTCGGCGAGGTGCCGCGCTGGCGCAGCAGCTGGGGGACGACGATCACCTTCGAGTCGTAGACCGGGTAGCCGAGCGCGTCGGTCTTCCCGGTGTCGACGACCTCGCTGTTCTCGTTCATGCGCCACGGCCGCGGGTACTGGAAGGCGTACTTGCCCGGGTTGCCGGAGGCGTACGGGCCGCGCACGGTGTCGACGAGCTTGGCGACCTGGCCGAGGTCGGAGGTGTACGAACCGGCGCCCAGCGCGGAACCGGCGGGCGCGCCGGCGGGCACCGCGTCGCTGACCGTGGTCGCGGGCGTGGTGTCCGGGGCGCTGGTGATCGAGGTGACGGCCTTGGCGCCGGCCTTGTACAGGTCGGCCAGGGTGCCCAGGCCCGCGATCATCGCGTAGCTCTGGTGCTGGCGGTCGTAGACGAACGCCTCCTTGCCCTGCGCCTCGGTGCGCGCGCCGGTGAGCGCGGCGCAGTAGCCCATGTTGGCGCGCAGGATCTCGGGCCGCAGCGGGGTGCCGGTGTTCCAGGCCGAGCCGGTCTTCCACACCTGGGCGAAGCCGCCGAGGACCCGCACCACGGCGTTGGTCTCGGGCGTGAGGTTCGTCAGGACGTTCGTCTTGTAGTCGTCGACGAACGGGAGCGGGCTCGTGGCGGCCTTGGCGTCGGCGGCGCCGAGCCAGGAGACCAGCGTCGGCGCGGCGACCAGGGCCGCGGAGCCGCCGAAGGAGACCTTCAGAAAGCGCCTTCTGTTCACGGCCGAGGGTGCGTTGAGCCCGGCGGGTGACGGCATGGGTGTGCCTCTCTTGAGTTCTTCGGCCAGGGGGCCAGAGGGAAGAGATGTGATCACGTGCGGCTCGTGGGCCTGGTGACGACTCCTGAGCCGGATGACGCGTACGAGCGAAGATCTACGGCCGGGCTGTGTCGCTTCCGCGAGGGCCCGGCGACCGGTACATGTCCTGCGGGTGAACGTGAGAGCGGTTTCTCACAGGAGCACGGTTTCTCACAGGAGCGCCCGCGCCAGCGCCACCGCGCCCAGGACCGGCGGCCCGGTCAGCGGCCGGGCGCGCGCGCCCGGCACGGCGGCCCGCAGCGCGGCGGTGAACGCCTCGAAGAGCGCGGGCTGGTGCAGGATCGTGCCGCCCGCCACCACCACGTCGTCGACCGGGACCCCGCGCGCGGCGAGCCGGGCGACGAGCGCGGCGAGCGCCCCGCCCCCCTCGGCGATCACGCCGCGGGCGAGCGCGGAGCCGGCGTCGGCGGCCGCGAAGACCACGGGGGAGTGCCGGCCCCAGTCGGCGGAGGCGCTCTGGGCGCCCTCCAGCGCGGCGCCGAGCGCGGGCACCTCGGGCACGCCGAACGCGGCGACGAGTCCGGTCGCGAGCGCGTCCGGCTCCTCACCGCGGTCATGGGCGGCCCATACGGCCCGGGCCGCCTCGCGGACCAGTCCGGCGGCGCCGCCCTCGTCGCCGAGGACCGCGCCCCAGCCGCCCACCTGGACGGGGGTGCCGTCGGGCAGCAGGCCCACCGCGACCGAACCGGTGCCGGCCACCAGGCCGGCCCCCTTGTCCAGTCCCGCGGCGGGCACGAGAAGCTCGGCGTCGCCCACGATGTGCGCGGGGACGCCGAGAAGTTCCTGAACGGCGGCGCGGATCTGCGCGCACTGCCGGGGGGTCTCGCAGGCATGCGCCCCCACGGCGAGCGCGGCGGGGCGCGCGCCCGGAGGCAGCGACTCGTGGACGAGCCGGGCCAGCCAGCGGGCGGCGGCCGCGATGTCGTGCGGCCGCCAGCCGCTGCTGGGGACGACCCGGTCGGCCACGACGTCATCACCCGCCATCGCGCGGAGATGCGTCTTGGTACCGCCCACGTCGACACCGACCGCGAGGGGGCACGAAGGGGGAGAGTCCTGCACGGATCCTCTTTCGTCGTTGCATCGAGCTGCGACGGTGGGCGAACCGTGACCTGCGGAATTGCTGTTTCTGGTGAACTAGGGAAGCCCCGGGACGGGCTTCTGGTGAGCACGGCAGGCGAGTACCGTGAAGTTCGTTAGGAAGTTAACTAACGAAGTACAGTGCGTCAAGAGAAGTCGCGCACTCGACCTCGGCGGACCCTCCCGGGCCGTCACGGGGCGGGAACGCGCGCCGTCGTCGCATCCTTTCGCCGCAGTCCGCCGAACCGATCGGCCGGGTGCGCGGCCCGGTACCCGTGTGGGGGAAACTGTGGAACACGACGTGGCGGAAGCCCCCCGCCTGACCGAGAGCGCCAGCGCGGTCTTCGCCGTGCTGGCCCAGGCGAGCAGGGCCACCCGGCCGCAGCTCGCCAGCCTGGCGGGGCTCTCCAAGCCGACGGTCTCCTCCGCCGTGGCGGAACTGGAGGGCGCCCGGCTCGCCGCGCACTCCGGCACCGCCTCCAGCGGCACCGGCCGCTCCGCCGCCGTTTACCGCCTCGGCCCCGTCGCCGGCGCCGTCCTGGCCGTCGACCTCGGCCCGGCGCACACCCGGGTCAGGGGCTGCGCCCTGGACGGCACCCTGCTCGCCGAGGCCACCGCCCCCCGCAAGGACGCCGCGCACGCCGTACGGGAGGCGCTCTCCGCACTGCCCGCGGGCGCCCCGCTGCGCTCGATCGTGGTCGCCGTCGGTGACGTCACCGCACGGGACCTCCAGGGCAGCGGGATGCGCCCGGCCACCGCCAAGGCGGGCCCGGTCTTCGACGCGATGGCCGTGGCGCTGCCGCCGGGCGTCCCCGTGCACCTGGAGAACAACGTCAACTGCGCCGCGCTCGCCGAGCTGCACGAGGGCGCCGCCCGCGGCCGGCACACCTTCGGCTATCTGCGGATCGGCGTCGGTATCGGTCTCGGCATCGTCGTCGGCGGCCAGGTGCTGCGCGGCTCGAACGGCGCCGCCGGTGAGCTCGCCCGGCTGCCCTATCCCTGGGACGACGGCCGTGAGCCGCGCCGGGAGGCCCTGGAGGAGTACATCGGGGCCCGCTCGCTGCTGCGCCGCGCCAAGGAGGCCTGGGCGGACCGGGACGGGCCCTGCCCGCGCACCACGGACCGGCTCTTCGCCCTCGCGGGGGAGGGCCGGGCCACGGCCCGTGCCCTCGTCGACCGCCATGCCGCCGACGTGGGGCGGCTCGCGGCCGCCGTGACCGCCGTCCTCGACCCCGGGCTGATCGTGCTGGGCGGCAGCACCGGCGCGGACCCGCAGGTGCTGCCCGGCGTACGGGCGGAGCTGGCCCGGCTGAGCTGGCCGACCGAAGTGGTCAGCAGCACGGTCGGCGATTTCGGCACGGTCGTGGGCGCCGCCCGGCTCGCGGTCAGCCGAGGAGTCCAAACCGTGACCGAGGCCGCGGGGGGGAAGGATTGACGGCCTCCGACTCGATCTGCCAATGTCCGGACAAGCGCTTTCTAAGTCGGCCGGGACGCCGACTCGGGTTGACCATCCCGCCCGTACGTGAAGTACGGCAGCCGCACGAGGGCGTGCTTGTGCGACGACGGCCTTCAGGGCCGGGGATCCCTCCCTCCAAGGCGACGCGGCCGGGCGAGGCCGCGATCCCGGAAAGCGAAATTTCCTGCAAAATGCACCCGTGCCGCATCGATCGGCGCCGTGCTCCGTCCCCTACGACGAAAAAGGGATCGAAGATGACCACTGTGGGTGTGCGGCGCTCCCGCCGACTCGGCCGCGGCGGCATAGGCCGCCTGGTTCCCCTCGCTGCCGTGGCCACGGCAGGTGCCCTGATGCTCACCGCCTGCGGAGGCGGCGGCGAGTCGGGCGGCAACGCCAAGTCGCTGACGTTCTGGATCTCCACGGTTCCGGGGCAGGACGCGGGCTGGAAGAAGCTCGTGGCGCAGTACAAGAAGGAAGAGGGCGTCAACGTCAAGCTCGTCAACATCCCGTACGACGGGTACCCGACGAAGCTGCACAACGCCGCCCAGGCGAACTCCCTGCCCGACGTGGCGGCGGTGCCGGCGCTGGACCCGATCTGGTCGAGCAAGCTGATCGACCTCAGCTCCATCGCCAACAACAAGACCAACAACATCAACGCCAACTTCCTGGCGAAGGACTCGTCCGGGAAGGTGCTGTCCATCCCCTCGGACGTCACCGCGTCCGGCCTGTACATCAACAAGTCGCTGTTCGAGAAGGCCGGCGTCGAGTTCCCGACCTCGCCCAGCAAGACCTGGACCTGGGACGAGTTCATCGCGGCGGCTAACAAGGTCCGCGAGAAGACCAAGGCCAAGTACTCCCTGACCTTCGACCAGTCGCCGTCCCGGCTGCGCGCCATGGTGTACGAGATGGGCGGCCAGTACGTCCACGCGGACTCCGCCGGCAAGTTCTCGGTGGACGCGGCGACCAAGAAGGCCGTGAACACCTTCGTCGGATGGAACGACGACAAGACCATGCCGAAGTCGGTGTGGACCAGCGGCGCCGACCCGTCGGCCATGTTCCAGAGCGGTGACGTCGTCGCCTACTGGTCCGGTGTGTGGCAGGTCGCCTCCTTCGCGGACAGCATCAAGAAGTTCGAGTGGGCGAGCGTCCCGACCCCCGCCCAGCCCGTCCAGGCCAGTGACGTCAACAGCGGCGGCATGATGGTGGGCTTCAACAACAACGCCGAGGGCGCCACCGCCGCGAAGAAGTTCATGTCCTGGCTGTACGAGCCGGCCCACTACAAGACCCTGTGCGAGACGTCCGGCTTCCTGCCGGTCGAGAGCGGTCTGAACCCGGAGTACCCCTTCACCTCCGAGGCGGCGCAGGCGGCGTTCAAGCTGTACAACGAGGAGATCCCGCTCTACGCCCCGATCTCCGGCTACTTCAACGGCGCGCAGACGAACTGGGTGCTGAAGGGCAAGAGCCTGACCGAGGACCCGACCAAGACGGAGCTCGGCAAGGCGATCAACGGCCAGCAGTCTGCGGAGAAGGCTCTGGAGAACATCGTGGCCGGCTACAACCAGCAGGTCGGCGGCGCATCGTAGGCCTCAGGGCCGGGCGGCGGGCCCTGACCCCGCCGCCCGGCCCTGGCCGCGGCATGATGCCGGGCTCGTGACCTGAGCCCACCGCGATCCCATCCACCAGCACGGAGACAGGAAGATGACAAAACGCGCCTCGGACGTGTCCACGAGCCCGCCCAGGAGACGCAGTAAGTACACGCTTGCGCCGCTCGTCCTCATCGCGGCCAATGTCGTGCTCTTCTCGCTGTTCTTCGTCTGGCCGGCGGTGATCGGGCTCATCTACTCGTTCACGAACTACACGGGTGTGGGGGCGTTCCAGTTCGTCGGACTGGACAACTACCACAACCTGTTCGGGGACTCCACCTTCTACGACGCGCTGAGCCGGACGCTGCTGTACGCGGTGCTCTTCGTGCCGCTGAACTTCGTGGTCTCGCTGCTCGCCGCCAACCTGGTGGTGAGCAAGCACGCCAAGGGCGGGTCGGTCGCCCGCGTCATCTTCTTCATCCCCTGGCTGCTGTCGCCCATCGTCGTGGGTGTCCTGTGGCGGTGGCTGTTCGGCGAGAACTTCGGACTGGTCAACTACGTCATCGAGAAGTTCGGCGGAAGCGCCGTCCCGTGGCAGTCGAACGCGGATCTCTCGCTGCTCGTGGTGGTGATGGCGGCGTCCTGGGCCTGGACGGGTTTCACGATGCTGCTGTTCATCGCGGCGATCAAGAACGTCCCGGTGTCGTACTACGAGGCGGCCTCGCTCGACGGCGCCGGCCCATGGCGCCAGTTCTTCAGCATCACGCTGCCGAGCATCGCGCCCACCTCGTTCATCGTCATCCTGCTCAACACGATCAACGCGATGAAGGAATACCCGGTGTTCGTCGCCCTCAACAACGGCGGACCCGGCACCTCGAACAACCTGCTCGTCCAGTACATCTACGAGACGGGCTTCAAACGGGGCCAGATCGGCTACGCGAGCGCCGCGTCGTTCGTGCTCATGCTCATCCTGATGGCCGTCGCGATCATCCAGCTGATCGTCAACCGGCGGGTGGAGAACCGATGACAACCACAGACATCCCGCGCCCGGTCGACAAGGGCCCCGGACGATCCCTCTCCAAGAAGCGCCCCCGCGGCGCGGCCACCGGTGGGCTCCGGCAGGCGGTGTCGGCGACGACCCTGCTGTGGATCATGGCGTGCCTGTACGGTTTTCCGGTGCTGTGGTTCGTCCTCAGCGCCTTCAAGCCGGCCAGCGACCTGTTCTCCTACCCGCTGACACTGATTCCCCACAACCCCACCCTGTCGGGTTTCGAGGCGGCCTGGGACAGCGCCAACTTCTCGCAGTACTTCATCAACACGGCCCTCGTGTGCGTGGTCACGACGATCCTCACCGTGGGAGTCAGCTGCTGCACCGGCTACGCGCTGGCCAAGTACGACAACAGGTGGCTCAAGGCCTTCTTCCTCTGCATCCTGGCCACCACGATGCTGCCGTCCGAGGTCATGCTCGCCCCCGAGTTCCTGGTGGTCCGCAACCTCGGCCTCTACAACTCGTTCGCCGGCATCATCCTCCCGGCCGTGCTCACCGCGACCGGCTGCTTCATGTTCCGCCAGTTCTTCCTGACGGTCCCCGACGAACTGGTGGAAGCCGCGCGCATCGACGGCGCCCGCGAACTGTCGATCTTCCTGCGGATCATGGTGCCGCTCTCCCGGCCCATCATGCTGACCCTGGCCATCCTGTCCTTCCAGTGGCGGTGGAACGACTACATCTGGCCTCTCCTGATGCTCAACGACCCCAACAAGTTCACCGTGCAGATCGGCATCCAGAGCATCGTCGGTGCACAGAACATCAACTGGTCGGTCCTGCTCGGCGCCTCGGTCATCTCCATGATCCCGCTGATCGCCATCTTCCTGGTCTTCCAGCGCTATGTCATGGGCGCCGACATCAATGCCGGACTGAAGGACTGATCTTGCCCACCCCGCTCGACCACGAGTTCGTCCGCGCGGTCGCCCGCGCCGCCGACCGGTCGGCCGCCCCCCTCGCGGCCGGCCCGGCCGGGGAACCCGACGGTGTCACCCACCGCGTGCTGGCCCGGCGGGTGAAGACCCTGGTCGCGGCGTACCGCTCCCCGGACTCGGCCCTGCACGGCAGCGGGCGGGCCGTCGCCGCCGCGACGGCCCAGCTGCGCGCCCTGCGGGCGGCACAGACCGGCACGGGCCTCTTCGCCGGCGGCGACAACGTGCAGTCGCCGCCGGACTCGGCGTTCACCGTCAACGACGTGTGCGACGCGTATGTCCTCGCCGCCGGCGCGGGGCCGGAACTGCGGGACGTCACTGCCGCGCTCGCCGAGATCGCCGGCGCCGCCTCCCCGGCTCTCCTGACCGGCGGGGTGCACACCCCGAACCACCGCTGGGAGCTGTGCGCGGCACTGGCCCGGCTGCACCGGTCCTTCCCGGACGACCGGCTCGTGGCCCGCGTCGGGCAGTGGCTCGCCGAGGGCGTCGACATCGACGAAGAGGGCCTGTACTCCGAACGCAGTGCCAATTACGCGGCCCACGTCTCCAACCCGTCGCTCCTGCTGCTGGCCGACGTCCTCGGCCGCACCGACCTGCGGGACGCCGTCGAGCGCAACCTCACCGCCACCCTGGACCTCATCAGGCCGGACGGCACGGTGGAGACCGTCCACTCGCGACGCCAGGACCAGCACCACCCGTTCCCGCTGGCGCCCTACCTGCCGCACTACCGGCTGCTCGCGATCCGCACCGGCCGCGGCGACCTCAGCCGGGCGGCGCGGCTCGCGGCGGCCGGTGGCATCGACGACCCCGGACTGCTCGCCGAGACCCTGCTCACCCCGGACCTGTGCCGCGTCCTGCCGCCACCGGCCGCGGAGACGCTCCCACGGGCCCGGTACCTCAGCACCGCGCGCCTCGCCGCCCACGCCTCGGCCACCGCGCACACGGTCGTCCACGGCGGCTCCGACGTGCCCGCGCACCGGCGCATCCGCTCCGGCCTCGCCTGCAACCCCACCTTCCTGCGCCTGTTCGCCGGCGACGCCGTCCTCGACGCGGTCCGCCTCTCCCGGGGCTTCTTCGACCTGGGCCCGTTCCGCGCCGCCGACATGCAGGCGTCCGCCAGCCACCGGTACCTGCTCACCGAGACCCTCACGGCCGCCTACTACCAGCCGCTGCCGCCGGAGCGGCGACAGCCCGACGGCGCCTACCGCATCACGGACGAGGGACGCTTCTCGGCCGCGATGGCCTTCCCCGACCGGCCCCGGGACGAGGTCGCGCACACCACCCGCGTCGAGGTGGACCTGCGGGAGGACGGCGCCGACCTGCGGATCGACATCGGCGGACCAGCGGTGCCCTGGGCCCTCGAACTGACCTTCCGGCCCGGTGGTGCGCCGGAGGGCGCCATACCGCTCGGCGACGGGCGCTGGTGCCTGACCAGCGGGCCGGTGACCTACCGGGCCGGTGACGACGAGATCCGTATCGAGGCCGCGGTCGAAGCCGGCGCACC
This sequence comes from Streptomyces sp. NPDC005811, assembly GCF_040630405.1. NCBI lineage: Bacteria > Bacillati > Actinomycetota > Actinomycetes > Kitasatosporales > Streptomycetaceae > Streptomyces > Streptomyces sp. NPDC005811. Next base: position 160,839 of record NZ_JBEXXK010000004.1, read on the forward strand.
GCTCGCCGGGCCCGAACGGAGCGACGTCCTGCGGTACGACCCGGGTCAGGACCACACCGTCGTGGGCGGCACCGACGCGACGACCGGGAACCGCCTCTACCTCGGCGGCCACGGCCCGCACACCCTGACCGTCGCCCTGCGCGCCCGCCGGCCCGCACCCGTCGTGTGACCCCGACGCACCACGCCATGGCCACCCCAGGCATAAAGGATTGATTCCCCGTGCACCACTCGTCCCCTCCCGTGCACCTCCCGCACCAGCGGGGCCCGCTGCACGACCTGCCGGACAGCCCCGAGGCCTACGACGCCGTCCTCGCCGACGTCGTCGAGCAGGCCCTGCGGCGCCTCACGCCGGAGGGCAACCTCGAACACCCCGACTGCGTCGACGACATCGGCGACACCTCCCTCGGCATCACCTCGCTGCTGGCCCTGGCCTGGCAGCGCACCCGGCACCCCGAGCTGCCGCAGGCGGTGCGCCGCAGCCTCGCCTTCCATCTGCGCGAGCGGGTCTACCGGGGCGACAACCCCGGCTACCCCAACCTCAGGGTCCGCGACTCCGGCCTGCCCTACGCCCGGTACGTCCTCGAAGCGGGTGCGCACCCCATCGGGGACTGGCCGAGCACGGCGTGGGCGCTGCTCCAGGCCGTGAACCTCCTCGACGCACCGGAAGACCTGGTCGAGGCCGGCCTGCGCGCCCAGCTGCTCGACGTGGCGCAGGGCTACTGGCGCTGGCTGACGGAGGCCACCTTCTTCAACCCGCAGGAGGCCGGCAACCAGGCCATCGGCTGTGTGGTCGGCGGACTCATGCTCGCCCGCCACCTGCCCGGCGCCGAGGGGGAGCGGGTCCGCTCCCGCGCGCTCGAGCTGTACGAGACGAGGATCCGCGCCCACCGGGTCGCCGACCGGGGCGCCCTGCTGCCCCCCGAGCACGGCGGCGCCTACGACAACAACTACGGCCCGATCTCCCTCTCCTTCCTCGCCCAGGCCCACCGGATCAGCGGCGAGGACGTCTTCGCCGAGGACGGCGACGCCCTCGCCCGCTACCTCGACGCCCGGCTGACCAACGGCGGCTTCGACAACGGCGGCCCCCGCTACAGCGAGCAGCACTCCGCCTTCGAGTCCGTGCTCGGCCTGCGCTACTTCGGCGCCCGCATCGGCTCCGACCTGGGCCGCTACCGGGGCGACAGCCGCTGGGCCCGGTACGCCGTCAAGCCGGACGGCGGGGTCGACGGCCACTTCGCGTGGATGCTGGTCTGGCAGATCCAGGACACCACCCCCTGGCACCGGGAGCCCTCCACCGGGTCCGCACGGCACCAGCTGCGGTCCGGCTCCGTCTCCGTCGCCTTCGACGACCGGATGACCCCGGCCGTGATCGAGGCGGCCGGCACCTATCTGCTGCCCGCCGCGGTCGACCGCCAGCACGGCTTCGGACCCGTCATCGACGGCTTCCTGCTGTGCCGCCCCATGGGCGAGGTCCGGGTCCGCGACGTCCGCGCCGGCGCGCTGACCGCCAAGCTGGTCACCAAGCCGGTCGTCGGCCGCGACCACGTCCTGCGCCATGTCCGCTCCCTGTACGTCACCGACGGCAGCACCCTGTGGACGACGGTCGCCGTGGAACGCCTCGACGGCAGCCCCTACCTGCTGGCCGGCCTGCCGTACGCCGAGGACGACGGCGACCGGGTCCGCCGTACGGCGCACGCGCCCGTCTCCTCGGCCGGGACGCTGCGCCTGACCCACCCCGAGGCCACGGGCCCCGACCACTTCGACGCCCGCGCCGGACTGACCCAGCAGCAGGCCGCGTTCGCCCTCGCGGAGGACCCGCGCGGCTACGGCAACCCCGACAAGGGCTGGGCCCATCTGGTGCGCTCCAGCGCCCTGGAGGCCGGTCCGATCGCCGACGCCCCCGACGACCTGCACGTCTTCGCGGTCCGCTACGGCACCGAGGAGCCGTCCGGGGTGTCCGTGGCGTGGACGCCGGACGGGCTGACCGTGACCACGGACGCCTTCACCGCCGTACTCGGACCGGACGACGCGCACGCCGAGCCGCAGCTGACGCTGAGCACCGTCAGCGACTGAGGTCCATGTCCGGCTCGCCGCGCACCGCGTACGCGGGCAGCCGGGCGTCCCGGAGGAACGCGGGGCAGAGGGACAGCCCGAATCGCCGCTCCACGACACCCAGGCTGCGGCGGTAGCGCGTCTTGTAGTGCTCGTCCTCCGGCGGGAGGTACGTCTTCCCGTCGGCGCTCAGGAGGCCCGCGGCGACCAGGTCGGGCAGGAGCAGATCCGGCTCCTGCCCCCAGCGCCAGATCTCCTCCGTCAGGCCGTACCCGGTCAGGAACACACCGTCGTGCGCGTAGCGGAAGGTGGCGGGCGGGTGTTCCATGGGCGGCACGTAGTGCACGGCCTCGACGCCGTCCGTGGATATCTCCTCGAGCAGGTCGGAGCCGGTGGAGTCGCCGTACTCCAGGGCGAAGGACCACTCCCCGGACCGGCCCACGCGGATTACGCCGTCCCCGTCGGCGCCCGGCCGGTAGATCTCCATCTCGAGCTCCGACACGTCCGCGTGGGTGATCGGCTCCGTCGCGCCGCCCGGGGCACCTCCCATACGCACGGCCAGCTCCTCGGGTGAGATGCCCCGGGCGAAGACGACACCCGACGTCCAGCCGCTGTCGTCCACCAGCCATACGATTCCGTCAGTCATGCCACCGACCGTAACGGCAGGCACTGACAACGCGGTCGGCGTCAGACGGGTACGCGCACCACCAGGTCCGCCCGCTCCCGCGAGGCCGCCACCAGTTCGGCGTTGCGCTCGTCGCTGCGCGACACCCAGGCCACCGCCTCCTGGTGCCCCTTGCCGAACTCCACGTGCCGGGCGACCAGCCGGCGGACGCGCTCCTCCTCGTCCGTCTCGCAGAACCACACCTCGTCCAACTCCGCCCGCACCCGCGTCCATGAGCCCGTGCCGAGCAGCAGGTAGTTCCCCTCCGTGACGACCAGCCGGGTCGTCGGCGCCACCGGCACAGCCCCCGCGATCGGCTGCTCCAGCACCCGCTCGAAGCCGGGCGCGTACACCACGTCGTCCGTGTCCTCCCGCAGCCGCCGCAGCAGCGCCGCGTACCCGGCCGCGTCGAAGGTGTCCGGCGCGCCCTTGCGGTCCCGGCGGCCGAGCCGCTCCAGCTCGGCGTCGGCGAGATGGAACCCGTCCATCGGCACGTGCGCCGCCCAGGGCGCGCCGTCGGCGTTCAGCTCCCGCACCAGACGCTCGGCGAGGGTCGTCTTGCCGGCACCGGGGCTGCCGGCGATCCCGAGAAGCGCGCGCGGCCGGCCGGCCCCGGCGAGGGAACGGGCCCGGCACAGCAGATCGTCGAAGGTGAGCACACAGCAGAGTGTCGCAGTCTCCTTGAAGGAGACCCATAGAGAGCGACAGGTAGGGAAAGGAGGGCTGCCGTGTCCGACGACGAGACGCAGATCCGCACCCTGATCACCCGCTGGGCCGACGCCGTCCACCGCGGGGACCTCGACACGGTCCTCGCGGGCCACGCCGAGGACCTCGTCATGTACGACGTGCCGGCACCGCACGAGGGCATCCGCGGCCTGGCCGCCTACCGGGCCTGCTGGCCCCCGTTCTTCGCCTGGCAGGCCCAGGGCGCCCGCTTCGACATCGACACCCTCGACGTCACCGCGGGACACGACGTCGCCTACGCCCACGCCCTGCTGCGCTGCGGAACACCCCGGGAACTCGCCGAGAGCCCCACCCTGCGGCTGCGCCTCACCTTCGGCCTGCGCAAGGAGCACGGCCGCTGGCTGATCGCGCACGAGCACCACTCCTTCCCCCACGACTGAGGCACGACTGAGGCACGACCGACGTCATACCGGCGCGCATCCCGGGGAACCGGACCCTGTATGACGACGACGCTCGGCCTCCCCGAAACCATCCAGGCCTGCCTCTTCGACCTCGACGGGGTCGTCACCCGGACGGCCGTGGTGCACGCGGCCGCCTGGAAGGAGACCTTCGACGCCTTCCTGCACGCGCGCGAGGGCGACGGATTCCGCCCGTTCGACGCCGACGAATACGACGAGTACGTGGACGGCCGCCCCCGCGCCGACGGCGTACGCACCTTCCTCGCCTCCCGGGACATCCACCTGCCCGAGGGCCGGCCCGACGACCCGCCCGACGCCCGCACCGTCCACGGCCTCGGCAACCGCAAGAACGAGATCCTCCTGGAGAGGATCCGCACCGACGGCGTCCAGCCCTACGACGGCACCCTCCAGTACATCGGGGCGGCCCGCGCGCGGGGACTGCGCACGGCGATCGTCTCCTCCAGCGCCAACACCCGGGACGTGCTGCGCTCGATCGGCGCCGAGCACCTCTTCGACGTACGGATCGACGGGGTCGTGGCGGCCGAACGCGGACTGCCGGGCAAGCCCCGCCCCGACACCTTCCTCGCCGCCGCCCGCGACCTCGGCGTCCCGCCCGCCCGGGCCGCCGTCTTCGAGGACGCGCTGGCCGGGATGGACGCCGGGCGGGCCGGGAACTTCGGGTACGTCGTGGGCGTTGACCGCGTCGGACAGACCGACGCGCTGTACACGCACGGCGCCGACGTCGTGGTCAAGGACCTCACGGACCTTCGGGAGCGGGGAGGGCAGGCGTGATCACCCACCGTTCGTACACCGTGGAACCGTGGTGCGTGCGCGAGACGGCGCTCGGCCTCGACGTCCTCGCCCAGAGCGAGTCGGTCTTCGCCCTGTCCAACGGACACGTCGGCTGGCGCGGCAACCTCGACGAGGGCGAACCGCACGGCCTGCCCGGCTCCTACCTCAACGGCGTCCACGAACTGCACCCCCTGCCCTACGCCGAGGCGGGCTACGGCTACCCGGAGTCCGGGCAGACCGTCATCAACGTCACCAACGGCAAGGTCCTGCGGCTTCTCGTCGACGACGAGCCCTTCGACCTGCGCTACGGCCGCCTCGTCGCCCACGAGCGGGTGCTCGACCTGCGGCGCGGCGTCCTGGAGCGCAGCTGCGAGTGGACTTCCCCGGCCGGCACCACGGTCCGGGTGCGCTCGACCCGGCTGGTCTCCCTCGCCCAGCGGGCCGTCGCCGCCGTCGCCTACGAGGTGGAGGCCGTCGGCGGCCGTTCCCGGGTGGTGATCCAGTCCGAGCTGGTCGCCAACGAGAGCCTGCCCGACCCCGACGGCGACCCGCGCGCCGCCCGCGCCCTGAAGTCGCCGCTGGAACCCGAGGAGGACGTCGCCGTCGGCAACCGGCTGCGCCTGGTGCACCGGACGAGGCGCAGCGGGCTGCGGGTGGCCGTCGCCGCCGACCACACCGTCACCGGACCCGGGCGGACCACGACGAGCAGCGAGAGCAACGTGGACGTGGCCCGGCTGACCGTCACCTCCGTGCTGGAGCCCGGCGAGACGCTGCGGGTGGAGAAGCTCGTCGCGCACGGCTGGTCCGGCGCCCGCTCCCGGCCCGCGATGAGCGACCAGGTCGAGGCCGCCCTCGCCGCCGCCGGGCACAGCGGCTGGCAGGGCCTCCTCGACGAACAGCGGGCCTGCCTCGACGACTTCTGGGCCCGCGCCGACGTGGAGGTCGACGGCGACGAGGAGATCCAGCAGGCCGTCCGCTTCGCCCTCTTCCACGTCTTCCAGGCGGGCGCCCGCGCCGAGCAGCGCGCCATCCCCGCCAAGGGCCTGACCGGCTCCGGCTACGACGGACACGCCTTCTGGGACACCGAGACCTTCGTGCTTCCCCTGCTCACCTACACCGCGCCCGACGCCGTCGCCGAGGCCCTGCGCTGGCGGCACAACACCCTGCCCGCCGCCCGGGAACGCGCCGCCCAACTGGGCCTGAGCGGCGCCGCGTTCCCCTGGCGGACCATCGAGGGCTCCGAGGGCTCCGCGTACTGGCCGGCCGGCACCGCCGCCTTCCATGTCAACGCCGACATCGCCGACGCGGTCGTGCGGTACGTGGCGGCCACCGGCGACCTCGGCTTCGAAGCGGGGACGGGCGTCGAACTACTGGTGGAGACGGCCCGGCTGTGGCGCTCGCTGGGCCACCACGACACCCACGGCACCTTCCACATAGACGGTGTCACCGGCCCCGACGAGTACAGCGCGGTCGCCGACGACAACACGTACACCAACCTGATGGCCCGCGCGAACCTCCTCGCGGCCGCCGACGCCGTCGAACGCCACCCGGAGGCGGCGGCCCGGCTCGGCGTGGACGAGGAGGAGAGCGCCGCCTGGCGGGACGCGGCCGAGGCGGTGCACATCCCCTTCAACCACGAACTCGGCGTGCACGAACAGCACGCCGGCTTCACCCGCTACCAGCACTGGGACTTCGCCGGCACCCGCCCCGACCAGTACCCGCTCCTGCTGCACTTCCCGTACTTCGACCTCTACCGCAAGCAGGTCGTCAAACAGGCCGACCTGGTCCTCGCGATGTACACCTGCGACGGCCACTTCGACGACGAGCAGCTCGCCCGCAACTTCGCCTACTACGAGCCGCTCACCGTCCGCGACTCCTCGCTGTCGGCCTGCTGCCAGGCCGTCATCGCCGCGCAGGCCGGCCATCTGCGCCTCGCGTACGCCTACACGGCCGAGGCCGCGCTGATGGACCTGGCCGACCTGGAGCAGAACACCCGTGACGGGCTGCACATGGCCTCCCTCGCCGGCACCTGGACGGCCCTGGTGGCCGGCTTCGGCGGACTGCGCCGCGACGGCACCGGCCTGCGCTTCGCGCCCCGCCTGCCGGAGCGGTTCAGCCGGCTCGCGTTCAGCGTCCAGCTCCACGGCAGCCGGCTGCGCGTGGAGATCGGCCCCGACAAGGCGACGTACAGCCTGCTCTCCGGCGGTCCCCTGACGATCCGCCACCACGGCACGCCCCTCACTGTGAACGGCGACGGTCCCGTGGTGCGCCCGCTGCCGCCCCCGCCGGTCCGCACGGCGCCCGCCCAGCCGCCGCACCGGTCACCGAAGGGCCGTTGAGCCGTACATGTGTTTCCCGGCCGCCGGACACAGGTAGGTAGTGGGGTGTCGGCGACCGGGGCGGGCGAGGGGGAGTGGCATGGCGACGGACCGTGGGCACGAGGGCCGGCTGGCCGGGGAGTTCTTCACACCGGGCGGCTCGTCCTTCACCGAGTTCCTGGCGGCACACCGACCCGGACTGCTGCCCACCCGCCCGCCGTTCCCCGACGGCGTCCGCGCCGCCCCCGACGCCTTCCCGCACGGCACCACGGTCCTCGCCCTCTCCTACCGCGACGGCGTCCTGATCGCGGGCGACCGCCGTGCCACGATGGGCAACCTCATCGCCCAGCGCGACCTGGAGAAGGTGCACCCGGCGGACGACCACACCGCCGTCGCCTTCGCCGGCACCGTCGGCCTCGCCCTGGACATGGTGAAGCTGTACCAGGTGGAGCTGACCCACTTCGAGAAGGTCGAGGGCATCCCGATGACCCTCGGCGCCAAGGCCCGCCGGCTCGCCACGATGATCCGGCAGAACCTCGGCCAGGCCATGCAGGGCCTCGCCGTCGTCCCCCTCCTCGCGGGCTACGACGTCTCCGCGCCCGAGGGCGCCCGGGGCCGCATCTTCAGCTTCGACGTGGCCGGCGGCCTCTACGAGAAGGCCCCCTTCCACGCCGAGGGCTCCGGTTCCCCGTACGCCCGGGGTGCCCTGAAGAAGCTGTTCCGGGCCGACATGACCCGCCGGGAAGCGGCTCTGACCGCACTCCAGGCCCTCTACGACGCGGCCGACGACGACTCCGCCACCGGCGGCCCCGACATCAACCGCGGCATCTTCCCGATCGTCTCGGTCATCACGGAGGAAGGCTTCGAACGCCTCCCGGAGGAGGAGACGGAGGCGTTGAGCCGAGAGATGGTGGAGCACCGCCGAACCAGGCCGGACGGCCCCCACGCAACCCCGTGACGATCAACCCCCCTCTTCTGGACAACCCGCACCCGACCACGCCCCCTCAGGCCCGCACCACCCACTCCTTCCGCCACCGCACCAACTGCTGTTCAGGATCCCCGGTATAGGACCACGGCGTCCGGGTCGCCCGCCGCCCGAGCACCCGGAGCAACGGCGTCGCCACCTCCGCCGCGTCCGCCCAGCACGCCGCGTGCGCCAGGTAGTGGAAGTCCCGCAGCTCACCGGGCGCCACGACCGAGTCCGGCCGCCCGGTGATCCACCGCTCCCAGGTGCGCCGTACGTCGCTCACCGCCCCGTCGTTGTTCCAGTGCTGGGCGAGCCCCACCCGGGCGGGCCGCCCCTGGGTGGTGTCGACGGCGTACCGGAACTCCTCGACCCGGGCGTACTGCACCAGGACCGGCAGCGGGCATCCCGGCGGGGCCACCCCCGCCGCGTCGCGCGCGAAGTCGTACATCAGGCCGTGCGAGCCGTGCCAGCGGGCGGAGTAGTAGTGCAGCACCTGGAGGTGGCCCTCCATGCTGTACGGGTCGCGCCGGTGCAACTCGTCCCACCAGCGGGCGAGTTCCTGCCGGCGCACCCCGGCCGGGTAGAGCCGGGCCACCGAGATCAGCGAGACCCAGGGGGTGGGGTCCGACGGGTACACCTCGGCCGCCGACAGACACGCCAGCACCGCCGCGTCGATCCGCTGCTGGTCGATCGCCACGCCCCGGCCCGCGGAGATGGCCAGGTTGAACGCCCGGGCGGTCTCGGTGGCCGCCCGCAGCACGAGCGCGTCCGCGCTCTGCGGTTCGGCGGCCAGCCAGGTCTCGACGGTCGAACTGCCCGCACAGACCTGCGCCAGCAACCGCACCCGGTGGCCCCGGGCGAGCCAGTCCGGGCCGGTCGTGCGCAGCAGCTCCCGCAGGCCCTGCCAGCGGCCGATGACGATGTCGTGGCGTGCGGAGGAGAGGGACACGTCCCCGCAGTCGGGGTCGAACTCGGGAGTGAAGCGGTCACGCGCCATCGCTCGGGTTCCCCTCAGAAGTCGGTGGGGAGACCCTCGTAGGACGTGGAGTGCGCGGCCGCGTGGCCGTCGGGTGCGTAGTCCGCCTCGACGGTCCGCGAGGCGTCCAGCTTGGCCGGGCGGTAGTAGTCGCTGCCCTTGCGCCAGTACCAGAGCATCGGCACCAGGCCCACGGCGAGCCCGCCGATGCCGATGGCGATCGCCGCGGGATCCAGTTCGCCCAGCGACTCCCCGAAGATCCAGAACATGAACACCGCGCCGAACAGCGGCCACAGCCCGCCGAGCAGGAAGTCCGACGGGGAGCGCAGCAGGGTCTTGCGGTAGGCCACGACGGCCGCGAGCCCGGCGAGGCCGTAGTAGATCGCGATCTGCAGACCGATCGCCGAGATGGCGTCGGCGAGGATGTCGCCCACCGAGCCCAGCGCGTTGGAGGCCACGAACAGCGCCAGCGCCACCCCGCCGACCACCGCGATCGCGATCCACGGTGTGTTCCAGGTGCGGTGCACCCGGCCCAGCGCGGAGGGCATCGTACGGTCACGGCCCATCGCGAACAGCGAGCGGGTGACCTGGATGAGCGTGGTCTCCAGGGTGGCGATCGTGGACAGCATGACCGCGACGATCAGCAGCTTGCCGCCCCAGCCGGGGATCAGTTCCTCGCCGAGCGCGGCCAGCACGTTGGCGCCGTTGTCGTCGATCTGCTGGGCGCTGAGGATGACGTTCACCGCGATGGTGAACACCTCGAAGAGCAGGAACACGATGGCGACGCCGATCAGGCCCGCGAGTCCGGTCGTACGGCGGCTGTTGCGGGTCTCCTCGCTGAGGTTGCTGGTGACGTCCCAGCCCCAGTAGTAGAACGCCGCGACCAGCGCGCCCGAGGCGAAGCCGGAGACCCCGTCGAAGTGACTGAACCCGAGCCAGGACCAGTCGAACGGCAGCGCGTTGTCCTGGGTGTGGAAGCAGGCGAGCACCGCGAACAGGGCGAGGATCGCCAGTTCCACCCCCGACATGATCAGCTGGGCGCGCACGGTGAGCCGGGCCCCGCCCAGCACCACCGCGAGCATCACGATGAACCAGGCCGCGCCGACCACCGTCGACAGCGCGGTGTTGTCGGCGAGGCCCTCGTCGAACAGGGCGAGCGTCATCGAGCCGGCCGGCAGCGAGCCCGCCACCATGAAGATCGTCGCCGAGACGACCAGCGCCCAGCCGCTGAGGAAGCCCAGGAACGGGTGGAGGGTCCGGCCCACCCAGGAGTAGCTGGCTCCGGCGTTCACATCGATGCGGCTGAGCCGGCTGAACGCGAGCGCGATGCCCAGCATCGGTATCGCGCAGTACAGCAGCGCCGCCGGGCTGGCCAGGCCCACCGCGCCGACCAGGACCGCCGTCGTGGCGGCGATGGAGTACGCCGGGGCACTGCCCGCGACCGCCATCACCACCGTGTCGAAGGTGCCGAGGACGTTCGCCTGCAGCCCTCGTCCGGTGCTGTTGCTCATGCTCGTGCTGCTTTCCGTCGTGCACATGGGGGGTGTGGGTGGAGCGCCGCCGGGCACCGAAGGGTCGGCCTCGGAAAACGTCGACGGGGAAAGCCACGGCGGTTACCGCTCCGCTAAGCGTCGCGGGACGGTCACACCGAGTGTGCGTGTGACTATAGCCCCACCTCTTGAGCTTTCAAGATTGACCGGGGGGTAATGTGCGCCCCCTCGCGCGCCCCCCTTGCCGCTTCACTCCCCGATCCGGTCCAGTTGGCGCAGCCGGTTGGTGGCGTCCAGGGCGGCGACCTTGTACGACTCCGCCAGCGTCGGGTAGTTGAACACCGCGTCGACGAGATAGTCGACGGTGCCGCCGCAGCCCATCACCGACTGCCCGATGTGGATCAGTTCGGTGGCGCCGGTCCCGAAGCAGTGCACACCGAGGAGCCTGCGGTCCTCGGGCGACACCAGCAGCTTCAGCATGCCGTGCGCGTCGCCGATGATCTGCCCGCGGGCCAGCTCCCGGTACCGGGCGATCCCCACCTCGAACGGCACGCTGTCCTCGGTGAGCTGGTCCTCCGTCCGCCCCACGAAGCTGATCTCCGGGATGGTGTAGATCCCGATCGGCTGGAGGTCGTGCATCCGCGCCACCGGCTCCCCGCAGGCGTGGTACGCGGCCGCCCGGCCCTGCTCCATCGAGGTCGCCGCCAGCGCCGGGAAGCCGATCACGTCCCCGACGGCGTAGATGTGCGGCACGCGCGTACGGTAGTGCTCGTCGACCTCGATCCGCCCCCGCGGATCGGCTGCCAACCCGGCCTTGTCCAGGTCGAGTTCGTCGGTCAGGCCCTGCCGGCCCGCCGAGTACATCACCGCGTCCGCCGGTATCTTCTTGCCGCTGGCCAGCACGGTCAGCGTGCCCCGCGCATGCCGCTCCACGGCGGACACGGTCTCCCCGAACCGGAAGGTGACCGCGAGATCGCGCAGATGGTACTTGAGCGACTCGATGACCTCGACGTCGCACATGTCGAGCATCCCGGCCCGCTTCTCCACCACGGTGACCTTGCTGCCGAGCGCGGCGAACATGGAGGCGTACTCCATGCCGATCACCCCCGCGCCCACGATCACCATGGACCGCGGCACCCGCTCGACCGTCAGGACGTTGTCGGAGTCGAGGATGGTCCGCCCGTCGAACTCCACGCTCTCCGGCCGCGCCGGCCGGGTCCCGGTGGCGATGACGATGTGCTCGGCGCTGATCGTCCGCTCCCGCCCGCCCGCCTCGCGCAGGGCGACGGTGTGGTCGTCGACGAAACGGCCGGTGCCGGAGAACAGGGAGACGTGGTTGCGGGACAACTGGCTGCGGATGACATCGGTCTCACGGCCCACCACATGCTGGGTGCGCGCGGTGAGATCGGCGACGGTGATGTCCTCCTTCAGCCGGTAGCTCTGCCCGTACAGATCGCGCTGGGTGAGACCGGTGAGGTACAGCACCGCCTCGCGCAGGGTCTTGGAGGGGATGGTGCCGGTGTGGAGGGAGACCCCGCCGACCATGTCGGGGCGGTCGACGACGGCGACGCGGCGGCCCAGTTTGGCCGCGGCGATGGCGGCCTTCTGGCCGCCGGGACCTGAACCGAGGACGAGCATGTCGAAGTCGGGCACCCTCCGCAGTGTGGCAGCGAGGGGTGCCGCGGGGAAAGAGCGGAGAAGGATCTACGGCAGCAGCTTCTCGATCGCGGCCGGGCCCTCCTCGGCGAGCTTGCGCCGGGCCCATGCGAGGGTGCGCGGGGTGAGGTCCCGGCCCGTGGCCAGGACCATGTCCTCCGGCGACACCTCGCTGCCCGTGCGCGTGTGGAGCAGCTCGTCCGGGGTGACGCGGTCCGCGGTGGGCCGGGCGCCGCCCGGCTGTGAGGTCGGCATGGTGTCTGCTCCTCGCGTCCGAAGGAATGTACTAACACCATTCATCCTCCCGGCGCACCCTGCAATCCCGATCACCTCATGCCCATGACGTCCGAGATGCCGAGAAGATCGGTCGGGCGTGTAATGAGCCCATGGCACCCACCACCGCCGGGACACCGCGACGCGGGGTACTGCGCAGACTCGGCGCCTGGTGCGCCCGCCACTTCGTGATCGTCATCATCGCCTGGCTGGTGGCCCTGGTCGCCCTCCAGCTGATCGACCGCGCCGTCGGCGGTACCTACGAGGACAACTTCCAGCTCTCGGACACCCAGTCCCAGAAGGGCCTCGACGTCCTCCAGGAGCACGACCCGCAGGCCGGCGGCTACAGCGCCCAGATCGTGATGCACGACGACCAGCCCCTGAGCGCGCTGAGCTCGCAGATGTCCACCACGGTCGGCGACCTGGAGAAACTGCCCCACGTCCTGTCGGCGCAGAACCCCCTCACGCAGACCCCGACCAAGGTCGGCCCGGTGTCGAGCGACGGCAAGACCGGCTACATCACGGTCCGCTTCGACAAACAGCCGAACACCCTCGGCGACGACTACCTGAACGGCGTCGACAAGGCCGTGCAGCCGCTGCGGTCGGCCGGCGCCGACGTCGAGTACGGCGGCTCGCTCGGCGAACTGGCCCGGCCCAAGGCCAACGACTACCTCAGCGAGGCGATCGGCTTCGCGGTCGCCGTCGTCGTCCTGCTGATCGGCTTCGGCAGCGTCATCGCGGCCGGACTGCCCCTCGTCACCGCGCTGATCGGTGTCGTCGGCGGACTCGCCATCCTCGGCCTGTTCGCCGCCGCGTTCACCTTCGCGACCGTCTCCCCGACCCTCGCCACCATGATCGGCCTCGGCGTCGGCATCGACTACGCCCTGTTCCTGATCACCCGGCACCGGCAGAACCTGATGGACGGCGCCGATCCCGCCGAGGCCGCAGGGCACGCCACCGCCACCAGCGGCCGTGCCGTCCTGGTCTCCGGCACCACCGTGATCATCGCGCTGATGGGCCTGTACGCGTCCGGGGTGTCCTTCATCGGCAAACTCGGCCTCGCCGCGGCCATCACCGTGGTCTCCGCCGTCGCGGGTGCCCTGACCTTCGTGCCCGCCATGCTCGGACTCATCGGCCGCGGCATCGACCGCTGGCACGTCCGCAAGCCCGTCGCCGAGACCGACGCCGCGCCGGGCGCCACCCCGCACGGCACCTGGCACCGCTACGCCAAGCGCGTCGAACGCAGACCCTGGTGGTACCTCGGCTCCGGCCTCGCCGTCATCGCCGTCCTCGCCATCCCCGTCTTCTCCATCCAGCTCGGCCACATCGGCGACGGGGCCGATCCGACCTCCTTCACCGACCGGCGCGCCTACGACCTGATGACCGACGCCTTCGGCCCCGGCTCCAACGGGCCCCTCACCATCGTCATCGACCAGACGTCCGTCCCCTCCGACAAACGCGCCGACCTCCAGTCGCAGGCCCAGAAGACCCTGAACGCGGTGCCGGACGCGGCGACCGTCACCCCGCTGACGGCCACCCAGGACGGCGACGTCCTGATCGGCACCGTCTACTCCACCCAGGCCCCGCAGGACGCCGTCACCACCGACCTGGTCAACCGGCTCAAGGACACCACCCTGCCCGACGCGGTCTCCGGCTACGACGCCCACGGCTATGTCACCGGCACCACCGCCGCCCAGGTCGACTTCCGCGACATCGTCGCCAGCCGGCTGCCGCTGATCATCTGCGTGGTCGTCGGCCTCGCCTTCCTGATCATCCTCGCCGTCTTCCGCGGCCTCCTCGTCGCCGTCAAGGCCGCCGTCCTCAACGTCCTGTCCATCACCGCCTCGTACGGCGTGGTCGTCGCCGTCTTCCAGTGGGGCTGGGGCGGGCCCGCGCTGGGCGTCCACGGTGACGTGCCCATCGAGAGCTATGTGCCGATGATGATGTTCGCGATCATCTTCGGCCTCAGCATGGACTACGAGATCTTCCTGCTCTCCCGCGTCCACGAGGCCTGGCTGCGCACCGGCGACGCCAAGGACTCCGTCGCCCACGCCCTGGAGATCACCGCCCGGGTCATCACCTGTGCCGCCCTGATCATGGTGAGCGTGTTCGCGGCGTTCATCATCAGCGACAACATCGTCGTCAAGATGCTCGGCCTCGGCCTCGCCGTCAGCGTGCTGATCGACGCCAGTGTCGTCCGGCTGCTCATGGTGCCGGCCGTGATGACCCTGCTCGGCGAGAAGGCCTGGTGGACCCCCCGCTGGCTGGACCGGATCCTGCCGCACATCGACGCCGAGGGCGACGCGGAGACCCTCACCGGTCCGGACGCCACGGGGCGAGGACGAGCATCGTGACGTCGTCGCGGACCTCGGGGGAGTGCCGTACGACATCGGCCCAGACCCGGACGGCCGTGGTCGCCGGATCGGCCCCCGCGGTGAGGGCGGGCAGCCGCTCCGTGAGCGGATAGAAGACATCGGCGGCGTCCCTCGCCTCCCACACCCCGTCCGAGGCGAGGAAGAGCCGGTCACCCCCGCACAGCGGCAGGAGCAGCCCGTCCGGCCGGGGCGCGTCCGGCAGATCCAGGCCCAGCGGCGCCCCCGGGACGACCGCCACCTCCGTCGCCGTGCCGTCGCGCAGCAGCACCGGCGGCGGATGTCCGCACACCACCACCCGTACGGCGTCCGCGCCCGGGGCGAACTCCAGCAGCACCGCCGTCGCGAACAGCTCCGCGTGCGGCACCCGGGCCGAGTCCACCGCCAGCCGGCGGTCCAGCCGGGCCGCCACCGCCTCCAGGGACGGCTGGTCGAGCACCGCCTCCCGGAACGCCCCCATCAGCGACGCCACCGTCGCGATCGCCGCCAGCCCGTGCCCCTGCACATCCCCCAGCACCGCCCGCACCCCGTGCGCGCTGTCCCGTACGTCGAAGAAGTCGCCGCCCACCAGCGTGCCGCGCTCCGCCGCCCGGTACAGGCCCGCGCAGGACACCCCGCCCACCCGCTCCGGCACCGGCGGCACCACCGCCTGCTGGGCCGCCTCGGCGATCGTGCGTTCGACGTCCAGCTGGACGTCCCGGCGGCTGCGCACGAACGCCACGAACACGCTCAGCAGGGCGACGAAACAGATCGTCAGCAGATCCGTCTGGCCCGGATCGTTCAGCCGGAACGCCGGCACGTTCAGCATCACGACCACGACCGCGCCCAGCACAGCGGTCGCCACCGGACCGTACGACAGGACCGCGAGCGGCGGGATCGCGCCCAGCAGGAAGCCGATGTCCAGCGGGTCGGGGCTGACCAGCGTGGCCACGCACACCCCCGCGATCAGCGCGATCGGCAGCGCCCGCACCCAGCCCGGCGGCGGCGCGCCCCGCAGCCAGCCCCGCCGCTCCCCGTCCACTCGTGCCACACCACCACGCTCCACCCCGGCACCGCCGCTCGCACGCCGGAAAAACAGGTGGACGCCGCGTCAGACGATCTCCTACGGTGTTCCCGCACGCCCGGAGACCACGGAAGGAGGCGAGCGCCGATGAAGCTCTCACGCATCCCGCGCTCCCGTTCCGTGACCCCGGCGTGCCGCGTCTGACCCTCGTCCGACGCCCGGGAGCGCCTCACGTCATTCGCATCCCGGAGGAATTCCCTTGACCGATCTGGTCATCCGCGCGCTCGACGAGCGCGACATCCATCTCTTCGACACCCTGCCCGACCCGTTGGGCAACGCCGAGGCGTTCCCCAACGCCACCTACCGTCCGCACTGGAAGCGGGTCGCCCTGCGCGACGGGCGGGTCGTCGCCCGCGCCGCCTGGTGGGGCGGGCCCGACGACGACGAACCGGTCACCGTCGAGTGGTTCGACTTCGCCGACGGCGAGGAGGAGGCGGGCGCCGCACTCCTGCGCACCGCCCCCTGGCAGGTCGGCCTGGAACTGGTCCTGCCCGGCGGCTGGCGCGAGGACCCGGCCCTGCGGGCCGCCGCCGAGGCCCGCCACGCCGCCGCCCGCGCGGCCGGCCAGAGCCTGCTCGTGGAGCGCTTCGTCTACCGCTGGACCCCGCCCTGCGGGCTGCCCGAGCGCCCCGGCCGGCTCGCCTTCGCCCCCGAACCCGACGACGCGGTGTTCTTCGACGCCCTGCGCCGCATCCACTCCGTCACCCTCGACGCCCACGCCCGCAAGGCCGTCGCGGAGGGCGGGCCGGACCAGGCCGCCCAGGAGGACCTGGACTTCTTCCGCTGGTGCCCGTCCCCGCGTGAGTGGTGGCAGGTCGCCCGCACCCCCGAGGGCGACCTGGCCGGGATCCACATCCCGGCCCACAACCCCTCCGGGCCCTGCATCGGCTTCATCGGCGTCCTGCCCGAGCACCGCGGCCACGGTTACGCCTACGACCTGCTCGCCGAGTGCACCCACTACCTCGTCGAGCAGGGCGCGGAGTTCATCGCCGCGGCCACCGACCAGGGCAACTTCCCGATGGCGGCCCACTTCACCACGGCGGGCTACCCCGTGGTGAGGGAGCGGGCCAACTTCACCCCGAGCTGATCAGCGCGGCTCGCCGGCGCCCGGGCCCAGCAGGGCCTCGGCGTCGGCGAGGATCTCGGTGACCCGCAGCCCGAAGGCGGCGTCGCACGGGTGCGCGCGCCCGTCCCGGGCCGCGGCGAGGAGTTCCCCGGCGGCCCGGGACAGCGCGTCGGCGGCGCTGTCGGCGGATTCGGGCAGGCGTACGACCCCGCTGTCGCCGTACAGCTCGACGGCCGCCCCCGACGCCGCGGGCGGGGCGGTCAGACTGAGCGTCACGGTGCTGGAGGCGCCGCCGGTGTGCTCCAGGACCAGGTGGACGGTGTCCTGCGGCCCGGGGGCGGCGGCGCTCACCCGGCGGACGTCGCCGAGGACCGGCAGCAGCACCGACAGGGCGTGCGGGCCCACGTCCCACAGGGCGCCCTTCGCCCGCCGCCAGGGCGTCGCGAACGGGCTGTCGCCGTCCCCGGCGAACACTGACCCCAGCCAGCGGGCGTGCCCGGTGAACCAGCCCCCGGCCGCCGTCTGCGCCGTTATCCAGTCCGCGGTCTCGCTCAGGTACCGGCTGGTGAAGAAGACCACCGACGCGACCCGGGCCTCCTCGGCCGCCGCGACCACGGCCCGCGCCCCGGCCGCGGTGGTGGCGACCGGCTTGTCCAGCAGGAGGTGCCGGCCCGCCCGCGCGGCCCGGACCGCCAGCTCCGCCTGGATGTCCGGCGGGAGCGCCACGGCGACCGCGTCCACGTCGTCGAGGAGCGCGTCGACGTCGTCGTAGGCGCGGGTGCCGTGACGGTCCGCCAGTTCCTTGGCGGCTTCGGGGCGGCGGCCCCACACCCCGGTGAAGTCGAGGTCCTCGTGGGAGGCGAGGACGGGACCGTACACCATCTGGGCCCATGGGCCGGTACCGAGCAGACCGATGCGCATACCGCTGAAACTCCCTGCCGTGCGAAGCCACGCCGAACACGGGCGAGCTTCGCACATCGGACCGGCCCGGGGACACCCCCCGGTTCAACGCCGCGAGGGTGCGGCGAAGCCCGTCAGCAGGGCGTCGGCCCGGTCCGCGCCGTTCTCCAGGGCGATCTCCCGGGGCGACTGGGCGGCGCGGACGGTGGCGAACGCGACGCCGCCCCCGTCCTCCAGGAGGCAGCCGTACACGGCGGGGCGGGGCAGGCTGTTGTACGCCCAGGGCGCCGAGAAGTAGTACGCCCCGGTGTCGTGCAGCACGACCAGATCGCCCTCGGCGAGTTCGGGCAGCGGGTGCGCGTGCGCGACGACGTCCCCGGCGAAGCAGAGCGGCCCGGCGATGTCGTACGGCACGAGCGGACCCCGCTTCGGCGTGCCGTCGGGGCCGTACGCGCTGACCCGCAGCGGCCAGGACCGCGGCATGAACACCGTCCGGGTCGCCACCTGGGCGCCCGCGTGGGTGAGCGCGATCCGGCGGCCGCCCGCCTCCTTGACGTACTCGACGCGCGCGGCCGTGACCCCGTTCTTGGCGAGCAGGGAGCGGCCGAACTCGGTCACCACCCGGTAGCGGCCGTCCAGCAGGGCGGGCTCCTCCGCGGTGAGCGCGGCCACGTACGCCGCGTGGGTCGGTGCGACGGAGTCGTCGGCGAAGTTCACCGGCAGCCCGCCGCCCAGGTCCAGGCTGGTGACCTGACGGCGGCTGGCGCGCGTGTCGATCTCCTCGGCGAGCCCGTGCAGCTCCGCCAGCCCCTGCGCGATCAGCGGCAGCGGGCAGCCCTGGGAGCCGACGTGCGCGTGCAGCCGGGTCAGCCACGGACGTCGTACGAACGCCTCGACGACCCGTTCACGGGCCCCGGGGTCGCGCAGGGCCACCCCGAACTTGGAGTGGGCGCTCGCGGTGCTCATCGCCTCGATCGCACCGACGCCGACCTGCGGATTGACCCGCAGCCCGAGCACGGAGGAGCAGCCCTCGGGGCGCAGTGCGTCGATCCGGTCCAGCTCGCCGAGGTTGTCGGCGTTCAGCGCGACGCCGAGGTCCAGCGCCTCGCGGATCTCGCCGCGGGTCTTGGCGGGGGAGTCCAGCACGATCCTCGCCGGGGCGAACCCCGCGTCCAGCGCCAGCCGCAGCTCGCCGGGGCTCGCCACCTCGCAGCCCAGACCGGCGTCGGCGAGCAGCCGCAGCACCGGCACCAGCGGGCACGCCTTGGCGGCGAAGGCGTGCAGCACCTGCGGCACCCCCGCGAAGGCCTCCTTGAGCGCGGTCACGCTCTCGCGCACGCCTCCGACGTCGAGGAGGCCGGCCACGGGCCGGTCCTCCGCCAGCAGCCCGTCGGCGACCGCCTGCCGTACGGCGCGCGCGACCTTGTCGGTGGTGAACGACACGTCCGGGACTCCTTCGCATCGGGGGCGCGACATCTCCAGGTTCACCCCCAAAGGGCCGTACGGGTGTCCTCCGCGTCGATTTCCGTGCGGCGGCGCGTGACGCGCGTGACTCAGCGTGCACCCCGGCGTTACGTACGGCACGAACCGCGTGGCGCGATCGTGCCCCCGGAGGGTGACGTGTGTGCCTCGTGTGCATGAATCGCCCAGGTCCGGGCACACGCAGCGCAACAACCGTAGAGAGGGGCGCTCGTGATCGTTCCGGACCCCAAGGTAGCCAGGACGTTGCTGACCCGGTACGCGACGCTGAGGATCGCTCAGGCGGAGCAGGAGCGGCCGGACACGGCCCGTGAACTGCGTGACGTGACCTACACGCTCTGTGTGCTGATGGGCACGTCCGACGTCCGGGAGGCGGTGGCCGCGGCGGACGCCCTGCTGGAGTCCCGGGCCGCGACCGGCAAGGGGTTGTCGCTCGCCGTCTGAGCGGTGACGGCGCGGCCGGGACCCGGTGGGGTCCCGGCCGCGCGGTGCTTCCTCAGGAGGCCGCCGAGCCGCAGCGGTCGGCGGACCGGGGTCCCGGCCGCGGGGCCGGGCCGGCCAGCCACTCCGCGATGGTGCGTGCGATCGGCTGACCGGTGTCCACCTCCACGAAGCCGAACTGCCCCGACTGGTTGCACTCCAGGAACCACCAGGTGCCGTCGGCGTCCTCCGCGAAGTCGAAGGCACCGTAAGCCAGTTCCGCCTCGCGCAGATACGTCCGTACGGCGTCCGCGAGCCGGGGCGGTACGTCGGCGGGGCGCCACGGGGTGGTGGAGGGCGCGTACCGCACGTCCACCACGTCCGGGTCGGCGCCCGGGGCCGTGTCCTTGCGGGCGGCGAGGATCCGCTCGCCCACCGCGGTCAGCCGGATGTCCGCCCGTTTGGCTATCCGGCGTTGCAGCAGGGTCGGGCCGTAGGCCACGGCCGCGAAGTCGGCGCCGGGCGGTACCCGGGTGGTGGGCACCGCACGCGGCGGGTCCTGCGGATGCGCCCCGGACACCGGCTTGACCACCAGGTCCGGGTAGCGCTCCGCGAAATCCCGCGCGGCCTGCGGGAAGGTCGTGATGAGGGTCGCGGGCACGGGCAGCCCGCTGCGCTGCGCCAGCCGCAGCTGCCACGGCTTGTGCCGGGCGCGCAGGGACGCGTCCGGATGGTTCATCCAGCGCACCCCGGTGCCCCGGAGCATGCCGTAGAGGGCCTGCGAGGCCTCTTCCGTGAGCCACGCGGACGGCTGGGCCGCCCGCGCCGCCGCGGCGCCCGGCCGGCGCACCCACACGGACCGCAGTCCGTCCAGGCTCACCAGCCGGCCGGCCGAGGACAGATGGCCCCGGAACGCACCGTGGACGAACTCGCCCGACAGGGCGACGGTGCTGGTCAGATCGGCCGGGTCGAGCCGGACGACCGGGACGCCCGCGGCGTTCAGGTGTACGACCACCATGTCCGCCGTGACGTCCTCTTCGCAGGTCAGGATGAGCACGGTCATCTTGCGCGGCCCGTGCTCAGTCGTCGAAGTGGGTCTTGGAACCCGCGGTGGAGGTGGTGGTCCCCAGTTCTCTGAGCAGGGCGTGGTCACGAGCGGCGACTCGGCCGTCGAGGAGTACGTTCAACTGCAGTCCGGGGTCATAGGCGTACGGAGTTGCGAACTCCAACTCCGCCGCAGGGCGTGCGTAGTTGAGCGCGAACGGTTGCATGTTCTCTCCCTCGTCGGTACTGCCTCGATCAAGCGGTGCCGCTGTGCGACGTCACTTGGGCCCGCTGCGTTAGGTGCGACCTTCAGTCACTTATACGAATCGAACGGGTGGTTGGTTTCCTTACTCTCCGTGATCATCGGCGAGTCGGGATCCCAACAGGGCGCGGAGCAGGGGAGATGCATCGAACGGGGGGTGAAAACGTCTTCAAATACGGTCAGTTGGGGTGCCTGCCGGGTCGGGAGAACGGCGCAGGGAGCGCAGGGCGAGCAGCAGGACACCGATGTCATCGAGGTAGACCGGATCGGGCAGCAGGTCGGTCGGTAGCACGAAGTACAGGACCGCGCCCCAGAAGATCCAGCGCGGCCCGGTGGGCAGCCCGGCGCGTCTGAGGTCCCGGCGGGTGCGGATCAGCCGCACCAGCACCGCGGCGGCGCCCGCGAGCAGGGTCGCGGCGAGTACCGCGGCGACGATCAGGAGCGTGGTGGTCGTGTCCACGGGCCCTCCCTCCGGGTCCGTCGCGGGGTGTGCTGCCCTTGTTTCGGTTTCCCCGTTTTCGGTTCCCGAATTCCCCTCGTGCGGCGGGATTACCTCACACGGCTAGCGGTCGGAGGCTTCCTTGGGGCCCTCTGGGCCCTCGGGGCCCTCGGTGTCGGCGGACGCCGGGCGCAGGCCCATGGTGGTCTCCTTGAGCCGCTCCAGGGTCCGGCCCCACTGCTGGAACGGCGAGCCGCCCTTCTTCACCGGGGCCGGACGCGGGGGCTCGACGCCCACCTCGGCCGCCGCCTCACGGTAGGCGGCCAGCGCCTCGTGGGCCTGCTCGGCCGCCTCCCGGTACAGGTCCCGGGACTCGGTCATCGCCTCCAGGGCCTCCTTGTACATGGCCACCAGCTCGCGTTCCCGGGCGAGTTCCTCCTCCAGGGTGAGCAGCTGCCACTTCTCGCGGAGCAGGGTGAGTGCGGCGTCGCCGCCCTCCGGCAGGGGCGCGGGCAGCGCGACGTAGCGGCGTACGGCGTCCAGCACCTCCGTGGGGTGCGAGCCGTCCAGGAAGACGCTGCGCACCGAGAGGGACCCGGCGTCGTAGCCGTCCGGCGCGGGGCTGCCGGGGAGCACCAGCGCACCGCCGCGCGGCACCTCGGCCCCGAAGTCCTTCAGCGCCCAGTTCACGGTGCGCAGCTGGTGCGGCGCCGCCCGGTGCTCCACCACCCGGTGGTGCAGGCCCGGGGGCAGCAGGGAGACCAGCGAACGGCGGCCCCGGTCGTCCGGGGTCATCGCCTCGTGGACGACGACGTCGACCGTCCAGGTGTCGCGCAGGGCGGCCCGCAGGACGCGGCGCAGATCCTTTTCGTCGGCGGGCAGCGGGTTGACGTCGAGGAACCGCTGCCCGGCCACGGTCTCCTGACCCCACGCGGTGTCCGTGTCCCATGGCCAGAACAGCTCGGCGGGCGACGGCCAGCGCAGGTCCCAGGGCCGCTCGGCCTCCGCGACCAGCGTCCACTCCTGCCCCCGGCCCGACCACTCCGACAGTTTCAGCCGGGCCCGCACGGTGATGTTGTCGGGTACCTGCCAGCGCGCCTCGAAGGCCGATTCGCCCTCGGCGGTCTCGCTGTCGGGCAGCTCCCGGAAGTCCTCGAGCCTCTCGGTGTCCTTGAGCGCCCGGAGGTGGGTGCGCAGGACCTCCGGTGCGGTGGGACCGGTGTGGCGGCCACGGCCGAGCCAGACCGTGGAGGGAGTGGTGGGCGGGGCGATCGCGGAGATGTGCATGATCCGTTCGTGAGCGGTCGACGAGGGCGATGAGCCAAGGCCAGTATCCCGCGCCGCGAGGTGTGCTTGATCACGCGGGGCCCGGGTCCGGCCTGCCTCGGGGTGCGCCTTCCCCACCGGGTGCGCCGTCACGCCTCACCCCCGCACATGCGTACGGGGTGTGCGCCGGGCGCACGGGGTGGCCGCCGTTCACCAGGGTCGCCGTCCGCACACCCGTGGGCACACCGTGCCACGGCCCCGAGAATCGATCTCGGCGGCCAGGACTCGCCCGTCATCCGCGTCGGGGCGAGCCCTGGCCGCCGTGTTCCCTCGTGCTCTCTCGTGCCCTCCCGTGTTTCCTCAGCCGCCGAGGTAGGCCAGTTCCGGGAAGTGCCGCTGATAGGCGTCCAGCAGGCGCCGGGCGACGGCGTAGGAGTCGATCAGCGGGTGGATGGTCAGGGCCCGCACCGCGTGGTCGCGCTCGCCGGCCGTCGCCGCGTGGATCACCGCCCGTTCGACGGCCTTGACCGAGCACACCAGCCCCGTGCCGTGATCGGGCAGCGCGGCCCCGGCGATGGGATGGGCGCCGTTGGCGTCGACATGGCAGGGGACCTCGATGACGGCGTCGTCGTCGAGGACGGGGATCCGCCCGCGGTTGCGCACGTTCAGGATGAGGGTCGCCCGCTCGTCCAGCGCGATGGCGCGCATCAGGGCCAGGGCGACCTGTTCGTAGCCGCCGGACTCCAGGTCGCAGGAGTCGCGCTCGCCCATGCCGACGGCCTCGCGGTTCTCGGCCATGTAGGTCGTCTCGCGCTCCAGCCGGGTCGCGTCCCAGGCGTTCCAGGCGGCGCGCGGCGCGGTATGCCCCGGGGAGGGGGCCAGGGCGTCGTAGAAGCGCTGCTGCTGGGAGTGGAGGAAGGCGCCCCGGGTCTGCTCGGCGGCCCGTGCCGAGCGCACCGACTCACGGCTGAAGTAGTAGTAGTGCAGATACTCGTTGGGCAGCGCGCCCAGGGTGCGCAGCAGGTCGGCGCCGAAGAGCTTGCCCTCCTCGAACGAGGTCAGCGCGCTCTCGTCGGCGAGCAGCGACGGCAGCAGATCGCGGCCCTCGGCGTACAGTCCGCGCAGCCAGCCCAGATGGTTGAGCCCGACGTAGTCGAGCCGGACGCGCGCCGGTTCCACGCCGAGTGCCCCGGCGACCCGGCGGCCGAGGCCCACCGGGGAGTCGCAGATCCCGATCACCCGGTCGCCGAGGTGCGCGGTCATCGCCTCGGTGACCAGCCCGGCGGGGTTGGTGAAGTTGATGACCCAGGCGTCGGGCGCCAGCGCGGCGACCCGGCGGGCGATGGCGACGGCCACGGGGACCGTGCGCAGCCCGAAGGAGATGCCGCCGGCGCCGACGGTCTCCTGGCCGAGGACGCCCTCCTCCAGGGCGATCCGCTCGTCCGCGGCCCGGCCGGCCAGCCCGCCGACGCGGATGGCGGAGAAGACGAAGTCGGCCCCGGTCACCGCCTCGTCGAGGTCGGTGGTGACGGTCACGGTGGGCGGGTCGGGGTGTCCGGCCGCCTGGTCGGCGAGGACCTTGCGGATGATCGCCAGCCGGGAGGCGTCCAGGTCGTACAGGGTCACGTCGGTGACGCGCCCCGCGCCGCGGTCGCCCAGCAGCGCCCGGTAGACCAGCGGGACGCGGAAGCCCCCGCCGCCCAGGATCGTGAGTCTCATACGCCGACCACCTTGTTCATCCGTGTTCATCCGTGAGTCGCTTTGCTCATACCTCGACCACCTCGACCCCGGCCTCGCGCAGCCGTGCGCAGGTCTTCTCGTCGCCCGGCGCGTTGGTCACCACGACGTCGAGATCCTCGGGCCCGCACACCCGGGCCATCCCGGTGCCGGGGAACTTGCCGGCGTCCGCCACCAGGACCACCTGGGCGCTGGCGGCGATCATCGCCCGTTTGACCGGCACCTCGACGGCGGTGGTGTCCAGCACCTGGCCGTCGGGGCGGACCCCGCTGGTCCCGAGGAACAGCCGGTCGGCGTGGACCTGCCGCAGGTTGTCCTCGGTGAGGAAGCCGACCAGGGAGCGGTAGTCGCGCCGCACCACCCCGCCGAGCAGGATCAGCTGGACGTCCTTGTCGTCCTGGAGCTCCTCGTACACGGCCAGATTGCTGGTGATGACGGTGAGGGCCCTGCCGTGCAGCTGCCGGGCCACCCGGTGGGCCGTGGTGCCGATGTCGAGCAGCACGGTCTCGCCGTCCTTGACGAGGTGTGCGCACCAGGCCGCCAGGGCGTCCTTGGCCCCGACCCGGACACCGGCGACGTCGGCGAACGGATCGTCCTCGCCCACCACGGGCGCGGCGCCGCCGTAGACCCGTTTGAGCAGGCCCTCGTCCTCCAGTTGTGCGAGGTCACGGCGGATCGTGGCCTGGCTCGCCCCGACCCTCTCGGCCAGGACGGACACCGAGGTAGGCCCGTCCGCACGCAGGGAACGAAGGATCAGCTGATGTCTTCGGTCAGGGAGCATGCGGCAGACCATACTCGTGAACTCGCCAAACTCAAGCAAAGTCGCGCAGGAATGTCTCGATATTCGCTTGACCCTTGTCAAACCCGCGCACCGGGTGCACTCTCTTGCGTAATTCGGAGCCAGGCCCGGACCCCACTCCGGTCGGCCGAAGCGGATGAACGGCGCATTCCGCCGTCCCGGACGCGTCGGCACCGTCTGAGAGGACCAGGTCGTACACCCCGGGTGGCTGAAGGGTTCCACCCACGCCGATGCTCTTCAGCCACCCGGCCTCCCCGTCGCGCCCCACCGCGGCCCCCGACCCACAGGTCCTGCCGGACATGCCGGACACGCCGAACCCGCCGAGATCTAGGAGAAGATCGTGGACCTTTCCCGCAGACGATTCCTTCAGGCCGCCGTACTGACGGCCGCCGCGGCCGGCGCCACCGCCGCGTGCGGCGGCGGCTCGGCGTCGAGCGGCAGCAAGGACAGCAAGAACCTGACCTTCTGGTACTGGGCCGGCGGACTGAGCGACAAGGTCGTGGCGGACGCCAAGACCCACTTCTCCGACATCACCCTGAAGACCTCGGTGGTCGGCGGCGACTTCAAGACCAAGCTGCTCACCGGCCTGCGTGCCGCGCAGACCGCCCCCGACATCACCGGCATCAAGGGCGAGGACATCGCCTCCTTCCTGCCCAACGCCGACCGCTTCGTCGACCTGAACACGGTCGGCGCGAAGAAGCTGACCCCGGACTACCTGGCGTGGAAGCTGAAGCAGGCCACCACCCAGGACGGCAAGCTCATCGGCTTCCCCATCGACATCGGCCCCTGCGCCACGTTCTACCGCGAGGACCTCTTCGCCAAGGCGGGCCTGCCCACCGACCCCGCCCAGGTGTCCGCCCAGCTGGCCACGTGGGACGACTACTTCAAGGCCGGCGTCGAACTGCACAAGGCCGAGCCCAAGACCTACCTCATCAACAACATCGGCTCGGTGTTCTCGATGATCGTCGGCCAGGGCACCCGGCGCTTCATCGACGAGGACAACACGTTCATCGGCGACCAGGACCACATCCGCACCGCCTGGACCACCGCCGTGAAGCCCTACACCCTCGGCATCGACGCCAAGATCAACGACAACACCTGGAACGCGGCCATCGGCAATGGCACCCTCGGCACCGAGATCGGTGCCGCCTGGCACGCCCTCGACATCAGCAACGCCGCCCCCGGCACCAAGGGCCAGTGGCGGGTGGCGAGCCTGCCCGGCGGCCCCTCCAACCTCGGCGGGTCCTTCCTCGCGATCCCCGCGACCAGCGGCAACCCCGAGGAGGCCTTCAAGATCATCAGTTGGATCCTCAGCCCCGAGAACCAGGCCCGCGGCTTCACCGACGCGGCCCTCTTCCCGACCGCCCCGGCCGCCTACAAGCTGCCCGCGCTCACCGGCGGGGACGCCTTCTTCGGCGGCCAGAAGACCATCGAGATCTTCGGCCCGGCCGCCCAGAAGATCCCCGCCGCCTACGAGGCCCCGGCCGACGCGGCGGTCTCCGCGCCCTACTACAGCGAGCTGACCAGCATCGAGGCCAAGGGCAAGGACCCGGACCAGGCCTGGAAGGACGCGGTCAGCCAGGCCAAGCAGATCGCCCAGCGGCAGGGAGTGAAGTGACATGTCGTCAAGCCCGGTAGCCGGTCCGGCACCCACCGGACCGACCTCCGGACCCGACACCGGCCCCCTCGGGCAGCCCGCTCCGGACCCCTCGCGCGGTCCGGGGCGGCGCGCCCCCCGGATCCGGCCGGTCTCGGCCGGGGCCCGGCCCGGGCCGCGCCGACGGGTCCTCAGGCACTGGCCCCAGTACCTCGCGATCTCGCCGTACTACCTGATCTTCTCGGTCTTCATGCTCTTCCCGGTGCTCTACACCGTGTATCTGGCGTTCCAGAAGTGGGACGGCATCGGGGAGATGCAGTTCGTCGGGTTCCAGCAGTTCCGCTTCCTCTGGGACGACCCGGTGTTCTGGATGTCCATCCGCAACACCCTGGTCATCTGGGTGCTGTCGACCGTGCCGATGCTCTTCATGGCCCTGGTCCTCGCGGTCCTGGTGAACTCCACCAAGCGGTTCACCGCGTTCTACCGGGTGTGTCTGTTCATCCCCAGCATCACCTCGCTGGTGGCCATCGCGATCTTCTTCGGCGCGGTCTTCAGCAACAACTTCGGCCTGATCAACGCCATCCTCAGGGCCATGCACCTGTCGGCCGTGCCCTGGATGAGCAACGAGTGGACGATCAAGCTGGTCATCGCGACGCTGATGACCTGGCAGTGGACCGGCTACAACGCGATCATCTATCTGGCCGGCCTCCAGGCCATCCCGTCCGAGCTCTACGAGGCGGCCCGGATGGACGGGGCGGGCCCGGTGCGGATCTTCTTCTCGATCACGATCCCGCTGCTGCGGCCCATCATCCTGTTCACCGTGGTGATCTCCACGGTCACCGGTCTGCAGAGCTTCACCGAACCGCAGGTGCTGTTCGGCAGCGACGCGTCCACCAACCCCAACTCCGGCGGACCGGGCCAGGCGGGTCT
Source organism: Streptomyces sp. NPDC005811 (assembly GCF_040630405.1). Taxonomy (NCBI): domain Bacteria; kingdom Bacillati; phylum Actinomycetota; class Actinomycetes; order Kitasatosporales; family Streptomycetaceae; genus Streptomyces; species Streptomyces sp. NPDC005811. The sequence goes on from NZ_JBEXXK010000004.1 coordinate 188,543, forward strand.
GACCACCCTCCTGTACTTCTACCACCAGGCCTTCGACAACAACGACTTCGGCTACGGCGCCGCGATCGTCTGGGCCTTCTTCCTGCTGATCCTGCTCATCGTCGCCGTCAACTGGTGGCTGGTGCAGCGTAAGGAGCGACGGTCATGAACGGCTTGAACCGCAAGCGCCTGCGCGGCCTCGGCGTCCACGCGATCCTCATGACCGGCGTCGTCATCTCGGTGTTCCCGTTCTACTGGATCGTCGTCATGGCGACGAACACCTCGCAGGACATCTACAGCTACCCGCCGAAGCTGTGGTTCGGCGACAACCTGCTCACCAACCTGCGGCATCTGTTCGCCAAGATGGACTTCTTCGGCTCGCTGGGCAACACCATGATCGTCGCGGTCTCCACGACCGTGCTGGTGCTGTTCTTCGACTCGCTGGCCGCCTTCGCCTTCGCCAAGTACGACTTCCCCGCGAAGAAGTTCCTCTTCGGCGTGCTGCTGTCGATGTACATCCTGCCGACCCAGCTGGCGATCATCCCGCAGTACGAGATCATGGTGCAGCTGGGCTGGCTGGGCACCCTGAAGGCGCTGGTCGTGCCCGCCGCGGCCAACGCCTTCGGCATCTTCTGGATGCGGCAGTACACCTCCACCAGCGTCCCCGACGAACTCCTCGACGCCGCCCGGATCGAGGGCGCCGGGTTCTTCCGCCAGTACTGGCACGTGGTGCTGCCGTGCGTCCGTCCGGCGCTGGCGTTCCTCGGCATCTACACCTTCATCGGGGCCTGGAACGACTACATCCTGCCGTTGGTGATGCTGGTCAACCCGGACAAGCTCACCCTCCAGGTGGCGCTCGCCCAGCTGTACGCCGGTCACTCCACCGACTACAGCATGGTGATGTCCGGGGTGCTGCTGTCGGTCATCCCGCTGGTGATGGTGTTCACCTTCTTCGCCCGCGGCTTCATCGCCGACGCCACGAAGGGAGCCCTGCGCTGAGGTCCGGAGTGCGCAGCGCGGACGAGGAGGCGGTGGGCCGGACGGCGGGGCAGTGGCTGCCGTCGGCGGGGGTCACCAGGGTGGTCAGATAGGTGTCGATGGCCTCGCGCGCGCAGGGGCTCGCCCAGTAGTCGCCGTGTCCGGCGCCGTCGTAGGTGAGGAACACCGCCTCGCGGCCGATCTGCCGGGCGACGCCGGCGCCCCAGGCGTGCGGGGTGGCGACGTCGTAGCGGCTGTTGGTGACCAGGATCGGCGGGGTGCCGTCGACGCGCAGCGTGTGCTGCGGGTCGGAGACCTCCGCCGGCCAGCCCTGGCAGCCGGTCAGATCCGTCCACGCGAGCGTGCTGAACCGGGTGACCGGCGCGATCCGGGCGAGCCGCCGCCGGTAGCCGTCGAGCGTGGCGTACGAGGGCACGGCGAGGTCGAAGTCCTGGCAGAGCACGGGGTAGTACGCGTACGGCGCCGGTTCGCCCTGGACCTGCGGGGACGAGCGCCTCTCAGCGGGGTCCGGGGTGTCCAGATCGGCCAGGAACCCGGCGAACCGGAACCAGTCGGCGGTGCTGTACAGGAAGTTGAGGGACAGGCGCTGGAGGTGCTCGTCGGTGAAGAGTTCATCGCCTCCCCAGCTCAGCTCACCGGCCGCGGCGCGCCGGTACAGCGAGTCGAACAGGGCGCGGACGTCACGGCCGTGGAGCGCACAGGACGCGGTACCGGCGCACCAGTCGGCGAACTGCCCGAACGTCTCCTCCATCGCGATCGCCCGGGTCTTCTGGAGGGTCCAGGCGTCCAGGCTGTGGTCGATGACGGAGTCGAGGGTCATCGCGCGGACCCGGTCCGGGAAGAGTTCGGCGTACCGCTCGCCGAGCGCGGTGCCGTAGGAGACGCCGTAGTAGCTGATCCGCTCCTCGCCGAGGGCCGCGCGGATCGCGTCCATGTCGCGGGCGACGCTCGTGGTGTCCATGTGGCCGACGAGAGGCCCGGTGCGGGCGCGGCAGTCCTCGCCGAGCGCGCCGTTCGTCCGGCGCAGGGCGGCGAAGGACGGGCCGCTGTCCGGGTACAGCAGCGCGTCCTGGGCGGCGATCAGCTCCTCGTCGCAGGTCACCGGGTCGCTGAGGCCGATGCCGCGCGGGTCGAAGCCCACGATGTCGAAGCGCTCCAGCAGCGCGGGCGAGAAGGACAGGGGCGCGGCGAAGGCGAACTCCCGGCCGGAGCCGCCCGGGCCGCCGGGGTTGACCAGCAGGGAGCCGATCCGGTGATCGGGGTCGGTGGCGCGATGACGGGCCAGGGCCAGATCGACGGTCGCGCCCCGGGGACGCTCCCGGTCGACGGGGACGGTGAGGGTGGCGCACTCGAAGGTGCCCACGCCGTACGGGGAGTCGCAGGGCTGCCAGGCCAGGGGCTCCCGCGCCGGTGCGGCGGCGGACGTGCCTGCCAGTAACTGGGCGAACAGCGCGGTGGCCAGCACTCCGACGGCGAGTCTGCCCCGCCGTCTCGGACGCGGGACCGAGGAGGAATCGAACGACACGAGTGATCCTTCATGAATCGGGGGTTCACAAATGGATCACAGCATCGCAAGGAACGCGATCAGCCGTCAGAACCGCTGGGGCAGGGCCGGCGGACGCGGGGGCGAAGCCCCGGAGCCGTCAGGGCAGACCCGGATCCGGGTCCGAGCCGCCCATGTCCAGGCGGAACGGGGGATAGGCGTCCGTCATCAGGGCGACGTACGCGACGACCCGCAGGACCCAGCGGTTGAGGCCGGTGACCAGGTCGAACAGGTCCCGCGGGTACTTCTCGGTGAAGAGCAGGATCACGGCGGCGATGATCGCCAGGACCGTCACCAGACCGCCGTTCCACCAGCCGTACCCCCAGCTGCCGACGAAGAAGCCCACGACGATGTAGTGCGGGATGGCCAGCAGCCACCACTTCACCAGGACCAGGCCCCGGGAGAGCCGCTCCGGGTAGACGATGTCCAGCCGGGCCGGGTAGTCGGGCTCCTCGCCCAGGCTGAACGGCGGGTAGCGGTCGGTGGCCAGCGCGTTGTACGCGTAGTAGGCGACCCGCCAGCTCCAGCGCAGCACACCCAGGTTGAAGTCGAACAGGGCGCGCGGGTAGCGCTCGGTGAAGAGGATCGCGAAGAAGGCGATCACCCAGACCACGGAGAAGGCGATCCACAGGAAGAACAGCACGATGATGTGCGGGATCACCAGGATCCATTTGACCAGCCACAGCCAGCGCGACAGGGGCGCGTCGAGCCGTGCGGTCACCCGGACCGGCGTGGGCAGGGGATACGTCATTGCTCCCGCCTCCTGAGGTCACATGTGCTCCTCCTTCCACTCTGCCCCCGATGGCCCCATGGCGCAGGGCGCGGCGCGGGGCCCCTCGGTCAGAGGCGGATGACGATCAGGGCGGTGTCGTCGGTGTTGCCGGTCGCGGGCAGGAGATCGGAGAGGAGGGCGTCGGCCAGCTCCTCGGGATCGTCCTTGCGGTGCCGGACCAGCGACTCGGCCAGCCGGTCGAGGCCGGTGTCGATGTCCTCCGTACGGCGTTCGATCAGCCCGTCGGTGTACAGCACGAGCGTGGCGCCCTCCGTGAAGGACGTACGGGCCTGCGGGCGCGCCAGATGCTCGGGACGCGCCGCGAGCGGCGGGTCGGTGGCCTCGTCGAGGAAGCGGACCGTGCCGTCGGGGTGCAGCAGCGCCGGAGGAGGGTGCCCCGCGCTGCTGTAGGTGACGGTCCGCTCGGCCCAGTCGACGAACGTCGTGACGACCGTGGTGGACTCGGCGCCCTCGACCGAGCGGGCGTACAGGCCGAGGGCCTCCAGGGCCTGGCCCGGACCGTCGGCCACCCGGCAGGCCGCGCTCAGCGCGCTGCGCAGCTGCCCCATCACACAGGCCGCCGCCAGACCGTGCCCGACGACGTCACCGACCGCGACCGCGAGATTCCCGTCCGGCAGATCGGCGAGGTCGTACCAGTCGCCGCACACGTTCAGCGCGCCGATGGCGGGCCGGTAGCGCACCGCCGCCGCGTGCTCCCCGGTCGGCCCCGGCGCGGGCAGCATCGCCGCCTGGAGGGCCAGGGCGACCTCGCGCTCATGGGCGTGCGCCCGGCGCAGCCGCTCGTTGACCTCCTGGAGCTCCCGCGCACGGGTGTACAGCTCGGCCTCCAGCACCCGGGCCCGGCTGTCGTCGCCCGGCCCGCCGAAGGCCCGGATCAGCTCGGTGACCTCCTCCACCCGGTGCACGATCAGCTCCACCTGCCCGTCGGGGCCGAGGACGGGCGCGTTGACCGGGCTCCAGAAGTGCTCCTGCCACTGGCCTGGCCGGTCGGGGTCCTCGATGTCGTAGCGCAGCAGCGCCATCGTGTCCCGCTCGCCGGTGGCCACCGTGCGCAGCATCGACGTCTCGGTCTCCTGCCGGCCGGCCGCCGCCGGATCGTTGGGGTTCTCGGGGAAGACGTCGAAGATGTAGCGGCCCACCAGCTGCTCACGGGTGCGCCCGGCCAGGCGTACGAAGTCGTCGTTGGCGTCGGCGTAGACGAGATCGGGGGTGAGCAGGGCCACCATGCCGGGCAGGGCCCGGAACACCGCCGTGTAGTCGATCTGCGGTTTCCTCATGTCCTGCCTGTCTCGTTCGCGCCGGGCTCGGTGTGCCGTTCCACGATAGGAGTGCGGACCGGGCCCAGTCAGCCCGACGACAAGTCCCGGGGCAGGGGCCCGTCCGCGGCGGCCGCGGGGGTGGGGACGAGGGACGCTCCGGTCACGGCGGCCTCGGCGGTTTCACCCATCCGAGTGACCGTTCGACGGCCCGCTTCCAGTTCTCGTACTCCGCCTCGCGCCGCGCCGGGTCCATGTCCGGGATCCACTGGGCCGCCCGGTGCCAGTTGCGCCGCAGCACCTCCAGATCGGGCCAGTAGCCGGCGGCGAGCCCCGCGGCGTAGGCCGCGCCGAGGGAGACCGTCTCGGCGACCATGGGGCGTACCACGGGCACGTCGAGGACGTCGGCGATGAACTGCATCAGCAGATTGTCGGCCGTCATGCCACCGTCCACCTTGAGCTGTTTCAGGGGCACCGATGAGTCGGCGTTCATGGCGTCCACGACCTCCCTGGTCTGCCAGCCGGTGGCCTCCAGCACCGCCCGGGCCAGATGACCCTTGGTGATGTACGAGGTCAGACCGACCATGACTCCCCGCGCGTCGCTGCGCCAGTGCGGCGCGAACAGTCCGGAGAAGGCGGGGACGATGTAGCAGCCGCCGTTGTCCTCGACCGTGCGGGCGAGCGTCTCGATCTCCGGCGCGCTGCTGATCAGCCCCAGCCGGTCGCGGAACCACTGCACCAGCGAGCCGGTGACCGCGATGGAGCCCTCCAGCGCGTACACCGGCGGCTGCTCCCCGATCTTGTAGGCGACCGTGGAGAGCAGCCCGTGCCGGGACCGCACGAGATCGCCGCCCGTGTTGAGCAGCAGAAAGCTGCCCGTCCCGTACGTGCACTTCGCCTCGCCCGGGGAGAAGCAGGTCTGGCCGAAGAGGGCGGCCTGCTGGTCGCCGAGGGCGGCCGTGATCCGCACACCGGGCAGCAGCGCACGGGCGGTGCCGTAGTGCTCGGCGGAGGACCGGATCTCGGGCAGCATGGCGCGCGGCACCCCGAAGAACTCCAGCAGCTCCTCGTCCCAGGCCAGGGTGCGGATGTTCATCAGCATGGTGCGGCTGGCGTTGGTGGCGTCGGTGATGTGCAGCCCGCCGTCCGGGCCGCCGGTCATGTTCCAGATCAGCCAGCTCTCGATCGTTCCGCACAGCACCTCGCCGTGCTCGGCGCGCCGCCGGAGCCCGTCGACCTGGTCGAACAGCCAGCTCAGCCGGAGCGCGGAGAAATAGGTCGACGGGGGGAGACCGCACCGCTCCAGGAAGAACTCGTCCCCGGGATCGTTCCTGAGGTCGGTGACGAGGTGCTCGGTGCGGGTGTCCTGCCAGACGATCGCCCGGCCCAGCGGGGCGCCCGTGGCGCGGTCCCAGACCACCGTGGTCTCGCGTTGGTTGGCGAGGCCGATCGCGGCGATGTCCTCGGCCCCGACCCCCGCGGCGGACAGCGTCTCGGGGACGATCCGCTGGAGGTTGCGCCAGATCTCGACGGCGTCGTGCTCGACCCAGCCGGGCCGGGGGAAGTGCTGCTGGTGCTCACGCTGGGCGACCGAGGAGAGCCGTCCGTGATGGTCGAAGAGGATGCATCGGGTGGAGTTGGTGCCCTGGTCGATGGACATCACATAGCGCTCGACCATGATCAGGTGTCCTTTCCGACTCTTCGACGCGGGCCGCGGTCACCAGCGGCTCGCGCCCAGATCCCTGGAGATCGCCCGGGCGGCCTCGCGCAGCAGGTTGATCAGGTTCGACCGGGGGTGACCCCGGCTGTCGCAGACCCGCTCGAGTTGGCCGGACAGCCCGATCGCGCCCACCACCAGGCCGCCGTGCCCGCGGATCGGCGCGGCGACCCCGGCCTCTCCCATGCTCATCTCCTGGACCTCGTCGGCCCAGCCCCGCTCCCGGATCTCGGTCAGCGCCCGGCTCAGCCGGCCCCGCTCGACCAGGGTGTGCCGGGTGTAGGCCTCCAGCCCCGATTCCAGGGCCGAGTCCAGCGGCGCGGTGCCGTAGGCGAGCAGGACCTTGCCGAGGGAGGAGGCGTGCAGCGGCAGCAGCGAGCCCACGTCCAGGGTCTGGAAGGTGTCGTCCGGCCGGAACACATGGTGGACGACCAGGACCCGGCCCTCCAGGGGGGTGCCCAGACGGACCGACTCCCCGCTGCGGGCGGCGAGGGCGTCGGCCCAGTTGATGGACCGCGAGCGGAGTTCGTTGACGTCGAGGTAGCTGGTGCCGAGGTGCAGCAGGGCCGCCCCGAGCTGGTACTTCCCGGTGGCGGGGTCCTGCTCCACGAAGTCGACGTGCTGGAGGGTGCGCAGGATGCCGTGGGCGGTGCCCTTCGCCAGCCCCAGCGAGGCCGCCACCTCGCCGAGCCCGAGACGACGTGGTCCGCCGGCGAGGAGACGCAGGATCGCCGCCGCCCGTTCGATCGACTGGACCGGGCCGGTCATGAGCCGAGCCTATTACCGTGGTGAGGGGTTCGCCCCCGCTGAGCGCGGACCGTCGATCACCTCCCGGGCCGAGGCGTTCGGCAATGCCGACCGCGATTCGTTGACCCTCCTCCCCTTTGGTCCCTAACGTGCACTGAGGTCCGGCACGAGTGCCGGTGCCCGGTATCGGCCGACAGCATTCACCGGAGGAGAGAAGATGGCGGTACAGCTCGGCATACTGCCCCGGGAGACAGTGGAGCACCACGTGTGCCCGCTGCCGCCCGTCCCCGGGGCCGTCGCAGCCGTACGCCGGCGCGTGGGGGAGGTCCTCGCCGACTGGAAGGTGTCCGAGGACATCGTCGACGACTCGCTCCTCGTGGTGTCGGAGCTGCTCACCAACGCGATCGTGCACGCCCTGCCCCCGGCGGAGCTGCGGCTCTCCTGGATCCGGGGCGAGGGGCCCGGCACGCTGCGGGTGGAGGTCACCGACGCGGGTCCCGCCCTGGTGCCCGGCCAGACCCGCGCGGACATCGACCCCGACGAGCACGGCCGCGGCGAGCAGATCGTGCACGCCCTGGCCGCGGCGCACGGCAAGCGGGTCCACCCCGGTGGGGTCACCCGGTGGGCGGATCTCGTCGCCGCGTGAACGGGGGTCCGTGATCGCGCATCGGCGCGCGTGATCACGGGCAGCATGTTCCAGCGGAAAATGCCAAAGCGGTCCCCCGTGGCCGGTACTTTCCGTAACCTCGGTCTCACCCGCACGCTCAGGGCCGCTTCAACGGCCCTTCCCCGCCCCGCACTTGAACCGCTCCTGCCGCCCACGCGCCGAGAGGACACGGTCATGGCCGTCGAGGCCGAGGTTCTGCACGAACTGCACCGGCTGCGCACGTGCGTGCCGCAGCTGCGAGGAGCGCTGGCGGCCAGCGCCGACGGGCTCGTCCTCGCCCGGGACATGCCCGACATCGAGGCGGAGGCGCTGGCGGCGCTCACGGCGGCGGCGCTGGGCGTCGGCCGCCGGATGGCCGACCTCGCGGCGCGCGGGGAGTTCCGCGAACTGCTCGTCCGGGGCGCCGGAGGATACGTCGCGACCTACGCGGCCGGCCCGTCCGCCGTGCTCACGCTGCTCGCGGACGACCGGGTCAACGTCGGCCGCCTCCATCTCGAAGGACGGCGCAGCGGGACCCGTATCGCCGAGCTGATGACGACGCCCACCACCCCCGACCACCCCCGCCTCCCCGACGAGCCGCCGCCCCCCGCCCTCCCGCCCCGCACCCTGGGCTCCCTGCCCCTGCGCATTCCCCCGCAGTCCCGCTACGGCTCCTGAGCGCGAGATCCGGCCGACCGACGGTCCCGCTACGGGTCCGGAGCGCGGGGGACGGTTGGTCGACGGTCCCGCGTACGGCTCCGGAGTGCGGGGGACGGTTGGTCGACGGTCCCGCGTACGGGTCCGGAGCGCGGAGACGGTCGGCCGATGGTCCTGCTACGGGTTCGGAGTGCGGGGGACGGCTGGTCGACGGTCCCGCGTACGGCTCCGGAGCGCGGAGACGGTCGGCCGATGGTCCTGCTACGGGTTCTGAGCGCGGGGGACGGTTGGTCGACGGTCCCGTGACGGGTCCGGAGCGCCGGGGACGGCCGACCGACAGCCCCGCTACGGGTCCGGAGCGCGGGGATGGTTGGTCGACGGTTCCGCTATGGCTCCTGAGTGGGGGGACGGTCGGCCGGTAGTCCCCCTAGGTGGCCGGCGGATCGGATCGGTCGGCGGCCGCGTGAGGGCGGTCGGTGTCCGGTCCCGCGCCCCGGGGTGTGCGGGGCGCGGAGGGGGTGGTCGCCGAGGTGGTTCAGCCGGTGGGGTCCTCCGCTCGGCCGCGGCGCCGGGTGGTGGTGCTGCGGCGGGTTCCCACCCGTTCGGGGCCGGGGCCGGGGCCGGGGCCCGCGGGGGCGCTGAAGCCGCCGGGGACCAGACGGGGCGGGGCCACCGTCGGGGACGCGGGCGCGGGTGAGGGCGGGCGGGCGTGACCCCCCCGCTCACCGTCCCTGGGCGGGGGCGGCGGCGGGACGGCGCGGCTGATCACCCGTGCGTGCGGCATCAACGGGGCGCAGGCGGAACACACTTCGGTGAGCGTCCACACCTGGGCGACCGCCGGGTCGTGCCGCAGCACGAGGACGACCGAGCCCGCGCAGTTGACCCGGGTGCCCTCGTGCAGCGCGCACCGCTCGCGCCGGCACCAGCAGGCGGCGTCGTGATGCACCGCGGCCGCTCTGGCGTGCGCGGCCGCGTGGGCCTCCGCGAAGCGGCGCAGCGCCGCGAGGTCCCGGGACCGCGGCGGCATCGCGCACGCCGACGAGCAGGTGACCGAGGCGGTGCGGTCCCGGTGCCCGACCACGCGGATCGTCCAGCAGCGGCCGGGACGGCGGGCCGAGGGGGCGTCAGGGTACGTAAGAGCCAAAGCACATGTCCTTCGTGGCGATCGTGGGGGGAGGGCGACGAGTCCGGAGTGGTTCCGGCACGGCGGCCCGCCGGAAGAAGTGACCTCGTTCACAGCATGCCCGTGCCGCGGCGGACCATTCGCGCTGTGCCCCCCTTGGCGGACACACCACTGTCCGCGTCTACCCCTAAGCTCCCCTCATGAACACCGGGGAACCCGACAGACGCGTCATCGATGGCCGATTCGAGCTGCTGCACCGGCTCGGAGGCGGAGGCATGGGGTGGGTGTGGCGCGCCCGCGACCTGGCACTGCACCGCGACGTGGCCGTGAAAGAGGTACGGCCGCCGGATCCGGCGCTGGCCGAATACGACCCCGAAGGCGCCCGCACCCTGCGCGAGCGCGTCCTGCGCGAAGCCCGCGCCCTGGCCCGCGTCCACCACCCCAATGTCGTCACCATCCACCACATCGTCGACGGCGGCGAGAACACGTATCCCTGGATCGTGATGGAGCTGGTCACGGGCGGCTCGCTCCAGGACCGGCTCCAGCAGGGCGCGTTGACCCCGGTGGAGGCCGCGCGTCTGGGGCGCGAGGTGCTGTCCGCGCTGCGCGCCGCGCACGCCGTCGGCATCGAGCACCGCGATGTGAAACCGGCCAACGTACTGCTGCGCCCCGACGGACGGCCCGTCCTCACCGACTTCGGCATCGCCGCCCTGCGCGAGGCCACCAGCCTCACCGCGACCGGCTCCGTCATAGGCTCGCCCGACTTCATGGCGCCGGAGCGCGTCAGCGGCAAGGACGGCGGCCCGTCCGCCGACCTCTGGTCGCTGGGCATGCTGCTCTACGTCGCCGTGGAGGGGCATCACCCGCTGCGCCGCGCCAGCACCCTCGCCACCCTGGCCGCCGTACTCGCCGAGGACGTGCCGCCACCCCGGCAGGCGGGCCCGCTCACCGGTCTCCTCACCGCGCTCCTCGTGCGCGACCCGCAGGCCCGCCCGGAGGCCGAGGAGGTCGACCGGCTGCTCGCCGCGGTGACGGGGGAGAGCCCGGCGGACGCCGCACCCGGTGCCTTCGGCGCTCCCGCCCAGGCGCCGCCCGCCGGGTTCGGCCCGGCGCCCACCGGTTACGGGCCCTCGCCCTACGGCGGCCAGGCCCCCGCGTACACCGGCGCGCCGACCTCCTACCCGATCGCCCCGCCCGGCGGAGCCCCCACCCCTGCCCCCTTCCCCGCCCCGGCGCCCGCGCCCGGTGCGGCGACGGTCCCGGCCTCCGGCGTTCCCCGCCGACCGCGCCGCAGCCGTGCGAACGCCGTCGCCTCCGCCGTCACCGGCACCGTCATCGCCGGTGTCCTGGTGTGGAACGTCGGCCCGTTGCTGCTGGACGGCGACGACGGGTCCTCCGGGTCCGGGTCCTCCGGGTCCTCCGGGTCGTCCGCCTCCGCCGGTGCGTCGGCGAGCGCCCGCTCGGGCTCCTCGACCACGGGTTCCTCGTCCGGTTCCTCGTCCGGCGGCCAGTCCGGGGAGAAGCTCGACCTGCTCACGGCGGACGGGGTCCGCACCGTCGTGAAGAAGCTGAAGGCCGCCATGGGCGGCTCGAAGGTCACCGACCTGACGATCTACCCGGAGTACGCCATCGCCGAGGCCCCGGTCGCCGGCAACGCCAAGCTCTACGACCGCTACGAGTACCGGGGCGGCGACGTGGCCGTCAAGAACGGTCCCGGCGGCACCGTGATCAGCGGCGAGACCCCGGTCGACCTGGACAGCTTCAACTGGGACGCGGTGCCGGGGCTGCTCAAGAAGGCCGGGAAGAGCCTCAACATCGACAACCCCACCATGCGCTACCTGGTGATCAACCCGGCGTCCACGATCTTCAACGACCCGGCGACGATGAACGTCTACCTCGTGGACGACTACGGCGGCGCCTATCTGGAGGCCGACCAGAAGGGCAATGTGATCGAGGCCCACCCGCGCGACGACGGCTGACCCGGGCGCGCGGGCCGCCGCCTCAGTGCGGGAAGGCCCGGGGCTGCCGCAGGACGGGGAGTTCCTCGCGGAACTCCTCTATGCGGGTGCTGATCTGCCGCATCAGGACCGTGTCCGCGAGGCGGTCGAGGTACAGGTTGCGGCGGGCGAGGCCGACGGCGTCCACGCAGAAGTACACGGACATCAGCGGATTGACGAAGAGTTCGCTGCCCCGGGTGCGCTCGGTGAAGCGCACATCGCCGAACTCGCCGCGTACGGCGGCGGCGACGGAGCCGTTGACGATGCTCGGATGCCCCGGCGTCGACGCCTGGGCGTGCGCCACCGCGTCCAGGTACAAGGCCCCCTCACGGCTGTCCCGGGGCAGCGAGAACGCGCCGAGGTAGGCGCCGTCGCGGTCGAGCGCGGCCAGGTTCTCCAGGACGAGCGCGTGGTTGACGCCGTGATAGGCGTCCACGCCGAAGCCCAGACAGGCCACCAGCCGGTGCTCGACCCCGTCCAGGGCGTGCACGGCGGCCAGGCTGGCCATGTCCTCCTCGGGCGTGCCCAGTCCGTGCTCGTCGCCGCGCATCAGGATGTCCGTGCCGCCGTCCACGAGGACGACCGCGTCGACCCCGCCCAGGTGGTCCACGAGCGTCCGGTACGCGTCCCGCAGCGGGGCGACGCCGGTGCGGGGGAAGGCGTACACGGTGGACGGCAGCCCCTGTCCTTCGAGCCAGCGGGCCAGGGCGTGTTCGGGGAAGTAGTCGCCGCGGGCCGTGGTGTCCGGGCGCACCGCCGCCACGTCCGGCTCCAGCCAGACCTCGTCGGGCAGGCCGTACAGCTCGGTGAAGGACAGATTGGCCAGATGGACGTCCTTGCCGGCCGACCGCAGCGCGAGCGCCAGCGGAAGGCCCGCGTACACGTCGAAACCGCCGCCCGCACCGGCGACGAGCACCCGCCGCGCATCACGCAGACGGGTGAACAGGGGAGGCTCGTGGAGGGAGAACACCCCGGGAAGTTAGCAGGCGGCGATCATGCGGCCCACCGGAATCCCGGGGTTCCCGTTGCGGCCGTGCCTACGCGCCGCTCTCCCGCAGCATGTCCTCGCGCTCGACGAGCTTCACGCGCTCACGTCCCTGCGGCTCGCCCAGCGCCTTCTCGGCGGCGTCCAGCTTGTACCAGCCCTCCCAGGTGGTGAAGCGGATCTCGCGCTCGGCGAGGAACGCGTCCACCGCCTCCGGCTCCGGCGCGGACGGCGCGTGCAGCCGGCCGCCCGCGTGGTCGGCCAGCAGGTTCGACACCGTCTCGTTGGCGTCGCCCTTGGTGTGGCCGATCAGGCCGACCGGGCCGCGCCGGATCCAGCCGGTGACGTACACCGACCGAAGGTGCGCGCCGCTCTCCTCGATGACCCGGCCGCCCTCGTCCGGGACCGTGCCCGAGTCGATGTCCCAGGGCAGCTTGGGCAGCTTCTCGGAGAGGTAGCCGACCGCGCGGTAGACCGCGGTGACGTCCCACTCCTTGAACTCGCCGGTGCCCTTGACGTTCCCGGTGCCGTCGAGAGCGGTGCGCTCGGTGCGCAGGCCGACGACCTTGCCGTCCTCGCCGAGGATCTCCGAGGGCGACTCGAAGAAGTGCAGGAACAGCTTGTGCGGGCGGTCGCCGGTGTCGCGGATCGCCCAGTTCTCCAGCGTCTTGGCGACCATGTCGGCCTGCTTGTTGCCGCGCCGGGTGGCGATCGAGCCCTCGTCGTAGTCGATGTCCTCGGGGTCGACGATGACCTCGATGTTCGGGGAGTGGTCCAGCTCCCGCAGCTCCATCGGGGAGAACTTCGCCTGCGCCGGGCCGCGGCGGCCGAAGACGTGGATCTCCAGCGCCTTGTTGGCCTTCAGGCCGTCGTGGACGTTCGGCGGGATCTCGGTCGGCAGCAGCTCCTCGGCCGTCTTCGCGAGGACGCGGGCGACGTCGAGGGCGACGTTGCCGACGCCCAGCACGGCGACCTTCTCCGCCTCCAGCGGCCAGGTGCGCGGCACGTCGGGGTGGCCGTCGTACCAGGAGACGAAGTCGGCGGCGCCGTAGGACCCGTCGAGCTCGATGCCCGGTATGGACATCTCGCGGTCGGCCGTCGCGCCGGTCGAGAAGATCACCGCGTCGTAGAAGGCGCGCAGGTCGTCGAGGGAGATGTCGGTCGGGTAGTCGACGTTGCCGAACAGACGGATCTGCGGCTTGTCGAGGACCTGGTGCAGGGCGGTGATGATGCCCTTGATCCGGGGGTGGTCCGGGGCCACGCCGTAACGGATCAGTCCGAACGGGGCCGGCATCCGCTCGAAGAGGTCGATGGAGACACCGGGGTCGGCGGCCACATCGGACTTGAGCAGCGCGTCGGCGGCGTAGATCCCGGCGGGGCCGGCTCCGACGATGGCTACCCGCAGGGGGCGGGGCATGATCAGGTTCCCTTCGAGCGGCGACAGATCAACTCGGAGGAAGCCTAAACTGAGGCATACCTAAGTCGGTACGCGGGTCCGGTCTATGGACTCATAAACGTCATTTATGAGCCAGGGGCGGGGCGTCGCGCACGCGCAACCCCGTTCACGGCAGCGGCTGTTCCGCCCAGATGACCTTGCCCGTGGGGGTGTACCGGGTGCCCCAGCGGTCGGTGAGCTGCGCCACCAGGAACAGTCCGCGGCCGCCCTCGTCCGTCATCGCCGCGTACCGCAGATGCGGCGAGGTGCTGCTGGCGTCGGACACCTCGCAGATCAGCGTGCGGTCGCGCATCAGCCGGACCCGTACCGGCGCGATGCCGTAGCGGATCGCGTTGGTGACCAGCTCGCTCAGGATCAGCTCCGTCGTGAACGACAGCTCCTCCAGGTCCCACCGGGCCAGCTGCCGCACGACCGCCGACCGCACCTCGCCCACCGCCGCCGGATCCACCCGTACGTCCCACTCGGCGACCCGGTCGGCGCCGAGCGCCCGGGTGCGCGCCACGATCAGCGCGATGTCGTCGTTCGGACGGGCCGGGAGCAGCGCGTCCAGGACACCGCGGCAGGCCTCCTCCGGCGTACCGTCGGCGGTGCGCTCCAGCGCCGTGCGCAGCAGCTCCAGACCGGTGTCGATGTCCCGCTGCCGGTCCTCCACCAGCCCGTCCGTGTACAGCACCAGCCGGCTGCCCTCGGCCAGCTCCAGCTCGGCCGTCTCGAACGGCAGCCCGCCCAGGCCCAGCGGCAGCCCGGCCGGCACCTCGGGGTACTCCACCCGGCCGTCGGGGTGGACCAGCGCCGGCGGCGGATGCCCGGCCCGCGCCACGATGCACCGCCGGGACACCGGGTCGTAGATCGCGTACAGACAGGTCGCCCCGGACACCGGGCCATGGGGGCCGTCCGACGCCTCGTCCTGGTCGATCCGGGTCACCAGTTCGTCCAGCAGCCCGAGCAGCTCCTCCGGCGGCAGGTCCAGCGCGGAGAAGTTGTGCACGGCCGTACGCAGCCGCCCCATCGTGGCCGCCGCGTGCAGCCCGTGCCCCACCACGTCACCGACCACCAGCGCCACCCGCGCCCCGGACAGCGGCAGGACGTCGAACCAGTCGCCGCCCACCCCGGCCTGCGCCGGCAGATAGCGGTAGGCGATGTCCAGCGCGTTCTGCTCGGGCAGGGTGCGGGGCAGCAGACTGCGCTGGAGGGTGACCGCCATGCCGTGCTCACGGGTGAAGCGGCGCGCGTTGTCGATGGAGACCGCCGCCCGCGCCACCAGCTCCTCCGCCAGCGCCACCTCCTCCGGGTCGAACGGCTCGGGCCGCTCCGACCGCAGGAAGCTCACCACGCCCAGCACCAGCGCGCCCGCCCGCACCGGCACGGTGATCAGCGAGTGGATGCCGAACTCCACGATCTGCCCGGTCCGTTCCAGGTCCTGCGCCCGCCAGCCCGGCGACTCCGCGAGACGCGCCTCCAGCACGGCCCGTTCCGTCTCCAGCGCGCGGGCCTGCGGCGCCGAGTCGACGAACCGGATCCGCTCGCCCACCGCGTACAGCGGCGAGCCCTTGCGGACCCCGCTCATCGCCGTGCGCCGCAGCGCGCCCCGCGCCTCCGGCTCCTCACCGGCCAGCACCGCGTCGAACAGGTCGACGGTGACGAAGTCCGCGAACCGGGGCACCGCCAGCTCGGTCAGCTCCTCCGCCGTCCTGGTGACGTCCAGGCTCGTGCCGATGCCCACCCCGGCCGCGTACAGCAGGTCCAGGCGCTCCCGGGCCGCCTCCGCCCGCCCGGACAGGGCCCGCAGCTCCGTGGAGTCACGCAGCGTGGCCACGCTGCCCTCCGGGCCGCCCGCCAGATCGGTGGGCCGCTGGTTGATCGCCAGCAGCCGGTCGCCGACCAGATGCACCTCGTCCGTGACCATCCGCCCCGACGCCAGCAGCTCGGCGGTACCGGGGTCCAGGCCCAGGTCCAGGACCTGACGGCGCTCGGCGTCCGGCGGCAGGTCGAGCAGCCGGTGCGCCTCGTCGTTGGCGAGCAGCAGCTCGCCGTCCCCGCCGACGATGATCACCCCTTCGCGCACGGCGTGCAGCACCGCGTCGTGGTGCTCGTACATCCGGGTCATCTCGCGCGGTCCGAGCCCATGGGTCTGCCGCAGCAGCCGGCGGCTGACCAGCGCGGTGCTCGCGGTCGCCAGGGCGAGCGCGACGGCGGCGCTGCCGAGGACGAGCGGCAGCTGACGGTCGGCGTTGCCGCCGACGTGCTGGGTGGTGATGCCCGACGACACCAGACCCACGACCGTCCCGTCGGGAGCCTTCACCGGGACGACGGCCTGCACCAGCCGGCCGATGGTGCCGTTGACCTCCTCGACGATGGTGCCGCCCTCCAGCGCGGGCTGGATGTTCCCCACGAACTTCTTGCCGATGCGGTCCGGTTTGGGATGGGTGTAGCGGATGCCGTCGGTGTTCATCACGACGACGAAGTCCATGTCGGCGGCCTTGCGGGCGGCCTCGGCCGACGGCTGGAGCACCGCCGTCGGGTCCGGGCTGCGCAACGCCTCGACGATGCCCGGGGAGTTGGCGAAGGTCTGCGCGACGGCGAGGGAGCGGTTGCGGGCCTCCTGGGTGGTGTCGTGGCGCACCTGGAGCAGCAGCGCGACGACGGCCGCCACGACCAGCAGCAGCACGATCGCCACCTGCAGGACGAACACCTGCGCCGCGAGACTGCGCCCGCCCATCGCGGACTCCGGCGCACGCCGAACTCCCGGGCCCCGGGGACGGCGGGCCGGCCGGGCACTCGGGCGCCCCAGGACACGTGCCATGTGCCATTCCTACACTGCCCGGCCCCATGAGGCGAGAGGCGTCACACAGGGTCACGAGACGGGTCGCTCACGCTCCCCCTGCGTGATCTTCCGGCGGGTTCGGAGGTGGGTGGGCCGGGGGCGGGTGGTTCGGTGACGGGTGGCTCCGGCGCGGGTGGTTCGGCGGGGGGTGTTCCGGAGTTGGGTGCTTCGGTGACGGGTGGTTCGGGGGCGGGTCGTTTGGCGACGGGTGGTTCCGGGGCGGGTGGTTTGGAGACGGGTGCTCCGGGGGCCGGTGCTTCGGTGACGGGTGGTTCGGGGGCGGTCGTTTGGCGACGGGTGGTTCGGGGGCGGGTGGTTCGGTGACGGGTGTTCCCGGGGCCGGCGCTTCGGTCACGGGTGGGCCGGGGCGGGTGGTCGGAAGTCGGGTGGGGCGGGAGGGTCGCGAGCAGGAGTGCGATGTCGTCCGCCCGGTCCGCCGCCTGCCGGGCCGAGGCGGTCAGCCGGTCGGCGACCTCCCCGAGGGAACCCCCGGCCCCGTCGCCCGCCCCGGCGAGCGCCGCGCGCAGGGCCGCGATGCCCTCGTCGATGTCGTGCCCGGGGCGCTCCACCAGCCCGTCCGTGTACAGCGCCAGGATCGCGCCCGGCTCCAGCCTCAGCTCCGTCACCGGGTACCGGGCGCGCGGGTCGACCCCCAGCACCACCCCGCCCGGCAGGTCCACCGCCGTCGTCCGGCCGTCCGGCCCGCGCAGCAGCGGCGGCAGATGGCCGGCCCGTGCCGCCCGCGCCCGGCCGGTCGCCGGATCGAGCCGGACATAGCAGCAACTGGCGAACTGCCCGGGATCGAGGTCGATGAGGAGATGGTTCGTGCCGGACATGACCTCCTGCGGCGGATGGTCGCTGAGCGCGAACGCCCGTACCGCGCTGCGCAGCTGCCCCATGGTGGCCGCGGCCTGCACCCCGTGCCCCTGGACGTCCCCGATGACCAGCGCGAGCCCGTCGCCCGCCTCCACCACGTCGTACCAGTCACCGCCCACGTCCATGCCCTCGGTGCCCGGCAGATAGCGCCCCGCGGTCTCCACGCGCGCGTGCTGCGACAGCCGCCGGGGGAGCAGGGCCTGCTGGAGCCCGCGCGCGAGGGCGGCCTCCGTGTCGTAGCGCTGGGCCTTCTCCATCGCGTGGGCGATCAGCCCGGCGAGCGCGGTCAGCACGGTGCGCTCCTCCTGGCTGAAGCTGCGCGGGCCGTCGAAACCGAGGATGCAGGAGCCGACCGGGCGGCCCGAGGCGATCAGCGGGAGGAAGGCGCGGGCGCCCTCCCGCGCGTCCAGGTCGATGCCCGGGTAGGCGGCCGCCAGCTGCGGCATCGAGTCGAAGAACAGCGGACGGCCCGTGGTCAGCGTCTCCACGCCCGGCAGCCGGGCGTCCAGCCCCACCCCCTCGAACGCCGAGAGGAACCCGTCGGGGAAGCCGCTCTCCCACGCCAGGTACAGATGCCGCTCCTGGAGCAGGTAGATCGCGAGCCGGCGGCCGCCGAACGCCGGGAGCAGCTCCTGCATGACCACCTCGGACACCTGGCGGGCGGTCACCGCCTCGGTGAGCGCGATCGCCAGCACGATCGGCCGGTACAGCGGAGCGGTCTGCGCGGCCGGGTCCGGCGCCGGGGTCTCGGTCCGCACCGGTTCGGGGTCCGCTTCGGGCGGGACACGGTTCGCGGGGACGGCGGTGCAGGTCAGCAGGTCGGGGCCGGGGTAGACGGACATGCTGAGCCAGTCGCCCTCGAACACCCGCGGGCCGTCGGCGGGCCGCTGCACATGGAAGTGCACCGGCTCCGGCGACAGCAGGGCGCCCCGCAGATGCTCCTCGCCGGCCGGCTGGTTCAGCCAGGGCACGGCCTCCCACAGCGGCCGGCCGACCAGCTCCTCCCGGCCCACGCCCAGGAAGTGCCCGGCCCGCGCGTTGGCGTACACGACCAGCCCCAGCCGGTCGACGCAGAACACGCCCTCGGGCAGCAGATCCGCCGCGCCGTCGGCGAGGGCACCGGCACCCGGGTCGAGCAGGACGCCCGTGACGGACCCGGACGGCCCCTCGGCCGCCGCCCACAGCTCCAGCAGCCGCAGTCCGCCCTCCGTGGTGCGCACCTGCAGCGGCAACGGCGGCGGGCTGCCCCGCGCCGTCTCCCTCAGCAGGTCGGGAAGGCGGTGGGCGTCGCCCGGGTCGACGGCCCGGGCCAGTTCCTCCAGCGTGCCGGGGACGTCCCCAGGCGGCAGCCCGAACAGCGCCCGCGCCCGGTCGTCGGCGTGGACGGTGTCGGACGCCGGGTCCCACGAGAACCGGCCGACCCGCCCCGGCGCCGGTCCCACGGCCGGCGGCCGTACGCACACCGGTGGCTCGTCCCAGGTGACCGGCGCGCCCCCGGCCTCCAGCCGCGCGAGTTCCGCCGCGAGCCCGTCCGCCACGCCCGCCAGCCGCTCCTGCTCGGCCAGCACCTCCGCCGCGTCGGCGGCCGCCGCCCGCAGCACGATCAGCACCCCGAAGGACCGGCCCTGCGCCGCGACCGGCAGATACAGCGAGCCGAAGGGGAACGGCAGCCCCGCCGCGAGCTGCGGATAGCGCCGCATCGCCTCCGTGGCGTTCGCCAGCACCACGGGTACGCCCGTCCGCTGCACGTCCACCACCGGGAACGGCCGGTCCACATGCACCCGCCACCAGGGCCGGAACAGGCGGCCGGGCAGCCCCGCGATCACCCCGAGCCGCATCATGCCGGGGGCGCGAGAGCGCAGGTACACGCCGGCGGCACGCCCGTCCGCCGCCCGCAGCGCGTCGACCGCGGCCGCGGTCAGCAGCGCGGGCGGCGGCCCGGACGGCCTCCGCTCGTCCCCGGCGCTCCCAGTCATCGGCCCTACCTCGTCCGTGCGCCGCCGCGTGGGCGACACAGCAAGAATGCGCCACACCTGCGGTGCCGTGCATCCGGGCGCGGGTGCCCTCGCCGACCGGGCGGGTGGCGCCGGGCCGTGCGGGGTGAGCGGGGTCGTGCGGGGTGAGCGGGGTCGGGCCCTGCGGTGACGGGCGAGGCGGGCCCGCGCGGGCCGGTCAGGCCGTGCTGCGCAGGGTCGTCTTCGCCAGTTCGTACGCCGGGAGCATCTCCTGGTGTTCCTCCTCGTCCAGGCCGCCGAGGTGCAGGACGACCGGGCCGTCGGGGGTGACGACGGCGAAGGCGTGGGACGTCCGGAGTGCGCCGCTGCCGGGCACGGTGTACTCCACCTCGGTGGCGGTGAGGCCGCCCGTCTCGAAGGTGCGGTACTTCTCCCGCGCCGCCCCCTGCTCGGCGGCGACGAAGTCCTCCAGCACGGCCCGGGCGCCGGCGTTCCCCGGCTCGCCGGTCCACACCCGGAGGAAGCCGATGTTCCCGGCGGGCTTGGCGTCTATCTCGCAGGCCATGGTGACCGGCCCCTGGCGCAGGAACGCCTCGGCCAGATCCGCCAGGTCCTCGCTCACGCCCGCCAGCCCCGCCTCGGCGTCGACCGCCTTCGGCTTCCAGGACTCGGCGACGTCGAAGGTGACCGGCAGCTCGCAGGCCGACCCCGCCGGACCCACACGCGCCCCGCGCCGCGCGACCTCGACCTCGGCCGGATCGGATTCCCCGTCCCCCGTCGAACAGCCGCCGACCAGCGCCGTCAGCAGGACCGCCAGGGTCAGCCCCCGCCGTCCGTCCCCCACCCCGTGACGCACGTCCCGGTCCCCTCTCGATGTCGGCGGTGCACTGTAACGCGCGAGGTCGGCGGTCCCGTACCGACATACGCGTGGCCTTCATGCGCCTGGCCTTCGGGAGGCGACGGGTGACGTTCCGTCATGGTTCGCGTGCGCACAGTCGCGACCCGCGGGCGAGTAATCCTGGCAGGCCCTCATTGCGTCTTCACAGGGGCGACACCGGCCGACCCGCCGGTGGCGTCCCCCGTCGGTGACGTGCGCCGATCCTGCCGCGCGCCGCCGGGGGAGCTGTTCCGACCGGCCCGGACACGGACGTCCGTGCGACGAGTTTCTTGGGGGACCCCTTGGTGATCCTGCGTCCAGAGGTGGACGGACGCCGCACCGGCCGTGCCGGGGGCGGCGAGCGGAAACCGCGCCGCAGCCTCCCGCTGCGCGCGGCCGTGTTCGTCGCCCGCACGCTGCGCGACGAGTTGTACGGCATCGTCGTCGACCCCCTCCGGCAGCTCCGCCGGCGCGGCCCCGGAGCCCTGCTGCTCGCGTTCGTGGCCTGCGGCGGAGTGATCTTCTTCCATGCCATCGCCCAGAACCCGACCGGTGCCACCGCCGTGCGGATCCTCGGCGGCGTCCAGGGCGACCTCCCGCTCTGGCTGGCCCTGCTGCGCACCCCCATCTCCCTCTACGTCCCCGCCCTCGACCTGCCGGTGTGGGCCGGCATCACCCAGCTCTTCCTCGCCTTCGCCCTGGCCGAACTCGCCCTCGGCCGGCTCAGGACCCTCGCCGTCGCCTACGCGGCCACCCTGGCCGGCACCCTCACCGTGCGGGTGATGATCGCGCTGGGGCCCGGATGGTGGGGCATCGGACTGCCGCCCGAGGCGGGCCAGGTGCTCGACACCGGCCCCTCCGCCGCCGTAGTCGGCCTGTTCACCTATCTCTCGGTGGTGCGCCGCGCCCCCGTGGTGTTCTTCCTCACCGGCGGCTCGATGGTCGTCGAGTCGATCGCCAAGCCCAACCTGGCCGGCCGCGAGCACCTGATAGCCGTCGCCGCCGCCGTCGTGCTCGGTCTGTACCACGAACGCGCCCACCTCAGGCGGTTGTTCAAGGCGCCGGCGCTGCTGTCGGCGCCCGTTCCGGAGGGCCCGCCGAGTCGCTCCGCCTGAGATCTTGCTATGAATTCGTGCGTCGGTTGAACACTGGTGCGTCCGGCTGCGTATGGGGCGGGGGATTTCCATGCCCAGGCCGCCGACGACGAATTCCCGTAGGAGCACTCCTTGGTACAGAACAGACGCAGACGCCCGACGGGCGGGCGGCGGGCGACCCTCGCCGCCGTCGCCCTGATCCTCGGCGGCGGCGGGCTGATGGCGGTGAACGTCTACGCCTCGGCCACCTCCAACGGCGACACGGTGGAACTCACCGGCGGGGGCTCGGTCACCATCGACTGTCCCGACGTCGGCAACAGCCTCACCTCCGTCCCCGACGGCGCCCGGTCCGAGGTCGACCGCGAACTCGCCGCCCTGGACCAGCAGATAGCCGCCGCCTACCAGCAACTCCAGGACCAGGCACAGGCGGTACGGCAGGACCAGGGCTTCGCCGACAACGCGGTGATGAACCCGCTGAAGGAGAAGCGCGGCGCGACGATCGGCCGGATCGCGGAGGCCATCGACCGCGACGGCGACCGCCCGGACGGCCTGGACGCGCTCGCCGCCTGCTCCCTGCGTATCACCGAGGAGCAGAAGCAGCAGGGACAGCAGCAGGGGCAGGGGCAGGGGCAGAACGCAGGCCAGGGACAGGGCTCGGCTCAGGAGTCCGGTCAGAACGGCCAGCAGGGCAACGGCGGCCAGGCGGGCAACGGTCCCGTCGCCGGGGACTACGTCGACATCAGGACCGTCCCGGCCTCCCTCCACCTCGACCCCCGCTCCGGCCCCTCCCGCGGCACCTTCGTCACCAGCTGCGGAGTGAACGAGAACGGCCTGTTCAACTCGGACAACGTCATCGTCGCCCCCGGCGTCAGCAACGGCGCCCACCACTTCCACGACTACATCGGCAACCAGTCCAACACCGCCTTCGCCTCCGACGACGACCTGGCGAACGCCGAGACGAGCTGTGTGGACCAGGGCGACAAGTCCACGTACTACTGGCCGGTCCTGCGGCTCCAGAACGGCACCGAGGAGCAGGACGCCAAGAGCCCCGGCGGCGGTATCGAGGGCAACGCGGGCGAGATCGTCACCCCGAAGGACGTGACGCTGACCTTCGTCGGCAACCCGGTCTCCAAGGTCACCGAGATGCCCCGGCTGCTGCGCATCATCACCGGCGACGCCAAGGCCTTCGTCAACGGCCCGGGCAACGCCAACGCCTCCTGGAGCTGCACCGGCTTCGAGGAGCGCCAGCTGAAGGACAAGTACCCGCTGTGCCCGTCCGGCAGCGACGTGGTGCGCACCTTCCGCTTCCAGAGCTGCTGGGACGGCAGCAACATCGACAGCGCCAACCACCGCACCCACGTGGCCTTCGCGGCTCCGAACGGCACCTGCCCGACCGGTTTCGAGGCCATCCCGCAGCTGGTGCAGCGCATCGTGTACGACGTGGACGCGCCGAGCCTCGCCGACGGCGGCCGTACGGTGCCGCTGTTCGCCGTGGACTCCTTCCCCGAGCAGCTCCACAAGCCGGTGACGGACCACGGCGACTTCATCAACGTCTTCGACGAGGGCCTGATGAAGCAGATGGTCGACTGCATCAACGAGAGCCGGAACTGCGGCGTCGGGACCGGCGACGACGGGTCGGGCGGCAACGGTTCCGGCGACAACGGCTCGGACGGCGGAGCGGGCAACGGCTCGGGCGGCGGTTCCGGCGACGGCGGGGACAACGGTTCCGACGGCGGTTCCGGCAATGGTTCCGACGGCGGGGCGAACGGCGGCTCCGACGGCGGCTCGGACGGCTCCTCGGGCGACGCCGGGCAGCAGCCCCCTGCCCAGTCCCAGGCCCCCGCCTCCCAGGCCCCCGAGTCCCCGGCGACCGAGCCCGCCGGCACGGAGCCCCAGAAGGGGAACACCGGCAACGGCGGCGCCGTGGGCGGCACGGACACCCGTGACGACACCAAGCCCGACGTCGACGCGCCCAAGGCGGCCACCTCCGCCCCCGCCGGCAAGCCTGTCGGCGAGGTCGGCACCGCCGCGACCGCCCCGGCCCAGGCCCAGCCTCCGGCGGACACGGGCGCCGACGACACCGGTACGCCGGCCCCGGCCGACAGCGCCACCGAGGCGCCCGTCGACAGCGGCGCCCAGCCCCCGGCCGGCAACGTCACCGAGCCCCAGGCCGTCTCGGGCAGCCTCGCCGAGACCGGCGGCAGCCTGTGGCCCGCGGCCGCCGGCGGCCTCCTGGTGATCGCCGGGTTCGTGGTGCTCTACCGGAACGTCCGCCGCACCGCCTGAGACACCGGAACACGCCCGAGACACCGGATCACGGCAGAGGGGCCCGTCGCAGCGCCGACGGGCCCCTCTCCCGTACGGGTGCTCCCGCCCCCGACCGACCACCCCGGCCCCGGTCCGCGCGGTATACGTCGCTCGAGCCGCCGCGCGACGATGGGAGCACCATGGAATCCGTGGAGTACTACTACGACCTCGGCAGCCACGGCCGGCCCGTGACGACCTCCTCGCCGGAGGCCCAGCTGTGGTTCGACCGCGGACTGGTGTGGTCGTACGGCTTCCACCACGAGGAGGCCGTGGACTGCTTCGAGGCGGCGACCCGGGCCGACCCCGACTGCGCGATGGCGTACTGGGGCATCGCCTACGCCCTCGGCCCCAACTACAACAAGCCCTGGGAGTTCTTCGACGACCGGGATCTGGAACGGACCGTGGCCCGCACCCACGCCGCCGTGGAAACGGCCCACGAGAAGGCCGCCGGGGCGACCCCCGTGGAGCGGGCGCTGATCGGAGCCCTGCGCGCCCGCTATCCGCAGACCCGGCCCGCCCCGGACTGCACGGTGTGGAACGAGCCGTACGCCGACGCCATGCGCGCCGTCCACGAACTGGCCCCCGGAGATCTCGACGTCGCCGCCCTCTACGCCGACGCCCTGATGAACCTGACCCCCTGGCAGCTGTGGGACGTGCGCACCGGCCGCCCCGCCGAGGGCGCCCGCACCCGGCAGGCCCAGGAGGTGCTCGACCGGGCGCTCGCCGATCCGGCGGCGGCCGCGCACCCCGGCGTGCTGCACTTCTACACCCACCTCATGGAGATGTCGCCCACCCCCGAGGCCGCTCTCCGGGTCGCCGACCGGCTGCGCGGGCTGGTGCCCGACGCCGGACACCTCCAGCACATGCCCTCGCACCTCGACGTGCTCTGCGGCGACTACCGGCGCGTCGTCACCGACAACACCGCCGCGATCGCCGCCGACGCGAAAACCCTGGCCCGGTCCGGCCCGATGAACTTCTACACGCTGTACCGGTGCCACAACCTCCACTTCAAGATCTACGGAGCGATGTTCCTCGGCCAGTGCGGGACGGCCCTGGAGACCGTGGACCGGCTGGAGGCCACCATCCCGGAGGACCTGCTGCGGGTGGAGAGCCCGCCCATGGCCGACTGGCTGGAGGCCTTCCTCGGCATGCGGTTCCACGTCCTGATCCGCTTCGGCCGCTGGGACGACATCCTCGCCCTGCCGCTGCCCGCCGACGCCGAGCTGTACAGCTTCACCACGGCGCTGCTGCACTACGCCCGCGGGGTCGCCCTCTCCGCCACCGGACGGGTGGCGGAGGCCGAGACGGAACGCGCGCTGTTCCGGGCGGCCGCCGGGCGGGTCCAGGAGACCCGCATGCTGTTCAACAACACCTGCGCGGACATCCTCGCGATCGCCGACGCGATGCTCGACGGAGAGCTGGAGTACCGCAAGGGCCGTCACGACCTCGCCTTCGCCGCCCTCGAACGGTCGATCGCCCTCGACGACGGGCTGCCGTACGACGAGCCGTGGGGCTGGATGCAGCCGACCCGGCACGCCTACGGCGCCCTGCTCCTGGAACAGGGCCGGGTCGCGGAGGCGGAGGCCGTCTACCGCGCCGACCTCGGGCTCGACGACACCCTGCCGCGGCCCTCCCAGCACCCGGGCAACGTCTGGTCCCTGCACGGCTTCCACGAGTGCCTGGTCCGCCGGGGCAAGGACGCCGAGGCCCGGATCGTCGCCCAGCAGCTGAAGCTCGCGGCCGCGCTGGCCGACGTACCCGTCCGGGCGTCCTGCTTCTGCCGTATGGAGCCTTCCAACGACCCGGCGGTCACTCCGGGTTGCTGTGCCATGGACAATTGACCGACTGCTGTCCAGATACCTCGAGGGGACCCCGGAGCATGGCGGGCGCACGGTGAACGAGACGCTTTCGAAGTGGACCGCGGGGATCACGGCCAAGGACGCCGTCGCCCGCGCACGCAGATGGGCCCGGCTCGCCCTGGTCCTCGTCCTCGGCTGCGCGGCGGTCGTGGCGGGCGGCGCCGGGTCCGGGGGCTGGGTCGTCCTGCTCACCGGCCTCGCCGGACTCGCCCTGGCCGGGGCCGGCGTGTGGTGGATGCTCGCCCGCCGGGGCGGCGCCCGGTTCCTGGGCGGGGTGCTCGCCGTCCTCGCGCCCGTGGGCGTGCTGGTCCTGTACGCCACGTCGGGGCTGTGGGTGGTCGCGGTCGGCGCCGTCGCCCTGTGGGGTGCCGCCCTGGCCTCGGCCCGTCAGTCGCTGCGCAGTCTGCGCCGCCCGAAGGGCACCCACGGCCGCCGTGTCCCGCCGCCCCGCAGGCCCGTCCTGATCATGAACGTGCGGTCGGGCGGCGGGAAGGTCGAGAAGTTCGGCCTCGTGGCGCGCGCCGAGGCGCTGGGCGCCAAGGTGGTGCTGCTCGGCACCGGAGAGGGCTGGACCGACCCGGTCGCGGAGGCCCGCAAGGCCGTCGCCGAGGGCGCGGACCTGCTCGGCGTCGCGGGCGGCGACGGCACCCAGGCGCTCGTCGCGGCCGTCGCCGCCGAGCACGACGTGCCCTTCATGGTCATCGCGGCCGGCACCCGCAACCACTTCGCGATGGACCTCGGCCTGGACCGCACCGACCCCGCGCTGAGCCTCGACGCGCTCACCCACGGTGTCGAACTCCGCGTGGACCTCGGGGACGTCGACGGGCGGGCCTTCGTCAACACCGTCTCCTTCGGGGCGTACGCCGAGATCGTGCAGAACCCCGAGTACCGCGACGCCAAGGCCGCCACCGCCCTGGAGTACCTGCCCGACCTGCTCCAGGGCGGCGCCGGACCGACCCTCGACGTCCACGCCGACGACACCCTGCTGCACGCCCCGCAGGCCCTCCTGGTCAGCAACAACGCCTACAACCGCGCCGATCCGTTCGGCGGCGGCCGCCGCCCCCGGCTGGACGCCGGCCTGCTCGGCGTGATCGGCGTACGGGTGGAGGGCGCCGCGCAGGCCGCCGAACTCGCCCTGCTCGGCGAACGGGCCAGCGGCATCACCACGCTCACCCCCCACCGCGTGGTCGTCGAGGCCGACCGGGACCGTATCTCGGTGGCCGTCGACGGTGAGGCGCTCGAACTGCCCACCCCGGTGGTGTGCACCGTACGGCCCAGCGCGCTCCGGGTGCGGGTGCCCCGGCACCGCCCCGGCGCCGCCTACGCGCCGCCGACGGTCGACTGGCGGCGCATCGTGCGTCTCGCCCTCGGCCATCACGACCCCAAGACGATCAAGGATGCCTACGATGTCTGACCGCCTGCCGAAGCTCACCACCCCGGACCTGGTCCATGACCTCGCCACCCTCGACCAGGCGCTCTACGAGACGGTCACCATCACCCGGACCCCCACCCTGGACACCGCGCTGCGCCGGCTGTCCGCGGCCGCCGACCACTCCAAGCTGTCCTTCGCCGTCGCCGCCGGACTGGCGCTGTGCGGCGGCCGCTCGCGCCGCGCCGCCGTCCTCGGCGTCGCCGCCATCGGGGTGGCCTCCGCGACCGCGAACCTGGTCGGCAAGCGGCTGGTGCGGCGCCGGCGGCCGCACCGGGCCGAGGACTCGCCGTTCCCGGGCCGCCATGTGCCCATGCCGGCGTCGGCGTCCTTTCCGTCCGGGCACACCGCCTCGGCCGTCGCGTTCGCCGCCGCCGTCGGCCCGGCGCTCCCGGCCGCCGCCGTCCCGCTGGGCGTGCTCGCCTGCGCGGTCGGCTACTCCCGGGTCCACACCGGCGTGCACTACCCGGGGGACGTCATCGCGGGCGCGCTCCTCGGCACGGGCTCGGCGGCCCTGGTGCTCTCCCTCGCGGCCCGCGCGGAACGCTGATCAGTCCCTGCCGCAGTACAGGAAGAGGTGGGGTTCGGGCACGGCGTCCGGATGGTCGGGGGTGAACAGCGTGTCCTCCTCGGCCAGCACGGTCAGTCCCGCCGCCCGGACCGCCTCGACGAGATCCTCCCCGGCGAAGCTGGTGACCCGGACCGGCCGGCCCATGAACACCGCGTCCACGCCCTCCACGTCCAGCGGCACGGTGGCCAGCACCAGACTGCCGCCCGGCCGCAGCGCCCGCGCCAGACGCCCGATCAGGCCGGACTGTTCCGCGCGGTCCATCTGGAGCAGCGAGAAGTAGACGCAGACCGCGTGGAACGAGCCCTCCTCCAGCGGGAGGTCCCGTACGTCGGCGCACCGGAAGTCCGCTCCGGGCACCTGCTGCCCGGCGAGCGCGACCATGACCGGGGAGACGTCGACGCCCAGGACCTCGTGGCCCGCCGCCACGAGGGTCGCGGCGGTCGGCCGGCCCGTGCCGCTGCCGACGTCCAGGACCGTGCTGCCCGGCGCGAGCCGCCCGAGCAGCCACTCCAGGGATCTGCGGTGCGCCTCCGAGCGTGCGAACGCCTTCTCGTATCCGGACCCCAGCGTGTCGAACACCGCCGCCGCGCGCCGCCCGTCGTCCTCGCCTGCCAAGTCGGCCCCTTCGCCTCGTGGTGAGCGGATCCCGGGCATTTTCGCACTTCGTACGGGGCCGGGAACGGGCCCTTACCGAAACGGCCGGAATCCCATTTTCCGCTACCGTCAGTAACATGGTCCACTTTCCTTCGACGTAGGACCTACTCGTCAGTAGGTCCGCCCCCGACCACTCGTCATCCCGTTCGGAGGACCCCCCCATGCCCTCTCCTGAGGACGCCCTGCACCAGGCCCGAGCCGCCTACGAGGAGCACACCCGCACCTGCCGCCAGTGCCATGTCGACAGGTCGCCCTGCGCGGTCTCCAAGCTCCTCCTGCGCGCCTACAACAACGCCCGCAGGGCACAGGCCCGCACCGGCTCCGCGCTGCGCTGACGCGGCCGACCGCAGGTCACGCCGGGACGGTCACCACCAGGTCCCTGATCTCGTAGCCGCCGATCTCGTCCTTGAACGACACCCGCGGTACGCCGGTCATCCGCAGCCCGTCCAGCGCGAACAGCCGACTGAGCAGGACGTCCGCCTCCAGTACGGCGACGGAGGCGCCCGGACACCGGTGGGCCCCGTCCCCGAAGGCGAGCCCGGCCGCGCCCGCGCCCAGCGCCATCGCCCGCCCGGGGCGCAGCAGCCCCGGGCCGCCGCCCGCCACCGCCGGATCGGCGTTGGCCTCGTCCACGTACACCGTGATCAGCTCACCGGCCGCCACCCGCGTCCCGCCGACCGCCAGGGGCGCGGTGGTCCGGCGGGCCAGCCGCCCGACGACGGGCTCCAGCCGCAGGATCTCCTGCAACAGCGCCAGCCGCTCCGCCTCGGCCGCCGCCCGGTAGCGCTCCAGCAGCCCGGGGTCGCCGAACAGATGCCAGGCGGCCACGGAGATGAACTCCCGGGTGGTGACCATGCCGGCCGCCGCGTACGTCAGACACTCCCCGAGGATCTCGGCCTGCGAGCAGCCCTCGGCCAGCAGATGAGAGATCAGGTCGTCCCGTTCCCGGCGCCGGTGCGCGCGGATCGCGGGGCGGACGTCGGCGAGATGGATCGCCAGCCAGTTCGCGTTCCCGCGCACGGTCCAGTACAGGCCGCGCACACTGGTCAGCCCCGGCCGCCCGAACTCCTCCGGGAAGAACCGCTCCAGCCGCCGCTTCAGCCCCGGGCGGCTGTGCGTGAGCCCGATGATCTCCCGCACCACCTCGATCGCCATGGTGAAGCTCAGGTCGGACACCTGCGCGGTACCGGCTGCCCGCAGCGCCGCCACCTGTTCCTCGGCGACCCGGATCATGAGCGCGCGGTAGTGCTCGTCCACCCGCCGGGGCCTGAAGAACCGCGCGGTCCGCAGCCGCTGCTCCCGGTGCTCCGGCCCGTCCTGATACAGCACGGGCCGGCGGATGCGACGGGGCAGCTTCTCCACCGTCTCGATCCCGAGCCCCGCCTGGACGGTGTCCGCGCTGCGCAGCAGCTCACGGGCGGCCGGATACCCGTGCACGACCCAGCTCCCGTCGGCCGCACGGCTCACCGGACAACCGGGCGGACCGGGCCCCCGGTCCACCTTCCGCACGCTCTCCGGTACGTCCCCCACCGGACCCCCTCCCCTCACACGGCCCTGCCAGTGTGACGGCGGCGACCGGCCGGGCGAGGGCCTTCTTCCGGCCAAGCGTGCCCGGCCGGTGGGGAGTCGCGGGGAAGCCGAGGGAGTCGGGGGACTCGGGGGCGTCGGGGGAGCGTTACGTCACGTCATGCGGGCCGTACGGCGCCCCGGACCGTGCCCTCGCCGACGGCCATGACGGGCTCCTCGCGGATGGTCGCGCCGGGGCCCGGGGCGTGGATCATCATGCCGCCGTCCGTGCACAGACCGACATGGCTGAGATCGTCGTGGAAGAACACGAGGTCACCGGAGCGGAGTTCGTCGAGACCGACCCGGGTGAAGGCCTTCGCCTGGTCGATCGCGGCCCGCGGCAGCGTCACTCCGGCGGCCCGCCAGGCGGCCTGGGTGAGGCTGGAGCAGTCGTACGACTCCGGCCCCGTCGCGCCGGGCAGACAGGGCCGCCCGACCTGCGCCCGCGCGAAGGCGAGCGCCTTGTCGGCCTTCCCGAGGTAGGCCGTGCCGGTGCCGGCGAAGGTGGGGCCGGCGGGGGCGGGCACGGGCGCCGGCGCGGGCATGGGGGCGGCTTGCGGCATGGGGGCCGCGGCCTGGGCGGGGGCGGCGGGCGGGCCCATCGGCGGTGCCATGGGAGCGGGCGCGGGAGTGGGCATCGGAGGGGCCATGGGCGCGGCTGCCATGGCCGGGGCCGGGGCCGCCATGCCGGGCATCGCGGCGGCCATGCCGGACGCGGGGTCGGCCATGCCCGGCATCCCCGGCATGGCTCCGGTCATCCCCGGCATGGCTCCGGTCATCCCCGGCATGGCTCCGGTCATTCCCGGCATCGGTCCCGCCATGGTGGCTGCGGGAGCCGGGAAACCGGTCATGGCCGTGGCACCCACGAGTTCGGGAGCGGGGAAGCCGAAGGCCGGCGCGGGGGCGGCCGGGGCCGCCTCGGGCATGAATGTGCCGTTCGGCGGGGTCCCGAGACCGGCTTGCGGCATCGGGGTGCCGCCCGGGGGCGTGCCCATGCCCGCGTCGGGCATGGGGAAGGCGAACGAGCCGGTCATGGGGCCGGCCGGGGCCGCCGGCGCACCGGCCGAGGGCACCGCCTCGGGGTACGGGAAGCTGAACGGCGCCTGCGCGACACCGAATTCGGAGGGCGGGAAGACCGGGGTGCCCGGGGCGGGTGTGCCCATGTCGGCGCCGGGCATGGGGAAGCTGAAGGAACCGCTCGCGGGGCCGTTCTGCGCCGGGGCGGGCGTCGGGGCGGCGTCCGGCATGGGGAAGGCGAACGAGCCGGTTCCGGGGCCCTGTTGGGGCATCGGGGTGCCCGGGGCCGGAGTGGCGTTGCCCGCGTCGGGCATCGGGAAGGCGAACGAACCGGTGCCCGGGCCTGCCTGCGGCGCGGGAACAGTGGGTGCCGGTGCCGGTGCGGCGGCAGGGGCGGGAGCGTCGAAGTCCGGGAGGATGAACGTGCCGGTCGTGGGGTCGACCTCGGGCATCGGGAAGCTGAACGCGGGCTTCGACGCGCCGTATCCGGACTGCTGGAAGGCGGGTGCGGGCCGGGAGCCCCGGGCCGCCGCCTTCGCGGCGCCCGGAGTCATGATCTTCGCCTCGGGCATCTGGTCCGTGCCGCCCACCACCGGCTGCGGGCCCGTGTCGGAGCTCAGGACGGCCTGCGAGGACGTGTTCTGGCCCGCCCAGGCGGCCGTGGCCTCGGCGCGGTACGCCTGTTGCGCCGCGGTGTCCCCGGGCCGCGCCACGGGGGTGGCCGGGGGTCTCATCTGCTGGGTCGCCATGGGCTGGGCGGCCATGGCCTCGGGAGGCGCGGCCTGGGGTGCCATGGACTGCTGAGCCATCGGCTGCGGGGTCATGGCCTGCGCGGTCATCGGCTGCTGAGCCATGGGCTGCTGAGCCATGGGCTCCGGCGCCATGACGGGTGCCGCCATCGTCTGGGCGGTCATCGCCGGGCCCGACATGCCTGGGCCCGACATGCCTGGGCCCGCCATGCCTGGGCCCGCCATGCCCGGGCCCGCCATGCCCGACTGAGGCGCCATCGGCTGCTGCCCGGCCATCTGCTGCGGCGCCATCGCCTGGGGAGCCACGGCCTGAGGGGCCATCTGCTGCTGCACCATCGGCATCGCCATCGTCTCGGCGGGCGACGGCTGGGACGGCTGCGGCGGTGCGGGCTCCAGGGCGGCGGGGGCCATCGGCGCGGGCGCCGCGGGCATCGGCTGGGGCGCGGGCGGCAGCGCGGCGACGCCGCGTGCCGGGAGTTCCGGCGTCTGGCGCGCGGGTGCCTCCAGTTCGAGCCGTCGGCCCGGCTCCAGGGCAAGCGGCGCCCGCTTCTCGAACGCCTCCTCCAGCTCCTTCGGCACCCGGGGACCGGAGGGGCCCCCGATGGGGCGGGCCGGCATCCGGTCGGCCGGGAGCGCGGCGGCCACGGTGGGACCGATGCTGTTGCGCGCCCCGTCGAACCACTTCCGGGTCATGGCGTCGGTCGACGGGTCGGATCCGCGTCCGCCGCGCGCGAGGGAGACCCCTGACCGGCCGCCGGCCTGGGCACGCGTCACGTTGTACTTCCCGGTGTCGCTCTCGGCCCGGTCGTACAGCGCGTTGACCGCCTGCTGGATCTCCGCCCGGCTCGGCTCGCCGACGTCCGTCGCCATGGAAGACGTACTCCTTCCGTGCTCCGCCGGGCCGTACCGGCCCGCGGATCCGGGCGACCCCACGGAGGGGGTGCCCCAAGCTCAATGCCCTGCCGGGCTGTTGGGCCGCCTGACCCGGCGTTCGTTCGCCGGAGTCGATCGTGCGGTCTGGGCGCAAACCTAACCAACATGTGTGACTGGTGTGAAGATTGAAGTGTTAAATGTCCGATACGTATTCGTGACCTTCGTCTCTCGCCTCTTCACGCCGATCCGCAATGACCGGTTCACCACCGTTCATGATCGCTCACGATCGCCGCGAAGACCAGCCCCGGAATCCGGCGACCGACGCTCGATTCGAGCGTCGCCACGATCGAATCGAGCGTCACCGCTTGCCGTCGCCGCGCCGACGACCGTAGATTCATCACATCCAGTCGCCCGATTCGACCAGGGATGTGCCATGGACCGTGCCCGAATCCGTCATCTCCTGGCGCGCGAGAGCGCGGACGCCGAGCGGCGCAACCCCCGTTCCCGGGACGCCTACGCCCGGGCCGACCATCTCTTCGGCCGGGTGCCGATGACCTGGATGAACAAGACGGCCGGCGCCTTCCCCCGGTATCTGGAGTCCGCGCGGGGAGCCCGGGTCCGGGACATCGACGGGCACGAGTACATCGACTTCTGTCTCGGCGACACCGGCGCGATGGCGGGCCACTCCCCGGCCGCCGTCGCCGACGCCGTGCAGCACCGCTTCGCCACCCTCGGCGGGGCGACCGCGATGCTGCCCACCGAGGACGCCGAATGGGTCGGCGCCGAGCTGACCCGCCGCTTCGGTCCGACCCGCTGGAGCTTCGCGCTCACCGCCACCGACGCCAACCGCTGGGCGATCCGCCTCGCCCGGGCCGTCACCGGCCGGCCGAAGATCCTGTTCAACAGCTACTGCTACCACGGCAGCGTCGACGAGTCCCTGATCGTGACCGGCCCCGACGGCCACGGCGCGCCCCGACCCGGCAACGTCGGCGCCCCCTGCGACGTCACCCGCACCAGCCGGGCCGCCGAGTTCAACGACCTGGACCACCTGGAGCGCGAACTCGCCCACGGCGACGTGGCCGCCGTACTGATGGAACCCGCGCTCACCAACATCGGCATCGTCCTGCCCGAGCCCGGCTACCTGGAGGGCGTGCGCGAACTGACGCGCCGGCACGGCACGCTGCTGATCAACGACGAGACGCACACCTTCTCCGCCGGACCGGGCGGCTGCACCGCCGCCTGGGGCCTGGAGCCCGATGTGCTGACCATCGGCAAGGCCATCGCGGGCGGCATCCCGGCGGGCGCCTACGGCCTCTCCGCCGACCTCGCCGACCGGCTGCTGGGCCGCGCCGACCTGGACCTCGTCGACATGGGCGGGGTCGGCGGCACCCTCGCGGGCAACGCGCTCTCCGTCGCCGCGACCCGGGCCACCCTCGAACACGTCCTGACCGACGACGCGTTCGCCCGGATGCACAAGCTGTCCGAACGCTTCGAGGCGGGCGTCCGCGCGGGCATCGAGGCGCATGGACTGCCCTGGTCGGTCAGCCGCCTCGGCGCCCGGACCGAATACCGCTTCACCGACCCCGCGCCCCGCACCGGCACCGAGGCCGCGGCGGCCGGCGACACCGAGCTGGAGGACTTCCTCCACCTGTACCTCGCCAACCGGGGCATCCTGCTCACCCCGTTCCACAGCATGGCCCTGATGTGCCCCGACACCACCGAGCAGGACGTCGACACCCACACCGACCTGTTCGCCGCGGCGCTGGCCGAGCTGGCCGAGTCGGCCGTCTAGGCCCGGGGACATGGACGACATCGACCGGGCCATCCTGCGCGAACTCCAGACCGACGGACGCATCGCCTACGCCGACCTCGGCCCCCGGGTCGGCCTGTCCGCCTCCGCCGCCCGCCAGCGGCTGCAACGCCTGCTGGACTCCCGTGCCGTGCAGGTCGTCGGCGTCACCGACCCGATGGCCATGGGCGGCCAGGCCATGGCGCTCCTCGGCATCACCGTCGACGGCGATCCGCGCCCGGTCGCCGACGCGCTGGCCGCCCACCCCGAGGTGGTGTACTCGGTGCTCACCTCGGGCGGCTTCGACCTGTTCGCCGAGGTGGTCAGCCCCACCGCGAAGGACCTGCTCGACTTCGTCAACGACACCGTGCGGCCCACCGAGGGCGTGAGCGGGGTCCAGTCCTTCCCCTACTTCGCCATCCACACCCACCGGTTCCTGTGGGACGTGGGATGACCTCGGAAGAACGGGGCGACCTGGGGACGAGCCGGGGCGACGGCGGCGCCGTAGGGTGGCCGGTATGCGCGTTGACTTCGATCCCGAGTCCGTGGGCGCGGGAGCCTTCTACCGGCTGCTCACGGCCGTCGTCGTCCCCCGTCCGATCGCCTGGGTGTCCACCCTCGCCGCCGACGGCACGACCGCCAACCTCGCCCCGCACTCCTTCTTCACCGTCGCCTGCACCGACCCGCCGATCGTCCAGTTCACCTCCGTCGGCCGCAAGGACTCCCTGCGCAACGTCGAGGCCACCGGCGAGTTCGTCGTCAACTTCGCGCCCGAGCCGCTCTTCGAGCAGATCAACGCCACCGGCACCGACTTCCCCGCCGACGAGGACGAGTTCGACGCCGTGGGCATCGAACGGGAGCCCTCGCTGCGGGTGAAGCCGCCCCGCGTCGCCGCCTCTCCCGTGGCGCTGGAGTGCCGGCTGCACTCCACCCTCGGCATCGGCAACTCCACCCTGGTCCTCGGCCGGGTCGTGCACGCCGCCGTACGCGAGGACGTCGTCGTGGACGGCCACCCCGACATCCGGCGGCTGCGGCCCCTGTCCCGGCTGGGCCGCGACGAATGGGGCACCCTCGGCGAGATCCACGACCGCGCCCGCATCGCCTACCGCGACTGGCCGCCCTCCTGACGTCCCCCGCCCTATGATCGGATCATGACGCGAGCGGTGACGGCAGCGACGAGAGCGGTGGCGGAGCGGGCGGGCGCGGACGGCTCCTGGCGTTCGCTCTGGTCGAGGAACTCGGCGCTGTCGATCGGCTCGGTCGACTCGTTCCTCTCCATCGGCTCCGTGGGCAGCTCGCTGTCCGTCGGCTCCGTCGGCGGATTCCTGTCCGTGGGTTCCGTAGGCTCCGCCGTGTCCGTCGCCTCCGTGGGCTCCTGGCTCAGCGCCGGCTCGGTGCTGTCCGCGCAGTCGACCGGCGCCGTGCTCGCCTGGCGCACCCGGGCGGGCGGCGGCCGCGCGATCGGCGCCGCCGCGGTCACCCTCGCCGGAGTGGCGGTGCTCTGCGCCTGGCGGGCGGGCCGTCCGGCGAAGTGACCGCCCGGCACCCCGCCCCGGGCGGCCCGCCCGGGGCCCCGGCCCCGCGGCCTCAGCCGGCCGCGCCGTGGCGCACCCAGTCGCGCGGGGACCGTCCGTAGGCCTCCCGGAACACCCGGCTGAAATGCGCCGGGTTGGCGAAGCCCCAGCGCTGGGCCACCGCAGACACCGTGGGCGCCCCCGCGTCCCGCCGCGTCAGATCGCGGGCGCACCGCTCCAGCCGCAGCCGCCGGATCAGCCGGGCCACGGTGACGCCCTCCTCCTCGAACAGCCGGTGCAGATAGCGCACGGAGATGTGGTGCGCCGCCGCGATGCCCGCCGGGGACAGCCCGGGATCCGCGAGATGCCGGTCGATGTGGTCCCGGACCCGGGCGACCAGCGGGTGGTGCGGGTCGGCGGGGGCGGGCGCGTCGGTGGCCGTCCGCTCGTCCACCAGCGTGCCGAACAGGTCCACCACACTGGCCGCCAGCCGGGTCGCGACCGCCGGGGAACAGGTCGGAAGGGACGCCGCGAGCCCGGTCAGGAAGGACACCAGCAGCGCACCGGCCCCTTCCGTGCCCGCGAGCGCGGTGCCGGTGACCTGCCGCAGATCCTCCTCCGGCAGACCGAGCGCGCGCCGGGGCATGTGCAGCACCCGCGTCGAGAACCGCCCCGGATAGTCCAGGGCGTACGGGCGTGACGTGTCGTACACGACGAGGTCGCCCTCGCCCACGCGCGCGTGCCGGCCGTCCTGGAGGAGCGTGGCCGTGCCCGCCGTCTGCACCCCGACGGCCACGCAGTCCGCGTCGGCACGGGCGATCTGCGCGGGCGTACGGCTGGCGCGCTGGGCGTCCGCCTCCACGGTGGAGATCCACAGACAGCCGAGGCGACCGCTGGAGATCCGGCCCGAGAACGGCCCGTCGCCCCGGGGGGTGACGGTCATCGGCACCAGCGCCCTGCCCAGCGCGTCGCGCCAGTACGTCAGCCGTTCCCCCTCGGGAACCGCGTCCGTCGTCCACACCAGGCTCACCCGGTTCTCCCTCTCTGCCGTACGGGGCACAGGAGAGCGCGCACCGGCGGCGGCCCGCTCTCCCGCCGCCTCCAGCCAAGCAGCCGGCCGGGACCGCCTCCAGGCAGGAAGCAGGCAGAAACGTCCCGTCGCGGCTGTGCGCGCACGGAACAGTCCGGTGCGCTGCGGGACAAGACGCGGGGGAGCGGCGGCGGCGAGGATG
Source organism: Streptomyces sp. NPDC005811 (assembly GCF_040630405.1). Classification (NCBI taxonomy): domain Bacteria; kingdom Bacillati; phylum Actinomycetota; class Actinomycetes; order Kitasatosporales; family Streptomycetaceae; genus Streptomyces; species Streptomyces sp. NPDC005811. The sequence goes on from NZ_JBEXXK010000004.1 coordinate 225,627, forward strand.
GAGCCACGGCGCGGGGAGCTCGCCCGCCGGTGCCGCCCTAGGGCGTGTCGAGGCGGGCGAGTGCGTCGCGGGCCGCCGTCACCCGCTGCGGGTCGGCGTCCGGGCCGAGGGAGACACAGCGGGCGAAGGCCTCCCGGGCCTCGTCCCACCGCCCCGCGGACGCCAGCGCATGGCCCAGGTGGACGAGCTGACGGCTCTCCATGGCCGTGTTGCCGCTGCTCCGCCAGATCGCCATGGCGGCACGGTGATGCTCGACCGCCTCCGTCCAGCGCTCCAGCAGGGCGAGACTGGACCCCACGCCCGAGTGCATGCCGCCCCGGCCGAACTCGGCGATGTGCGGCGCCAGCCGGTCCTGGACCCGCTCCAGGAACGCCAGCGTCTCCTCGTACACCACCAGGGCCTCCTCGGGCCGCCCCGAGTCCATCAGGACGAGCGCGCGTCCGTGCCGGGCCTGGAGGCTGCCGTGCAGATCGCCCGCGGACTCGAACAGGGCGACCGCGCGGTGCATGTGCCCGGCGGCCGGGACATGGTCCTCCAGCCGGCGGAACGCCAGCCCCTGATAGATGTGCGCCCACGCCTCCTGCCGTACGTCACCGGCTCGCCGCGCCGCCTCCAGCGCCTCCGCGGAGCGCTCCAGGCTGTCGTGCGGGAGCCCCTCGCAGGTGAGCAGCGCCCACGCGTGGTAGTTGAGATGCGTCGCCTCCAGCACCGGATCGCCCAGCTCGCGCGCGCTGCGGGCGGCCGCGCCGAAGACCTCGGGCCAGTGCCCCCAGAAGATCCACTGGTCGGAGAACCAGTGCAGCGCCTCCGCCACCTCCACCACGGTCCGGTGCGCCCCGCCGGCCGCCGCCGCGCGCAGGGCCGCCAGCCAGTTCGCGCCCTCGGCCTGCAACCAGGCGCGGGCCCGTGCCGCGCTCGACAGGTCGACCGTCCCGTCGAAGTCGGCGGGCGGCGCACCGTGGTCCGGCTCGAACCAGCGCCCGGCCACGACCGTGGTCCCCAGCAGCCAGTCGTCGAGTGCCGCACGCGCGCGTGCGGCGTCCGCGGCGCCCTCCTCGGCCGCCAGCCGGGTACGCGCGTACAGCCGCAGCAGGTCGTGCAGCCGGTACCGCTCGCCGTACGCCCCGAGCAGCCCGGTCTCGACCAGTTCCTCCAGGGTGTCCTCGGCGTCGAACAGGGCCTGCCCCGTCAGCCGGGCGGCCCCCGCGGCCCCGGTGTCCGGGCCCGGAAGCAGCGCGAGCCGCCGGAACAACCGGGCCGCCGCGGGCGTGAGCTGACGGTACGACAGGTCGAAGGCGGCGGCGACGCGCACGTCCCCGGCGGACAGCGCGTCCAGACGCCGGTCCTCGGCGGCCAGCCGGTCGGCGAGCCGACGCACGGTCCAGCCGGTGCGGGTGGCCAGCCAGTTGCCCGCCACCCGCAGCGCCAGCGGCAGATGCCCGCAGCGGCCGGCCACATCGGCGACGGCGTCCGGATCGGCCGCCGCCCGCTCGGCGCCGACCAGGGCGGTGAGGAACGCGGCGGCCTCCGCCGGGCTCAGCTCCCCGAGCGGCAGCCGGTGCACACTGTCCAGCCCGGTCAGCATGCGCCGGCTGGTCACGACCACCATGGCCGCGCCCGAGGCCGGCAGCAGCGGCCGTACCTGGGCCTCGTCGCGCGCGTCGTCCAGCACCAGCAGACAGCGCCGCTCCGCCAGCACCCGCCGGTACAGCGCCGGATGGCCCTGCGGACCGGCCCGGGCGAGCTCCCGGTCGGCCACCCGGAGCGCCTTGAGCACGCGCAGCACCAGTTCCGCGGGGCCGGGCGGCTCGTCGTCGGTGCCGCACAGGTCGACCACCAACTGCCCGTCGGGGAACCGGTCGGCGAGCGCCCGGGCGGCGTACAGCGCGAGCGTCGTCTTGCCCGCGCCCGGCGGCCCGGACACCGCCACCACCACGGGCTGCGCCTCGTCCTGCCGCCCGGCCAGCTCCGCGAGCCGCGCCAACTGCGCCTCGCGGCCCACGAAGTCGTCGACCCCGCGGGGGAACGCCTGGACGCCCACCGGGCTGTATCCCGGCGCGCGTCCCGTCCGGGCGGCCGCGAGCAGCCGCTCGCGCAGCGCCTCGTCCAGCCCCAGACCGTCCGCGAGCGCCGCGACCGTACGCCGCTGCGGGGCCGCCCGCCGCCCCCGCTCCAGGTCGCCGATGCCCCGCACACTGACCCCCGACGCCTCCGCCAGCCCCTCGATGGTCTGCGACGCGGCCAGCCTCAACTCCCGCAGCAGCGGCCCGAACACCGCTCCCTCCCCGCTCAATCCCGTCCCTCCCGCCCCTGCCGGGCTGCCCGCACCACCGACCGTGATCGATCGGATTCTAGGAGAGCGGGGCGTTTGCGGTGCGATCCCGACCGGGATCCGGACACCGTCGGCCACGCCCTCGCGGCGAGGCCGCCCCCAGACCTCACCCGGCTCTGTTTCCGCAGGTCGGACGTGTTGTCAGTGGTCGCCGATAAGTTGATTGGTGTCGCGCCGCTCGGGTGCGGCGAATCCCCTGTGCTGCGCCGCCCCGGCGTGTGCAGCCGTGTGCCGCAAAGGAGATGATGAGTTGTCGGACCGGGAGAACTGGGAAAGGGCGAGCACGGCCCGGGTGGTGCCGCCCGCCCGTCCGCGCAAGCTCGCCAAGGTCCCCTTCGTCGAACTGGCCGAGGGACGCCTGCAAGGGGTCGTCTCCAGCGGCTCGGACATCGAGCGCGTCTACGTCTCGTCGATCGCGGCCGGGACCTACGCCTTCGCGTGCAGCACCAACAACAACCGGCCCTGCGGCGGCGCGCGCGGCTCGTTCTGCAACCACATCCGCGCCCTGGTCACCGAGGCGGTCCTCCAGTACGGCGGCCCGCGCGTGGCCCGCTATCTGCGCGTCGAGCCGACGGGCGGCGAGCCCGACGCGGCCGCCCTCACCACCGCGATGACCGGCACCCACCCGCCGCAGGCGGACGGCAAGGCGGCCGCCGCCCCCGTCTTCAGCCGGTTCCTGCGCCACCTCGCGTATCTCGAACAGACGCCGGTCACGGACCCGTTGCCGGAGATGCACTGGTTCGCCCCCACGCGGGCGGAGAGCACGGGGGCGTCCGTCTCCGAGGGGACCGCGGATCCGGGCGGCGCGGGGGAGCGCCCGGGCGCGGTGGAGTCCACCGGTGTGCTCGGTGCCCCGGTGGACGGACTGGAGGAGGCTCTGGCCGCGGCCGACGCCCTCGACCGGTGCCTCGTCGCCGGGCTGCTGCGGCCCCGGTCCGACCAGGCCGCCGGACTGGCGGAACTCGCCCGTGCCGTCGCCGGCAGCCCGCTGGCCGCCCGGGTCGCCGAGGCCGTCGAGAAGGCCGCCGCGGGAACCGCGGACGAGGACCACCTCCTCGCCCTGGCCGCCGCCCGCTCGGCCCTCCTCGGCGCCGCCCACGACGCGCTCACCGCCCGCGCCGACACCTCCACCGGCCGCACCCGCGCCGACGACACCCCCGCCGCGGCCGGCGACCCGCAGCAGGCCAACCTGCTCGCCGCCGCCCGGACCTGGCTCGCGGACCTCGCCCGCGCCGGCTGGCAGGGCATCGACCACGAACTCGTCGGCGGCGCCGCCCCGATCGTCTCGGCGATGCTGCCCCGGCCCGAACTGCGCCGGCTCGCCGCCCTGCTCGACGGGTTCGCCGCCGAACTCGCCGCCTCCTGCCCGGGATCCACCCTGGAGCGGATCCCCGCGCGCCGCTGGGGCGACCTCTGGGCGCGCGCCCTGCTGCTCACCCGGCCCGGCGCCGTCGACCGGCCCGCCGCCGGCACCGCCACCGGCCGGCTGCTGCCGCTCGGCACCGACCTGCACGAACACGCGACCGCCGCGCAGGCCCAGGTCCACGCCGTGTTCGAACCCGAGGACGGCACCCCGTCCCGGCTGGTCCGCGCGAGCGTCTCGGTGCCCAAGCCGGACAGCGTGGTCGCGGCCGGCGTCTGGCAGCTGCTGCGCCCGCATCTCTCGCTGCTCGCGGCCCTCGGCGAAGGCCGGGCCGTGCACCTGGACGCCATGCCCCTCACCGAGGAGGGCGACCTCCTCTGGGACGGCACCCGGGTCCGCGCGGGCGAACCGGCGGACCCCTTCGCCACCGCCCGCGTCGCCCTGCCCACGGCCACCGCGGCGGCCACCGCGCCGCTCGACCGGCACCCCGCGCGCCTCGCCGAACCGGTGTTCCTGGAGGGCTACGCCACCCGGTGGGACGGCGACACCCTCGTCCTCACCCACGCGGGCGACGACCTCGTCGTCGACACCGACCGCATCCCGGTCGCGGGCCCGCTGACCCCCGAGGCCGTCGCCGCCTCCGGCGCCTGCATCGGTCTGCTCCGCTGGGACGGCGGCGTCTTCCGGCTCCAACCGCTGGCCGTCGAGACCACCGTGCGCCGCAAGACCGTCGCCCTCCAGGCGGGCGCCTGGGCCGGCGGCACCACCGACAGGACGGGCGTCAAGGCGGAGAAGGCCGCCACCGACGCCGTGACCGTCCTGCGGGAGCGAGCGGGAAGGCTGCTGCGCAAATGACCGAGCCGACCACCGAGCCGACCACCGACCCGACCACCGAGACGCCGGCCAACGGGACGACGGCCGCCGCGGTGCCCGAGCCCGACCCCCACGACAACCGTCGGCAGGTGCTGTACTGGCGGCTCCTCGCCCGTCTCTTCGATCCCGAGGAGCAGGCCGCCCTGGAGTCGGCGAGCCTCGCCGTCGTCGAGGACATCGGCCTCCCGCCCGCCCTGCTGGACCCGCATGCCTCCGTCGACTCGATCGTGCAGCGCCATCCCCATCTGGCGGACGCGTTCGACGGGCTGATGGTGGCCGACGACACCGACACCGACACCGACGGCGACGACCCGCGGGACGGCGCCGCGGAGGTGCGCCGCGCGGCCCTCGTGTCCAAGGTGCTGCTCAACGTGTTCGCCACCGGCAGCGGAGCCGTCAGCGCCGGGCAGCTCGCCCGGTGGCAGTCCGACGCCGGCTGGCTGGAGCGTGCCCTGGGCTGCTCACCCGGCGACCTGCGCGGCGGACGGGGCGCGGGCGGAGGCGCGGGCCGGGGTGTGAGCCCCACCGGGACCGGCGGCCACCGCGCCGCCCCCGACCTCGGCAACCTCATCCCGGCGATCGGACCCGAACTGGGCGCCCTGGAGGGCGACCTCGTCCGCCGTATGAAGCTGCGCGAGGTGCTCGCCGACCCCGCGCTCGCCGCCCGTCTCACCCCGAGCATGTCCCTCATCGAGCAGTTGCTGCGCGACAAGGACAACCTCTCGGGCGTGGCCCTCGCCAACGCCAAGTCGCTGATCCGCCGCTTCGTCGACGAGGTCGCGGAGGTCCTGCGCACCCAGGTCGAGAAGGCCACCGTCGGCGCGATCGACCGCTCGATCCCGCCGAAGCGCGTCTTCCGTAACCTCGACCTCGACCGGACCATCTGGAAGAACCTCACCAACTACAGCCCCGAGGAGGAGCGGCTCTACGTCGACCGCCTCTACTACCGGCACACCGCCCGCAAGACGACACCCCAGCGGCTCATCGTGGTCGTCGACCAGTCGGGCTCGATGGTCGACTCGATGGTCAACTGCACCATCCTGGCGTCGATCTTCGCCGGACTGCCGAGGGTGGACGTCCACCTCGTCGCGTACGACACCCGCGCCGTCGACCTCACCCCCTGGGTGCACGACCCCTTCGAGACCCTGCTGCGCACCCAGCTCGGCGGCGGCACCGACGGCACGGTCGCGATGGCGCTGGCCCAGCCGAAGATCGCCGAGCCGCGCAACACCGTCGTGGTGTGGATCTCCGACTTCTACGAATGGCACCACCAGCCGCTGTTCGACAGCATGGCCGCCCTGCACCGCTCCGGGGTCAGGTTCATCCCCGTCGGCTCGGTGACCAGCTCAGGGCGCGGCAGCGTCAACCCCTGGTTCCGGGAGCGCTTCAAGGACCAGGGCACACCGGTGATCTCCGGCCACATCCGCAAGCTCGTCGACGAACTCAAGACGTTCCTCGCCTAGAACCCCTCACTCTTTTTGAAAGGCACCGTGATGACCGACCTGTTGCGCGCCCCCGCCGAGATCAAGTTCGCCGAGGAACTGGACTGGCTGGAGTCGATCGACGACAACCCCAAGCCGTTCTCCTGGCGGCTGTCGCCGAAGATGATCCGGGTGTTCGTCCTGGGCTCCGAGCGCGCCGACGGCCTCGACCGGGAGATCGACCAGAAGTGGTTCGGCGACCGCAGCTTCGTCGAGCGTTCCATCGTGACCCTCGCCTCCGACCGCGGGCTGCTGCTCATCGGCGACCCCGGCACCGGAAAGAGCTGGCTCGCCGAACTGCTGTCGGCGGCCATCTGCCGCAACTCCACCCAGGTCGTGCAGGGCACGGCGGGTACCACCGAGGATCACATCAAGTACTCGTGGAACGTGTCCATGGTGATCGCCAAGGGCCAGTCGCGCGAGTCGATGATCCCCTCGCCGATCATGACCGCGATGGAGACCGGCACCATCGGCCGTTTCGAGGAACTCACCCGTTCCACCAGCGACGTCCAGGACGCGCTGATCTCGATCCTCTCCGAGAAGTACATCTCCGTCCCCGAACTGGACGGCGCCGGCGGGGAGAACATCGTCTTCGCCAAGCCCGGCTTCTCGATCATCGCCACCGCCAACAGCCGCGACCGGGGGGTGAACGACCTGTCCTCCGCGCTCAAGCGCCGCTTCAACTTCGTCCGCATCCCGGTCGTGACGAACAAGAAGAGCGAGGCGGAGATCGTCCGCTTCCGCACCGAGGAACTGCTGCGCCGCCACCGGATCGAACTCGACGTCCCGCCCACCCTGCTGGACGTGCTCCTCCAGAGCTTCGCCGATCTGCGCGCCTCCGCGGCCGCCGCCGGCAGCGACGACGAGAAGCTGGAGTCCGCGCTCTCCACCGCCGAGCAGATCGGCGTCCTGGAGGACGCCATCCTGCACAGCAACTTCTTCGGCGACCGCGCCCTGACCGCCCGTACCCTCGCCTCCTCGCTCGTCGGCTCCCTCGCCCGGCGCGAGCCGGAGGACCTCGCCATCCTCAACAAGTACCTGCACGGTGTCGTCGAGCCGCGCAGCAAGGAAGAGGGCGGCTCCTGGCCGGAGTTCCTCGAAGGCGGCCGCGACGCGATCGCGACCCTGTCATGAGCGGCGCGGAGACGGCCACCGGCAGCACCTTCGAGGGCCTGCGCGGCCAACTCCACGAAGCCGCCACCGCCTTCGCCGACGGCCCCGGCGCCCTGGAGGGCATCCTGCGGGGCATCGTGGACGACGTCGAGCGCGCGGTGCGCGAACCGCTGGAGATCTTCCCGGTCTGCCACCACTCACCGGCCTCGGCGATCGCCATGGCCCGCCGGCTGCGCGAGAAACAGCCGAAGGTGGTCTACCTGGAGCTGTGCGAGGACATGGCCCCCCTCCTCACCGAGCTGCGCAACTGCCGCCTCCCGGTGGCCGTCCAGGCGTTCGCGTCCGAGGTCGAGGGCTTCCCCGCCGACTGGTCCCCGCTGTCGGTCGTCGCCCCGATCACCGAGGCCTCCGCCGAGTACCAGGCCATCGCCTACGCCCTGGACACCCCCGGCGTCGAACTGGTCCTGGTCGACCGGTCCTCGGACCATGTGTTCCAGTGGGAGCAGGAGACGGAGTCACCGGAAGCAGCCCCGGAAGCGACCCCGGGAGAGCCGGCGGCCGGCGAGGAGAGCGCCCTGCACGGTGACGCCGTCGGCGTGGAGATCGGCGATCTGCGCCCGCGCTTCGCCGAACTGGAGGAACACCTCCTGCGTCACGGCCGGGTCCGCCACTGGTCCGAGTGGTGGCACCAGTACGTCGAACTGCCCCTCGGCGACAGCGACCACGACACCTACCGCCAGGTGATGCTGCTCATCGGCAGCCTCTTCCGCCGTCTCGCCCCGGGGGAGGCGCACAAGGCCCGCGTCGACGAGGACCGCGAGCGGTACATGTGGACGCGGATGCGGGAACACCTCGCCGCCACCGGCACCGACCCCGCCGACTGCCTCTACGTCTGCGGGGCCTTCCACGCCGCGAGCCGCGTCGAGGAGTTCGGCGTGCACGGCAGCGACGCCTTCACCATCGGTCCGCCCAGCGGCACCACCTGGCGGCACGGGCTGATCCCGTCCAGCCACGCCGCGATCGAGGCCCAGTTCGGGCTGGCCGCCGGCTCGGTGTCCATCGCCGCCACGGAATGGGCCAAGAACGTCAAGCGCACCCGGGTGAAGCCCTACCGGCTGGCGGGCCAGGCGGGCACCAAGCCGAAGAAGAGCCTCCCCGCGCCCGCCGCCCCACCGGCCGCCGCCCCGCCCGTGCCCGCCGACCGGCTCACCGGGTTCCTGCGGAGGCCGCCCGTCCTCGACGCCCTCGACGAGGCCGAACTGCTCGGCTGGTCGGTGGAGATCGTGCGCGCCGCCCGCCGCAACGGCTACCTCGCCTCCACCGCCGACGCCATCGCTGTCTTCGAGACGTCGATCCTCCTGGCCGGCATGCGCGACCGCGCCAAGCCGACGCCGTACGACTTCCAGGACGCGGCCGTCACGTGCATCGAGAAGGACCGGGTGCCGGGCCGGCGGGACGTGGGCCGGCTCGTCGAGATCATGATGGGCGGCGACCGCGTCGGCCAGGTCGGCTACGACGCGCTGCCGCCACTGGCCCGGGACGTCCACGACCGGCTCGCCCCGCTGAACCTGAGGCTCCAGCAGCGCGGAGTCCAGCGGGCCCTGCTGGACATCGCCGCCCAGCCCGAACTCGCCCACTGCTCCGACGTGCTGTGGATGCTGCGCCGGCTGCTGCCGCAGGGCGCCGCCCGCCCCATCATGGGCGACCGCAGCCTCGGCGAACGCCCCATCCAGGAGTCCTGGGACCTCGCCCTCGGCACCCATCAGCGCTCGCTCATCGAACTCGGCTACGAGGGCGTCAGCATCGAGCAGGTCCTGGAGCAGCGGCTGCGCCGCACCGCGTACGCCCCGCAGGCCACGGCGGCGACCGTCCTCGCGACGGTCGAGGACGCGATCGTGTACCTGCGCAGCCGACGGCTCGCCGACGAGCTGGGCACGCGCGCGCTGGAGGTCCTCGCGGCCGAGCGCAGCGTCGACGGCGCCCCGGAGGTGCTCGGCCGCGTCCGCCGGCTGCTGGCGTACTACCGCACCGCCGAACCGGTCCTGCCGTCCTGGATCGAGTCGTTCGTCAAGACCGGCTACGCGCACTACTGCACGCTGCTGCCGACCGCGTTCGCCGACGAGGACGCGACCGTCCGTCAGGTCGCCGCGATGCTGGGCTTCCTGTTCAGCATGGAGAACCTCGCCCTCTCCCTGGGCTGCGACCGCACCCAGCTCGAACTGGCCCTGGCCCAGTCCCACCCCGCCGAGCCCGCGCGGACCGCCCTCCTCTGGGCGGCCCAGACCCACCTCGGCACCCTGCCCCGGGCGGCCCTGCGGGAGCGCTGCGACGACCTGCTCGCCAACCCGCTGATCGTCCCGGCCTACCCCCGCTACCTCAGCGGGTTCGTGCACGCCCTCGAACCGGTCCCGGCCCTGGCGGACTTCGTCGTCGAGGCGGTGTCCAACGCCTTCGCGCGCCTGCCCGACCGGGTCCTGCTGCCCTGGCTGCCGACGCTCATCACCACCCTGCGCGCGGGCGGCACCGACCTGGCCCCGCTGATCGTGCGCGAGGCGGGCCGCGTGTTCCCGGCGCGCCTCGCGGAACTGGACAGCTGGGTCCCGCCGTGGCGGCTCCCGGAGGCACCGCCGCTCGCCCTGCCGTCCGCGCCCACCGGCGGCGGCGCGGCACTCCTCGCCGCCCACCCCGCGACCTGCGACGCGCTGGCCGCACTGCTGGGCTGCGAGGGCACCTGGGAGACGGCGGAACCGGCCGGGGCGGAGCTGCTGGCCCGGCATCCGGGGACGGCTCTGGCCCTCGAGACCCTGCTGGCCGTCACCTGACCGGCAGCGCCGCCACCAGCTCGCGGATGGCGTCCACGCCCAGCGCCGGGTTGGCGGCGGCGTGCTGCACCAGCTCCTCGTCGTCGAGCAGTTCGGCCAGCCGGGCCGCCGGAAGCCGAGGATGCCGGGCGAACACGGCCCGCACCCCGGCATCCGGGTCCCGGGTCAGCCGCTCCACGACCTCCGGCGCCGTCCCGGGATCCCGCGCGGCCAGGGCACGGACCGCCGGATCGGCGTGGTCGGCGTACCCGGCCAGCCCGTCGGTCGGAAAGGCCGGCCGGGTGAGGAGGTGCTCGCGTTCCGGGCCCGTGTACTCCAGGAAGCTGCGCAGCAACAGCTCCGCCGGAGCGTCGGGATGGTTCTGGGCCAGCAGGACGCGCACGCCGAGGTCGTCGTCCTCGGCCAGCCGGGCCAGGAGGTCCGGCGGCAGACCGTGTTCCTTCGCCGCCCTACGGCGCAGCATCGGATGACCGGAGAGCGCGTCCTGCCGTACGGCCTCGGGATCGCGGGGCCACAGGGCCTCGGGGTAGAACCCGAAATCGCGGTCCAGGGGCACCTCGTAGTCGATCCCGGCCCGCTCCTCCTCGCTCCACGCCGGATGGACGGACACGGCGAGCCGCACCTTCGGCTCGGGGTCCACGGCGAGGGCCCGGCGCTCGTCCGGGCCCAGGTCCTCGCGGTGGGCGATCCGCTCGCGCACCTCGGGATCGGGATCGGCGGACAGCAGGGCCACGACATCGGCGGGCAGGGACGGGTTGCCCGCGATCATCCGCCGCTCCTGCGGCCTCGCCGGTGGAGTGAGGACACCGTCGACCACCGTCCTGGTGAGGGGCAGATTCACCAGGGTGAAGGTCCGGGCATGGCACGGGTGGTCCGGCAGGTTGTTCTCCACCCACACCGGATCCTCGTACTTCTCGTCCAGGGGGCCGCCCCAGGCACGGACCTTGGGCTCGGGGTGGGTGGGCAGGGCGCGCCGCAACTCGTCGGAGAACTGCATGTAGACGGAGTTGCCCAGCTCTTCGTCGCTGTAGGTGGTGAGTATGCGGACCACCGTTTCGTCCGGCAAGGGCCTGGGCCGGATGAGTCCGGTCGTCCGGGGCCCGCCGGACAGGTGTGCCCGGACGAACCAGTCCTTGTCGTCGACCAGCCGGGCCCGCTGGGCGGGGTCGACGTGGGGGTTGCGGGCGAGGAAGCTACGGGTGTACGCGTCCGGATGGCCGATGACCGCGTCCACGACCGCCTCGGGGAGGTCCCGGTCCCGGCAGAGCACCATCCGTGCCGCGAGCGGGGCGTCCGCGAGCAGCCGGAGCAGGACGTCCTCCGGCGTGGACGGGTTGAGTGCCAGCCCTGCGAGGCGGCGGGTGGGCAGATCGGCCTCGTCCCAGATCTGCTCGGGTGTGGGCATGCTGTCGTCTCCCCCTGGATACAGCGCATGGGCCCCCTGCGTGCGCAGAGGGCCCATGACCTTAACCCGGTGCTAGCGGCGGTGCGTTCCGATCGTCAGGGAGCCGGGCTTCACCCCCGCCCCCGTGTCGACGACCACCGTGCCGTCGGACTTCTTCCAGATCTTGATGGCGAAGGAGTCGGGACCGTCCGTGGCCGTGACCCGGAAGGCATAGCCCTTCTTGCCGGCCACCGTGCCGGAGCCCTCGAGGACCGCCTTCGAGCCGGTGACGACGAGCCAGTCGAGGCCGGTGGAGCGGAACTTCACCCGGGCCGGGCCGGAGACGTAGGTGACCTGACCCAGCGGGGTGGCGGCCTGCGGGAGGTAGCGGGCGGCGACGGTGAAGAAGCCCCGGGTGCCGACGGCGCCCGCGCCCACCACCGGACCGGCCGAGCGGTCGTACACGACGATCTCGGGGAGCGTACGGCCGACCGACGCGCCGTCGTCGTCGGTGACCGTGATCACCGGCCGGCGGAGGCCCGCCGAGGTGTAGGTGTGCTCCGCGATGCAGCCGGACGAGATGATCTTGCCCGCCGCCGGCTTGGTGCCGTCCTTCCAGTCGACGGTGCAGGTGTGGGTGTCGGCGGTGCCCGCGTCGGTGAAGGAGACCGCGACGGAAGTCCGGCGGCCGACCGGGGCCGGAGCCCTCGGACCGGTGGCGGAGGTGAGGACCGGAGCCGCGTTCCCGACCGTCACCACGGCCGTGTCGGTGCTGCGCCCACCGGTCAGGGTGAGGGTGAACGTGCCGTTGTCGGTGCAGGTCACCGTGGTCCGGGCCGCCCCCGCGTCGGCGATCGTGCAGGGCGCGCCCTGTTCGACCGTCCACTTCGGGCCGCCCGCGCCGGAGTGCGTGCCGTTCAGGGCGATCGCGTCGCCCTCCGTGCCGGTGGTGTCGGGGCCGGCGTGCACGACGGCGACCGGGTCGATGCTCGTGAGCGTGGGCACGACCTTCTCGATGAGGCCGTCCGCGTCGAACTCCATCCTGTCGATGGTGGTCTCACGGTGGGTGCCGTCACCGCCGGGGATCGCGAAGCGGTGGTAGGCGATGTACCAGTCGTCCGTGCCCGGGACCTGGACGACCGAGTGGTGGCCGGTGCCCAGGATGCCCTGCGAGGCGTCCTTCTCCAGGATCACGCCCCGCTTGGTCCAGGGGCCGGTGGGGGAGGAGCCGGTGGCGTAGGCGACGCGGTAGTTCTCGTCGCGGGTGTCGTTCTCCGACCACATGAAGTAGTAGGTGCCCTTGCGCTTCACCACGAACGAGCCCTCGTTGTAGCCGCTCGGGGTGATGTCCTTGATCTGCGCGGTGTCGATCGAGGTCATGTCGGCGTTCAGCGGCGCCACGTACGCGTGGCCGTTGCCCCAGTAGAGGTACGACTGACCGTCGTCGTCGGTGAACACGGCCGGGTCGATCATCTGGCCGCTCAGCTGGCCCGCCTTCAGCAGCGGTGCGCCGAGCGCGTCCTTGAAGGGACCCGTGGGCGAGTCGGAGACCGCCACGCCGATGTTCGCGTCGGCGCAGAAGTAGAAGTAGTACTTCCCGTTCTTCTCGGCGATCGTCGGCGCCCAGGCCCTGCTGTCCGCCCAGCTCACGTCCGGCCCCAGGTCGAGGATGACGCCGTGGTCCGTCCAGTGCACCAGGTCGGTCGAGGAGTACGCCTTGAACTGCGTACCGCTCCAGCCGTCGAAGCCGTCGGTCGTCGGGTACAGATAGAAGGTGTCGCCGAAGCGGACGATGTTCGGGTCGGCGTTGAGCCCCGGCAGCACCGGGCTCTTCATCTCGAGCGCCGAGACCGTCCAGGTGCGCTTCTTGCCGTCGGAGCCCGTCACCTCGTACGTCACCGGCTTGGTGAAGTCCTGCACGCTGCCCGAGGCGGGGCTGATCGCCGCGCCGTGGGCGAGGCTGAACTCCGGTGCCAGCGCGGTGAGGTCGGTGCCCTCCTTCAGGGGCAGGGTGATGCGGCTGTCGCCGTTGTCGATGAGCGCGTCGACCTTGAGCGCCGGGTGGGTGGCGCGCGCGATGCCCGTGGTGTTGCCGCTGAGCTCCATCACCTCGGCCGCCGACAGGGCGCGGTCGTAGATCCGGAAGTCGTCGACCTCACCGCCGAAGTACGGGTCGGCCGCGTACAGGGAGCGTCCGATGTAGCCGCTGTAGTCCTTGTCGGCGTCGTACAGCTCGGAGGGCTTGATGCCGACGCCGGTCGCCCGGGCCGCCTCGATGCCGTCCACGTAGAGGACCATCGTGCCGGTCGAGCCGTCCAGGGTGACGGTCACGTGCCGCCACTCGCCGGCGGTGAGCTGCGAGCCCGCCGTCAGCTTCGACTCCGCCGACCAACTGGCCTTGGTGATGGCCGAGTACAGCTTCGAGGAGCCGTTGGAGGGGCTCGCGAAGAGGTACTTGTTGCTGTCCGGGCCCAGTCCGAACAGCCACTGCCAGTTGCTGCCGCCCTTCCACTTGGCGTACGTCGAGACGGTCACGCTGTCGGCGTTCTTCAGCACACCGTTGGGGATCTTCACATACGGCGAGTCGCTCGCGCCGGACATGCTGAACGAGCCGCCGCTCACGCCGGTGCCGAAGGCGGGCGTGCGGACGTAGGTGCCGTGGTAGCCGTGGCCGCTGGAGTCGACGGCGATGTTGCCGGACGTCTCGTCGAAGCCGTAGCGCAGCAGCAGGTCGGCGGGCACGTCGGCGCCCTCCGCGGAGACCGTCACCTCGGCCCGTACGGGGAGCGCGGCGCCGTCGGGCAGGCTGCCCGTCACGGTGAACTCACCGGGCTGCGCGTACGCCGACGCCGGGACGTCGTCCCAGCTCACGGCCACCGGCCGCTCGACCCCGTCGGAGTAGGTGGCGATCACCGTCGCGGGCAGCACCGGCGCCTCGCCGGTCCGCGTCTTCACCGTGACGTCCTCGACACCGGTGACGAGCTGGTCCGGCTGGTAGGCGGTGAGCAGCCGGTCGTACTCGGCCTGGGTGACGGGCAGGACCGTGCCGTGGCGGGGCCGTGAGGGCAGGTCGTAGTCGGCGACCGGCGTCCAGCTGCCGGAGGCGAGGTCGGTGGTCTCGAAGGGGATGTAGCCGCGCCCGCCGAACTCGTCGAGGAAGGCGTACCACTTGTCCTCGGTGTTCGACTTGAACACCAGCGGGCCCTCGGCCGCGTTCATCGCGCCCTTGCCGATGCCCTCGGCGACCGCGTCCCAGGACAGGTTCAGCAGCGAGTCGCTCTTTTCCTCGAAGATGAACTTGCTGTTGGGCGTGGAGGAGGTGTTGTTGCGCTCGTCCTTCGACAGCCGGAAGTAGGTGCCGTCGTGCTGGATGACCGTGGAGTCGATGACGGAGTAACCGCGGTCGATCCAGACCTTGGGCTCGCTGAAGGTGTAGAAGTCGCGGGTGGTGGCGTACATCATCCGGTTGTAGGTGTCGCCGGAGTGCGCCTCGTTGTCGTACAGCTTCGACGCCCAGAAGACGACGTACTCGCCGAGGTCGCTGTCGTAGTACGCCTCGGGAGCCCAGGTGTTGCCGGCGCTGTCGGGGGAGACCTGCACCAGGCGCTGGTTCGTCCAGTGCACCAGGTCGGTGGACTCCCAGACCATGATGGACTTGCTGCCGGTGCGCTGGGCGGCGTCCCAGTCGCCGTTGCCGTAGATCCTGAGGTCGGTGGCGATCTGGTAGAACTTGTCGCCCTCGGGGGAGCGGATGATGAACGGGTCGCGCAGGCCCTGCTCGCCGAGCGTCGAGGTCAGCACGGGCTCGCCGTCGTTCAGCTCACGCCAGTGCAGCGGGTCGTTCCCCTTGCTGAGCGCGGCGTAGAGCTGCTCGCCGTTGGCCGTGCCCTCGCCCGTGAAGTAGCTGAACATGTAGCCCTTGAGGGCTTCCTTCGCGGGGAGTTCGGGGACCTTCGCGGTGAACACCCGGGTCGCCTTCGCGTCGCCCTTGGTGACCGTCGCGGTGAGCTCGACCGTGGTGGCGCCCGCGCCGTGGGCGGGGCGGTGGACCGTGCCGTCGGCCGAGACGACGTCCGGGTCGGCGGAGGACCAGGTGACGGCCGTGCCGTAGGTGCCGGAGGCCGGCAGGGTGAGGTTGCCGCGTACGTCGTCGAGGTTGTGGACGGTCAGCGCCGCGGCGGCCTGTTCGGTCGCGGTCCCGTCGTCGAAGGCCGAGAGCACGGTCACGTCGAAGGTCCTGGTGGCGGTGACCGTGCCCTTCTTCAGGGTCGCGGTGAGCGTGGCGTGGCCGTCGGGCCGGCCCGCGGCGGGACGGGTCACCTTGCCGGTGTCCGTGACGAGGTCGGTGTCGTCGCTGGCCCAGGTGATGGTGGAGCCGCCGGCCGTGCCGGTCTTCGGCAGCGTGAGGTCGGCGGTGACCGCGCTGGTGTCGCCCAGGTCGAGGGCCGCCTTGTCGTCCTCGACGCCCTGGGTGGCGACGGGGAGCGCGAGCTGCTCGACCTCGGACGCGGCCAGGGCGCGGTCGTACACCCGGAAGTCGCGCATGCTGCCCTTGAACAGCTTGTCGCCCGAGTAGACGGACTTGCCGACGTAGTTGGCGGTGGTCGTGCCGGAGCCGATCGCGCCCGGGGTGATGGTCACCGAGGTGTTGCGGGCGACCTCGACGCCGTCCTCGTACAGGACACCCGTGGTGCCCGTCTGGGTGTAGGTGACGTTCTTCCACACCGAGCGGGTGAGGTTGCGGGAGTCGGAGGGCTTGGTGGTCTGTTCCGTCGACCAGTTGCCGGTGGCGATCGAGGTGCGCAGCGAGTTGCCGGTGGCGAAGAGATAGCCGTTGCCGTTGCTGCCGCTGGTGTTGCCGAATCCGTAGAGGAAGTACGGCGTGCTCTGCGCGGCGTCGAGCTTCACGTCGAAGGCGACGCTGATCGACGTCAGGCCCTTCATCACGTCGTTCGGCACCTTGACGTAGGTGTCCGAGCCGTTGAAGCCGAGCCCCTGCCCTGACCAGTCGGCGGTGCCGTTGAGGGTGCCGTCCAGGCCGTGGCCGGAGGCGTCGGGCACGGTCGTGCCGGAGGCGCCGTCGAGCTTGTACCAGAGGGCGAGTCCGTCGGTGAGGTCGTCCGCGGCCTGAGCCGGTGCGGTTGTCGCGGTGAGACCCATGAGGAGCGATACGGCGGTCACGGCGGCCAGTTGGCCCGCCCCGCGTCTCGCACGGAAGCGGAAGCGTTTTCTCTGCGTCATAGGAGACCGCCGTTTCAGCCGTGTGACGTGATGTTGCGAGAGTGTCAAACGGTGTACACGGTCACGTCAAGACTTCTCGAACAATGTCCGACAGGTCGAACAAACTGTCATGGGTCCCAAGCCCCCCTGCTCAGTGCTGTGTTGGCGTCTCCAGCCACGCGGTGAGCGCCCACCACCAGTGCAGGGCGGCGAGCGGGCCGCCGTCGCCGTCGGTGAGGGAGGCGGAGGTGATCTGACGCAACCGGCCGAGGCGGTAGCGGACGGTGTTGGGATGGGTGAACAGGGCCGCCGCGGTCTGGTCGAGCCGGCGTCCGTTGTCCAGGAACGCCAGTGCGGTGAGCGCGAGTTGACGATGGAAGGCGTCCGCCGGATCCAGCTCCCCGAGCAGCCTGCGGCTCAACAGCGCCCCCAGATAGGGCTGTTCGGTCAGCGCGATCCGACCGGCGAAGTCCGTGACGTCGTACAGGCCATGCAGCGACTGCTGCCGGCCGAGGTCCACGGCGCGCACCAACAGCCGGTACACGCCCGGTAGTTCGGGCAGGGTGACGGCGGGCGCGACCACCACGAGCGCCTCCGGCGCGAGCTCCCCGGCCTCGGGCGGACGGGGTCCGAGACCGACCGTGCGGCCGTCGAGCGGCACGGTCGCCCCCTGTGCCGAACGCACGGCGTCGGCGCGCGCGGGCGCCGCGACCAGGCAGTGGTAGCGGCCCTCGGCGTCCGCCCGGATCCCGGCCCGCGCCAACTCCTCCGCGCGCGGGGCGACTTCACCGAGCAGGGCCTGGTGCAGCAGCCGGGTGCGCACGGCCCCCAGCGCGCGCGGCGCGTCGTGCTCGGCGGCCCGGTAGCCGTGGATCACCTGACGTTCCACCGCGGCGCCGTACTCCTGCAGCCGCAGCACCACGGACAGCAGGACCCGGTCCGGCACACCGGCCGAACGGCAGCGGTCCACGACGATCTCGGCCACCCGGGCGAGCGCCGCCTGCACCCCCCGCAGCACCACCGTCATCGGCACGCCCTGCACGGCCCGGTCGGCACCCAGCAACAGGGCGGCGGTGAAGTCCTGTTCGTCGACCGGCCCGGCCTGCTCGGGTGCCGTGAACCAGGGGGCCGCCGCCCGCAGTACCGCCGTCACATGCGACCGGGTCGCCTCCTCCGTGAGCCGGGACAGCTCGGGGGAGCGGCTGCGGGCCGCGCGCGCCAGTTCGCCGTACACGTCCGGATCGTCGGCCATGCCCCGCAGCACCGCCGTGACCGGTTCCGATCCGCGCACGACCGCCATGGTCCCCTCCCCGCCCGGCCGCTGTCTCCGGGCCACAAGCAAGCGGTTGTCGCGTTGGCGCCCACGCACTACCGCACCGCTGTGACGACCTGGTTTCCTGTTGGGCTACCGACGGTAACAGTGCGGCCGCCCCCGGCGCACCCTTTCGCACGCCACCCATGTACCGACCAAGCCTTTCCCAAGCATCCCCCAAGCACCACCCCCAGTGACGCCACCAGGAGGGCCGCTCATGGACACCCCCGAAGCCGCCGGAATCACCCGCCGCCACGCGCTCACCGTGGCCGGCGGGGTCGTCGCGGGCGCGACCCTCGCCGCCCAGGCCTTCCCGGCCTTCGCCGTCGAGTCGCAGGACGCGGACGCCATCGTCGTGGGCCACGGCCTCGCCGGACTGGTCGCCACCGCCGAACTCGCCGCCGCCGGACGCAAGGTGCTCCTGCTCGACCAGGAACCCGAGGCGAGCATCGGCGGCCAGGCCTTCTGGTCCTTCGGCGGACTGTTCTTCGTCAACTCCGACGAACAGCGCCTGATGGGCGTCAAGGACACCTACGACCTGGCCTGGCAGGACTGGCAGGGCACGGCCGGCTTCGACCGGGGCGTCGACGACCCCAAGGGCCAGGACTACTGGGCCTCCCGCTGGGCCAAGGCGTACGTCGAGTTCGCCTCCGGCGAGAAGCGGTCCTGGCTGTCCGGGCTCGGCGTGCAGTGGTTCCCGATCGTCGGCTGGGCCGAGCGCGGCGGCGGCCTCGCCACCGGACACGGCAACTCCGTACCCCGCTTCCACGTCACCTGGGGCACCGGCCCGGCCGTGGTCGAGCCCTTCGAGAAGAAGGTGCGGGCCGCGGTCGACGCGAACAAGGTCACCTTCAAGTTCCGCCACCGCGTCGACGAGATCGTCACCACCGGCGGAGTCGTCACCGGGGTGCGCGGGGCGGTCCTGGAGCCCAGCAGCGCGGCCCGGGGCAAGGCCAGCTCCCGCACGGTCGTCGGCTCCTTCGAACTGCGCGCCCCGGTCGTCGTCGTCACCTCCGGCGGCATCGGCGCCAACCACGACCTGGTCCGCCAGAACTGGCCCGCCCGGATGGGCACCCCGCCGAAGTACATGGTCACCGGCGTCCCCGCGCACGTCGACGGCCGGATGCTCGCCATCACCGAGAAGGCGGGCGGCCGGATCGTCAACCCGGACCGCATGTGGCACTACACCGAGGGCCTCAGGAACTACGAACCCATCTGGCCCGGCCACGGCATCCGGATCCTCCCCGGCCCCTCCTCGATGTGGTTCGACGCGACGGGCAAGCGGTTCAACACGCCCGACATCCCCGGCTACGACACCCTGCACACCCTCAAGACCATCACCGACTCCGGCTACGACTACTCCTGGTTCGTCACCACCCAGAAGATCATCGCCAAGGAGTTCGCGCTCTCCGGTTCCGAACAGAACCCCGACCTCACCAACAAGAACATCTGGCAGCTGCTCACCCGCATCTGGCAGACCCCGGAGCCGATCGAGAAGTTCAAGAACAAGGGCGAGGACTTCGTCGTCGCCACCA
Source organism: Streptomyces sp. NPDC005811 (assembly GCF_040630405.1). NCBI lineage: Bacteria > Bacillati > Actinomycetota > Actinomycetes > Kitasatosporales > Streptomycetaceae > Streptomyces > Streptomyces sp. NPDC005811. The sequence continues at coordinate 245,062 of NZ_JBEXXK010000004.1, forward strand.
CCCTCACCGACCTCGTCGCCGGCATGAACAAGCTGACCGGCACCTCACTGATCGACCTCGCCGACCTCAAGCGGCAGATCGAGGCCCGCGACCGGGAGATCGACAACGCGTACACCAAGGACGTCCAGGTCATGGGCATCCGCAACGCGCTGAACTACACCGGTGACAGCCTCAGCCGTACGGCGTCCATCCACCGGATCCTCGACTCCAGCGCCGGACCGCTGATCGCCGTCCGCCTCAACGTCCTGACCCGCAAGACCCTCGGCGGTCTCCAGACCGACCTCTCCGGCCGGGTCCTGGACGCCTCCGGCAACCCCGTGCCCGGTCTCTACGCGGCCGGCGAGGTCGCCGGTTTCGGCGGCGGCGGGGTGCACGGCTACCGCTCCCTGGAGGGCACCTTCCTCGGCGGCTGTCTCTTCTCCGGACGCCAGGCGGGCCGGGCGGCGGCGGCCGCCACCGCGACCTGATCCGCCCTGCGGAACACGTCTCATCGAGCGAGACATGCCGGTGAGTGGCCCGGCTCACATGGTCAAAAAAGTCACTCACCGCCACCATGGGTCCCGTCACCGTCAGGCTGAAGGGGTCCAGGATGTTCCGCAAGGTGCTGGTCGCCAACCGTGGTGAGATCGCGATCCGTGCGTTCCGCGCCGGCTATGAGCTGGGCGCGCGCACGGTCGCCGTCTTCCCGCACGAGGACCGCAACTCACTGCACCGGCTGAAGGCCGACGAAGCCTACGAGATCGGCGAACCCGGTCATCCGGTGCGCGCCTACCTCTCCGTGGAGGAGATCGTCGCCGCCGCCCGCCGGGCGGGCGCCGACGCCGTCTACCCGGGCTACGGGTTCCTCTCCGAGAACCCCGAGCTGGCGCGTGCGTGCGAGGAGGCCGGCATCACGTTCGTGGGCCCGGACGCCCGCACGCTCGAACTGACCGGCAACAAGGCGAGCGCCGTCGCGGCGGCCCGGGAGGCGGGCGTCCCCGTCCTCGGCTCCTCCGCCCCCTCCAACGACGTCGACGAACTCGTCCGGGCCGCCGAGGAGATCGGCTTCCCCGTGTTCGTGAAGGCCGTCGCGGGCGGCGGCGGCCGCGGTATGCGCCGCGTCGAGGACCCGGCCGTGCTGCGCGAGTCCATCGAGGCCGCCTCCCGCGAGGCCGCGTCCGCCTTCGGCGACCCGACCGTCTTCCTGGAGAAGGCCGTCGTCGACCCCCGCCACATCGAGGTGCAGATCCTCGCCGACGGCGAGGGCAACGTCATGCACCTCTTCGAGCGCGACTGCTCCGTCCAGCGCCGGCACCAGAAGGTCATCGAGCTGGCTCCCGCGCCCAACCTGGACCCGGAGCTGCGCGAGCGCATCTGCGCCGACGCCGTCCGCTTCGCCCGCCGGATCGGCTACCGCAACGCGGGCACCGTCGAGTTCCTCCTCGACCGCGACGGCAACCACGTCTTCATCGAGATGAACCCCCGCATCCAGGTCGAGCACACGGTCACCGAGGAGGTCACCGACGTCGACCTCGTCCAGGCCCAGCTGCGCATCGCCTCCGGCGAGACCCTCGCCGACCTCGGCCTCTCCCAGGAGACGGTCACCCTGCGCGGCGCGGCCCTGCAGTGCCGTATCACCACCGAGGACCCCGCCAACGGCTTCCGCCCCGACACCGGACGGATCAGCGCCTACCGCTCCCCGGGCGGCTCCGGCATCCGGCTCGACGGCGGAACCACCCACGCCGGTACGGAGATCAGCGCCCACTTCGACTCCATGCTGGTCAAGCTCACCTGCCGGGGCCGGGACCTCGAGGCGGCCATCCGGCGCGCCCGGCGTGCCGTCGCCGAGTTCCGCATCCGCGGCGTGGCCACCAACATCCCGTTCCTCCAAGCCGTCCTGGACGACACCGACTTCCAGGCCGGGCGGGTCACCACCTCGTTCATCGAGCAGCGCCCGCACCTGCTGACCGCCCGCTCCTCCGCCGACCGCGGCACCAAGCTGCTCACCTACCTCGCCGACGTCACCGTCAACAAGCCGCACGGCGAGCGCCCCGAGCTGATCGAGCCCACCACCAAGCTGCCCCCGCTGCCCGCCGGCGAGCCGCCGGCCGGTTCCCGGCAGCGGCTGGTCCACCTCGGCGCCGAGGGCTTCGCCCGCTGGCTGCGCGAGTCCCCGACCATCGGCGTCACCGACACCACCTTCCGCGACGCCCACCAGTCCCTGCTGGCCACCCGGGTCCGCACCAAGGACCTCCTCGCCTCCGCCCCGCTGGTCGCCCGCACCCTGCCCGACCTGCTCTCCCTGGAGTGCTGGGGCGGCGCCACCTACGACGTGGCCCTGCGCTTCCTCGCCGAGGACCCCTGGGAGCGGCTGGCCGCCCTGCGCGAGGCCGTCCCCAACATCTGCCTCCAGATGCTGCTGCGCGGCCGCAACACCGTCGGCTACACCCCCTACCCGACCGAGGTGACCGACGCCTTCGTGCAGGAGGCCGCCGCCACCGGCATCGACATCTTCCGCATCTTCGACGCCCTCAACGACGTCGGCCAGATGCGCCCCGCCATCGACGCCGTACGCGAGACGGGCACGGCGATCGCCGAGGTGGCCCTCTGCTACACCTCGGACCTGTCCGACCCGAACGAGCGCCTGTACACCCTCGACTACTACCTGCGGCTCGCCGAGCAGATCGTCGAGGCCGGCGCCCACGTCCTGGCCGTCAAGGACATGGCGGGCCTGCTGCGCGCGCCCGCCGCGGCCAAGCTGGTCTCCGCCCTGCGCCGCGAGTTCGACCTGCCGGTCCACCTGCACACCCACGACACCGCCGGCGGTCAGCTCGCCACCTACCTCGCCGCGATCCAGGCGGGCGCGGACGCGGTGGACGGCGCGGTGGCCTCGATGGCCGGGACGACCTCCCAGCCCTCGCTGTCGGCGCTCGTCGCCGCCACCGACCACTCCGAGCGCCCCACCGGCCTGGACCTCCAGGCCGTCGGCGACCTGGAGCCGTACTGGGAGAGCGTCCGCCGCATCTACGCCCCCTTCGAGGCGGGCCTCGCCTCCCCGACCGGGCGCGTCTACCACCACGAGATCCCCGGCGGCCAGCTCTCCAACCTGCGCACCCAGGCCGTCGCGCTCGGCCTCGGCGACCGCTTCGAGGACATCGAGGCGATGTACGCCGCCGCCGACCGCATCCTCGGCCACCTGGTCAAGGTGACCCCCTCCTCCAAGGTGGTCGGCGACCTCGCCCTGCACCTGGTCGGCGCCGGGGTCTCCCCGCAGGACTTCGAGGCGGCCCCCAACCGCTACGACATCCCCGACTCCGTCATCGGCTTCCTCCGCGGCGAGCTGGGCACCCCGCCCGGCGGCTGGCCCGAGCCGTTCCGCAGCAAGGCCCTGGAGGGCCGCGCCGACGCCAAGCCGGTCAACGACCTCACCGCCGAGGACCGCGACGGCCTGGAGAAGTCCCGCCGCGCCACCCTCAACCGGCTGCTGTTCCCCGCCCCCACCCGCGAGTTCGAGGCGCACCGCCAGACCTTCGGCGACACCAGCGTCCTGGACAGCAAGGACTTCTTCTACGGGCTGCGCCCGGGCAAGGAGTACTCCGTCGACCTGGAGCCCGGCGTACGGCTGCTGATCGAGCTGCAGGCCGTGGGCGAGGCCGACGAGCGCGGACTGCGCACGGTGATGTCCAGCCTCAACGGCCAGCTGCGGCCCATCCAGGTCCGCGACCGGGCCGCGGCCTCCGACATCCCGGTGACCGAGAAGGCCGACCGCGCCAACCCCCGCCATGTCGCCGCCCCGTTCGCGGGCGTGGTGACGCTCGCCGTCGCCGAGGGCGACGAGGTCGCGCCCGGTGCCACGGTGGCCACCATCGAGGCGATGAAGATGGAGGCGACGATCACCGCGTCCAAGGGCGGCCGGGTCACCCGGCTCGCCATCAACCGGATCCAGCAGGTGGAGGGCGGCGACCTGCTGGTCGTCGTCGACTGAACGGACGGCCGCCGGTGGGGTCACTCACCGGCGGCCACGTACCGGTCCTCGTCCTCCTCCAGCTCCGGCCTGCCGGACACGTCGACCCGCACCCCGTGCGGCTCGAGCGCCTGCCGCACCCGCTCCGCCATCGCGTCCGACAGATAGTGGTGGTGCAGGTCCAGTTCCTCCAGGTGCGTCAGCGGCTGACCGGTCAGCAGCGCCTCGGCCCCGGCGTCCGTGAGGGTGCCGCGGCCCAGGTGCAGGGCGGTCAGCCGGGCCACCACCGGAGCCGAGGCGACGGCGGCGGCCACCTCGTCCTGGATGTCGGCGTTCTGCAGGCCCAGCCGGCGCAGCGCGGGCAGCCCCGAGCCGTCCAGGATCGGCGCCAGGTCGGCCACGGTGGCGGAACGGCCGTACCACTCCTCGCCCAGCCACACGTCCAGGTGCTCCAGGGCGGGCAGCTCCGAGGCGGCGAGCCCGTGCAGCAGCTCGGCGGGCAGCCCGCCGTTCTCGAACCGCAGGACCCGCAGATGCTCATGGCGCAGCGGACCGAACCGCACTCCCGGCTCGTCCCCGTAGCCTCCGTTCGAGCCACGCACCGCCAGCTCCCGCAGCCGGGGGTAGGCGTCGAGGAACGGGCTGACGTCACCCTGGACCAGCCAGGACAGCTCCGACTCCTCGAAGTTCAGGTCGGCGAGATAGAGGGCCTGGAGACCGGTCAGCCGGTCGGCCGCCCCGGCCAGCAGCCCGGCCGTCTCGGCCGGGTCGCAGCCGTCCGGCTCGCCGCCGAAGGCACCTCCGCCGAGGACCAGGGCGCGTACCTCGGCCGGGTCCACCGTGTCGAGGAAGCGTTCCAGGTGCTCGTCGAAGTCCTCCTCGTCCACGCTGAGCCCGCTGGAGAGCTTCCAGGCGACCGAACCGGCCGCCGGCAAGGGCGCTCCCGCGGCCTGGGGCTGCGGGAACAGCTGGACCGGCAGACCGTGCAGTTCCTTGATGTGGGGGAGGGACAACGCGGGTTCCTTCCGAGCGGCGACGACGGCCGGCCCCGGGGCCCCGGCCAGTGCGCCGCTCTTTCTACCAGTGCCCCCCGACACCCCCCGCCGGGCAGGGCTGCCCCCGCGGGCAGCGGTTCTGCCCTCGCGTCCGGTGACACCGGACCGGCCACGGGCTACCGTCCGCCCGTGAACAACTGCACACTCCCCGCGGAGCTCCCCGCGTGAGCGAAGAGCACGCCGTCGACACCCCGGTGCGGGAGACCGAGCCCGCAACCCCGGAGCAGGTCCCGCCCCCCAAGCCCCGCCGACGCGGTCCCGGCCCCGTCGTCTTCCTGGTCCTTCCCGGACTGCTCACCCTCTCCGCCGTCGCCGGAGTCCTGGCCCTGACCGGCGGACTCCCCGACGACTGGACCCCGGGCGGCGGTACCCAGCAGGACGCGGTGGCCGGCGTCAACGACACCTACGGCCCCTGGCTGCGCAAGGCCGCGGAGGCCTGCACCGTCGTCACGCCGTCCGTGCTCGCCGCCCAGATCGACCAGCTCACCGGCTGGGACAACGCCACGGCCGGCGCCTCCGCCGGTGCCTCCACCGGGCAGGGCATCGCGGGCTTCACCGACGCCCAGTGGCGCACCTGGGGCAAGGACGACGACGGCAACGGCACGTCCTCGCCCGGCGATCCGGCCGACGCGATCATGGCGCTCGGCCGCCAGGACTGCTCCCTCGCCCGAAAGGTCACCGACCTGAGAACCGACGGAACCGTCAACGGGGACCTGGTAGACCTCACCCTCGCCGCCTACGCCGTCGGCACGGACGCCGTGAAGAAGGCGGGACGCGTGCCCTCCGACGCGACGACCTACCTCGGCGAGGTCAAGGCCCTGTTCGCGAAGTACGCCGAGTTCGACCGCGAGGACCCGAGCGGCGGCGGCGCGGCGGGCGCCCAGGCCGGCGCCCTCCTCGCCCCGCCCGTCACCACCCTCACCATCACCTCCCCCTACGGCTCCCGCAAACACCCCCTCACCGGTGTCACCAAGCTCCACACCGGCGTGGACTTCGGCGCACCCCAGGGCGCCCAGGTCTCCGCGGCCCGCGCGGGCACGGTCGTCTTCGCGGCCATGACCAAGGCCTACGGCAACCGGGTCGTCGTCGACCACGGCACCATCGAGGGCAAGCGGCTCCAGACGACGTACAGCCATCTCTCCCGGATCGACGTCACCGCGGGCCAGGCCGTGCAGACCGGCACCCCGGTCGGACGGGTCGGCTCCACCGGCCTGTCCACCGGCCCGCATCTGCACTTCGAGGTGATCTACGACGGCTACTACACCGACCCTCAGCCCTGGCTCGCGCCCTCCGGCTGACGGGGCGTCGGCCGGAGGGCGGGCGGAGGGCGGCCGGTTCAGGCCGTGAGACGGCTGCCGATCGACCGGGCCACCTCGGTGTGGGAGAGGTATTCCACGATGCTGTGGGCCCGGTCGCGGGCGTTGAGGACGGCGAGGTCGACGAGGCCGTCGGCCCAGTCGTCGCCCAGGGGGCAGCCGATGGCCACCGCGTCCGTCGGACACCAGGCGTTGAGCCAGTCCGCCACCTTGTCCGGACGCTTGGGCCCGCCGACCAGCAGCCGGCTGTACACGCTGTCCAGCCCGAGGGGGCTGCCCGCGGTGGTCAGATGCACGACGTTCACGCCCGGGGACAGCCGGGTGATCAGATCGAGGGCCACGACCGTGCCGAGGCTGTGGCTGACGAGGACCACGTCTCCCGAGTCCGGCACCGTCTGCAGCACGCAGTTCAGGACCTCGTCCCGGACGGGCCGGTCGGCGTCGAGATACGCGGCCACGTCACGGAAGACGAGGGCGATGGCCCAGGCGTCGAGGTCGCTCCTGGCGGCCAGCCAGCTCAGCCGCCGGTGCAGGGCGCCGACGACGTCCCCGAGGCCGATGCGCTCGGTGGCCAGCTGGTGCTCCTGCGGCATGTCCCACTTGGCGGCCGCCTCGCCGAGCAACTCCTCGTACACCGCGCGGGCGGACGGCGAGGAGGGGGCGACCACCTCGGCCGCCGTGGCGCTCGGCGCCTCGATGGTGTGGGGCACCGCCTCGTGCGTGGTGAGGGACTGTACGAGGGTGTCGCCGTAGTAGGGGAACCAGATGTCCTCCGGGTCGACGGGCGAGAGTCCGGCCCGTACAAGCCCCTGGTTGAGACCTGCCGCCCATTCCCGGCGGACCTTTTCGGGGTCCTTCTTCTCCTGGGAACGGCCGTGCAGGAAGACCAGATGCCGGTTGCCGCCGAAGGCCCCCGCCCGGGCGCGCAGGCCCGTGAGCACCGGAGTCCGCTCGGCGACGGGAGGCGGCGGCGTGACCGAGGGGGTCACCGTGGGAGCGGCGGGGGCCGCGGCCTGCGCCTGGACCAGACCCGACTCGGGGCCCATCTCCTCCAGCGGCGACGGCCGCGCGGTACGCGGCAGCGCGGCGAGATGCCGCAGGACGGAACCGATGCGGACGCCTTCGTTGGCCACCCAGTCGATGGCGTCGTCGCCGTCCCCCGGCCGCCACACCTGACCGTCCGTGCGGAGCACCCGGCCCTGCTCGTCCTTTCGGGGCACCCCGCTGTGGTGCAGCGCGACGACCTCCCACTGGTCGTTGAAGACCGGGGAACCCGAGTTTCCCGGCTCGGTGTCCGTCTTGTAGTGGAGGAAGTCGTCCAGACGCACCTGGAGCGTGTTGTCGCGTACGGCGATCTCCTTCAGCCGCCCCATCGGGTGGCCCACGACATTGACGGGTTCGCCGATCACCAGCTTTCCCGGCTGGGCGCTCAGCCGGTTCCAGCCGAACGTCTCCCCGGGCGGCCGTCCGTCCGGGCCCGGGACGAGCAGCACCAGGGCGTAGTCGAGGCGTTCGTCCGCCGCGAAGAACCCGTCGGGGTCGAGGGCCAGCCGGATCGGTGCCTGCGGTGCGTTCTCGATGCTGACCTGGGCGTCGAACTCCACGAAGCACTGCCGGGCGGTGTCCGCGTCGGGCAGGACGTGATGGTTGGTCATCAGCAGCCGCGGCGACACCAGGAAGCCGGTGCCGAGCGGAAGCTCGCGCCCGTTCTCCCGCACCGAGATCCGGGCCACCGTCCGCGCCGCCCGGGCGCCGCGCGGCAGGAAGCTCCAGGCCTGCAGCTCCGTGGAGACCCCGAGGATGCGTTCGTACGCCGCGCCCGCGGCCAGCGGTTCGGCGCGGACGGCCTCCACCGCCAGCGCGGGGGACACCGCGTTCCGGTCGAGCAGCCGGGCCGCGCGGGCCGCCAGCGCCTGTTCGGAGTCGGGGAAGGTGACACCGGCGTCCTGCTGCCGCTCGACGTCCCGTCGTTCCCGCGTGGTCTCGTCGTACCGCGCGGCGGCCGCCTCGGTCTGGCGCCGGCGCTCCTCGCGGGTCCTGTCCGCCGTATCCATGTCAGTCCACCGTCCTTCCAGCGGTTCGCCACGGCTCGAAGGCGTTCTTCAGCCCCGCCAGAGCCGTGCGCAGCTCGGGGTGGTGGCGCAGCAGGACCGTGCCCATGCTGTTGTCGTCGATCCAGGCCATGCCGGCCCGCGAGTACACCTCGGGCGTGTAGTACTCGGTGAAGAAGCGGTCGCTGTTCAGGCGGCGCGAGGCCATCAGGATGAAGATGCGGAACGCCGTGTCGCTGAAGGCGAAACCGGCCGGCAGCTTCTCCGCGTACAGCCCGACCATGAGGTCGACCTTCTCGATGTCGCCGTCGTAGACCCGCTCGATCTGCCGTGCCCACTCCTCGTCGTGCGTCAGCTCCGCGAACGAGCCGGCCGGCTTCAGACGCAGCAGCCGCCGGAACGCGTTGTAGCGGGGGACGCCCAGCTCGCGGGAGCGCAGGATGTCGGTGGCCGCGAGATCCTGGAGATGGCCGTCCGGGCGTTCGAACTCCTGGAGGAACCTGGGGAAGTTGTGCAGGGTGACCAGCCCGGGGTGCAGGGTGCCGAAGCTGTAGAGCAGATCCGCCATCCCGGTGGTCTCCAGGACCTTCAGGGCCCCGGGCCCCGAGATGTCCCGCAGGGTGCAGTGGCGCAGCGACCCGTCGTCGGCGGCGGAGCGCAGATGCCACTCGTCCCGGATCAGCGGATGCATGCGGTACACCGCGACGAACTCCTCCGTGAGGGAGTACGGGACGCCGTAGTGGTCCGTCTCTCCGCCCGGGATGCCGCTGATCACCTCGCTGTCGCTGATCCGGCCGAACAGCCGGTGGACGCGCTCGCCCGCGATGCCCCACCAGTTGGCCCGCAGGGCCGTCACGGTCGTGGGGTGGCTGATCACGGCCGGCGTCCACTCCACGGTGTGGATCTTGGCCAGCAGCGCGGCGTTGACCAGCCTGGCCCGCTGGAACAGCTCCTCGTCGCCCCACGAGGGGTACGCCCCGTGGAGGTGGTCGCAGATCGCGTTGTGCTCCCGGGTGAACAGGTCGTGCATCATCGCCAGACCCAGCCAGAAGCCGGGCACGCGCGACGGATCGCGGGAGGGGTCCGAGGGGATCGGGGACTGCTCGTCGTCCCACAGGTGCAGCCTGCCCAGCTCGCCGGTGCGCATCAGCCGCTGTTCCGCCTCGTTCGTGCCGTAGATCTGCGAGGCGTCCCACCAGTGCGAGGAGACGTTCACCCGGGTGTCGGGCGTCCCGGCGGGCGCCGACGGGTCACGGGTCGGGTCGTCGGGGGTCCGCATGATCCGCATGGGCTGTTCCGGCCAGGGGTCGTCGTCCATGAGGGGCACTTCCCAGGGCCGGTCCTCGGGGCTCGTCCCGTGGCTGAACCAGTCGCGGACCATGAACTGCAGCCAGGCGGCGACCAGCGAGTTCACCGACTCGGCCGGCGTCAGCGCCTCCCGGGTGAGCAGGGCGCGGCTGACCTCGCGCGGACTCGGCTCGGCGAGGACGTCCTCGGGGGCGGCCGGGGCGATGCGGTCCAGCGGGATGTTCCGGCCGAAGCGGGTGCCCGCCATGCCCATCGTGGGCTCGTCGAGGTCGTTGTGGCTGCCGTCCGCGGTCCGGTTCACCCGGTGCAGCTCGGAAGGGGGCGCGGGATCGGGCTGGTTCACGGAGGGGATCGCGCCGGTGTCGTGGAGATTCTTCTGCCGGAGCCTGACGCGCAGTCCGAGGAGGGTCAGCAGACCGGCCGGCACGGGCAGTTTGTCCCAGCCGATGCGCCGGTCGACGTACTCCGCGCCGGCGGTGATGATCCGCCAGGGCAGCGAGGCGCGGTATCCGGTGGTGGACCGTGGTGCGGGGGGTCGGTGCTTGGTCATCGCGGTGCTCCTTAAGCGGGGAGGATCACTCCGTCCCCCGGTCGGCGAGGATCACATCGCTCGCCTTCTCGCTGATCATGTAGACGGGCAGGGCGACGAAGAATCCGGGGATGCGGGGGAACACCGAGGCGTCGACCACCCGCAGCCGGTCCACCCCGCGCACCCGGAAGTCGCTGTCGACGACGGCCGAGGGATCGTCCGCCCGCCCCATCCGGCAGGTGCAGGACGCGTGGTGGCCCCACGCCTCGTCCCGGACAAAGCGGCGTATGTCCTCGTGGCCGCGGACCTCCTTGCCGGGCCACAGTTCCTCGCGGATCACCGGACCGGCCCTGCGGTTCATGCCGCGCACGAACTCCATGGCGTCGGCCATCGCCTCGAGATCCAGGTCGTCCTTGTCGGTGCCCTCGGCGAAGTAGTGGAAGTTCACCAGCGGGGTGTCCCGGGGATCGGCCGAGCGCAGTCGCACCCGGCCCCCGGTGTTGTGGGTACGGCTCTTGAGGACGGCCCAGGTGAAACGGTCCCGGTGGCGGGTGAGGTCGAGGGAGTAGCCGGGCCGGTAGCCACGGAAGTCGAAGGGCCCGCCGAAGACGAACAGATCGGGAGCGTCCAGCTCCGGGAGGGACTTGCGGGTGATGCCGACGACGGCGCCATTGGTCGTGTACAGCCCCTCGCCCCGTTGCCAGGCCCGGTAACAGCGGTCCGGCGTTGTCCCGGGCCGCGGCGCGTGGAAGTCGCAGTCCGCGACGACGGGGAACTCCCGGTCCATCCGGCTGACCACGCCCACCTCGTACCGGTCCTGCAGATGCGCGCCCACCCCCTGCAGATCGACCCGCACCGGGATGCCGTGCCGGCTCAGTTCCTCACGCGGTCCGATGCCCGACAGCATGAGCAGCTGCGGCGAGTTGAACGCCCCGGCCGCCACGATCACCTCGCGGGAGGCGAGGACCCTGCGCAGGACCGGCGGCCCGGCGGCCGGCCCGCTCGCCGGGTCCGCCCGGTAGACGTGCGCCCCGTCCAGGTAGTCGACCCCCGTCGCCGCCCCGCCGCCGTCCAGCACCACCCGGGCCGCCAGCGCGTGGGTACGGACCACCAGACGGCCCGGATGCTCGCGCTCCACCGCCCGGACCCGCTCCCGTACGGCGCTGCGCCGCCCGTCCGCCGTGGAGAGCGGGATCTGCCACAGCCCTTGCAGCGCACGCGTCTGCGCCTGCCAGTCGTTGGGGTCGACGAAGGAGCCGAGCCCCTCCAGCGGGGACAGCGGCCGGTCGAGGAAGTCGGCCAGCGCGCTCTCCGCGGCGGAGAGGATCACCTTCAGCAACTGCTTGTCCTGGACGATCAGTCCGGGATCGGCCAGGGCGGTCGGCAGCCAGCCGTCGAAACCGTGCCGCGCGCTGTTGCGGTACCGGCCCGCGAGGAACGGCAGCGCCTTCAGCAGCGCCGCCAGCAGCGGGATCGCGGGCGGTTCCTTGGGCCGGGGACGGTACGCGCAGCGCTCCAGCCGCTCGAAGTACCCGCGCATGGCCGTGGAGTGCCAGCTCGGGTCGCCGGTCTCCTCGGCGATCGCGTCCCAGTCGCGGTTGTACGGATAGACCGTGATCAGCGCGTGGTGCGCGGTGCAGCCGCCGACGGTGCCCGCGCGCGGGTAGAGGACACCGTCCCGGTCCGCGACGAACTTGCCGTCGCGCCGCTGCTGCCGCTCGTCCTCGTAGTGCCGTACGAAGTAGTTCCAGCACTGGACCGGGTCCTCGGAGGCGTCGGCGTGGAAGGCGGGGACCAGGTAGGCGTCGTTCTCCGTGGCGCCGCCCGCGTCGAGCAGCAGGGTGCGCCGGCCCGCCGCGGCGAGGTTGGCCGCGAGCGGCCCGCCTCCGGCACCGGCGCCGACGACGACGTAGTCGAAACCCGTCTCGGCCGGGGGAGCCGCATCGGGCCCGGGCAGTGCGGGGGTCATGTCCGCCTGCCCTTGGCGCAGTCGCGCGGCGGGAGGCCGGCCGTGACGGCCAGGGCGGTGTTGGTGGCCGAGATGAGCGTGGTCAGGATCGCGGTGCGCGGTGGGAGCCGGCCGCTGAGACCGAGCATCGCCGCCGTCGCGGTGTCGCTGGCGTGGATCAGGATCCCCTCGTGCACGTCTTCCCGGAGCCGCTCGCCGTAATGGGTCAGCAGATCCAGGCCGAGCAGGACGGTACGGATGCCGAAGAGCCGGAAGGCGTAGACGGCCGCCGGGCTCTGCGGCGCGCGGCCGGGGTCCAGACGCCGGATGAGCAGCTCGGGCGCCAACAGCCCGGTGGCTCCGTTGAACACGCGGATCGCCGCGAGCGCGTAGAGCGGGGCGGCGCGGGGGACGGCATGCTTCACGGCCATGATCTCTCCTGAAGCTGCGGTGAAAACCCCCCTGGAAAAGCCCGCATACCAGTCTAGGAAATGTGCCGCTCATCTGCACCTCAGGGCAGGGTCGCATTCAATTGAATTCGACACTTCTGTCTGCCCATTGAATTCTCCCGAACGGGCACAGGTCACCCTTTCGGCCTAGTGTGGCGAGAGGGGGATGATTCTTGTGGGGGTCGAGGGACGGGAGAACCGAAATGGGCAAGGTCGCCACCAACAATTTCCAGACGTATCGAGCGGTCGCCAGTTTCGAGAGGGCAAGGGAAGTCGCCGCCACGACGTCACCGTTCACCATCGAGGTCCGCTTCCTCGGCGGACTGACCAGCCATCAGCAGGACGCCTTCGCGGCGGCGGCCGACCGGTGGGCCCGGGTCATCGTCGGTGACCTGGACACCGCTGTCGTGGGCGAGGACATCATCGACGACCTGCTGATCGAGGCCGAAGGCGTGACCATCGACGGCCCCGGCCGCATCCTGGGCATGGCCGGACCCACCGATTTCCGCGACGGCTCGGCACAGTTCGGGGCGGATCTGCCGGCGAAGGGCGTGATGCGCTTCGACGCCGCCGATCTCGCCCAGATGGAAGCGGAGGGCACACTCGTCGACGTGATCACCCATGAAATGGGACACGTCCTCGGCATCGGCGTCCTCTGGACGCACTTCGGTCTCCTCAAGGGCGCCGGCACCGAGAACCCCACCTTTGTGGGCCTGGGCGCCATGTCCGAGTTCGCCTCACTCCTCGGCGAAATCGAACCCGTCCCGGTACCGGTCGCGAATTTCGGCGGCCCCGGCACCCAGGACAGCCACTGGCGTGAGGCCGTCTTCGTCAACGAACTCATGTCGCCGTTCATCTCCGGCGCGGGCAACCCGCTGAGCCGGATGACCGCCGCGAGCCTCGGCGACCTGGGCTACAAGGTCGACCTCGAGGGCGCCGAGCCCTACAGCCTCCCGGATCTGCTCAGGATCGCCCGGGAAGGCGCCCTCGTACCCCACACCGCGCCGATCGGCGACGGCATGATGCTGCCCGCCGTCCCCACCCGACTGCCCGCCGCGACCCCCTAGGGCCGGTCCGGCCCTTCAGCGCAGTACGGCCTCCCAGGTGTCCACTGCGTAGTGCACGCCCATCCCGTTGCGGGCGTACAGCTGCGGGGCACCCGTGGCGTTGGAGGTGTCCACGCCGAGCCCCACGGTCTCCCGGCCCCGGGCGGCGAAGGCCGCGAAGGCGTGCCGCAGCAGCAGCCCGGCCAGCCCGCGCCCCCGGGCCTCGCGCAGCACCCCGAGGCTGCGGATCCAGCCCATCGCCTCACGGTCGTCACGGGCCAGCAGGAACCCGGTGTCCCCGAGGTCCTCCGTGCCGACGATCCACACCAGCGACCAGTCGAGCCCCTCGGCGTCCACGTCGTGCAGCCACGGTTCGTAGCCGCGCGGCTGGAAGTCGAAGTGCTCGGCGAACGTGGCCTGGTACAGCTCGTGCACCCGCCGCCGGTCCGCCTCGGTGGCGCACGGGCGCAGCCGCACCCCGGAGGGCAGGGCGGGCGCCCGGTCCCCGTCCGGGTCCAGCGCCCGGCGCAGCACGTGATACCGGCGTACGACGGACCAGCCGCGTTCCGTCAGCAGCGAGGTGTCCAGCGTGGGCGCGACGTTGAGGTGCAGATGCACCACGGCGCGCCCGGCGCCGTTCTCCCGGGCCCGCTCCAGCGCCCGCGCCTCCATCGCCTCCAGGACGAGCCGTCCGGCGTCCTGGCGGTCGGGCAGGACGTAGTGGTCGATGTCGACGCGCTCGCCCCCCGACTCGTCCCACAGCAGCCCGTAGGCCACCAGCCGGTCGTCCGCGAAGGCGAGCCAGGAGTCGCGCTCCAGATCGGTCCCGGGATGCTTCAGATCGGCCTCGACGGTGTGCAGATCCGTCTCGGGCCGGCCGATCTCGATCAGGTCGACGGCGTTGAGCAGTTCGGTCACGGCGGGCGCGTCGGTGAGAGCGGCGGGACGCAGGACAGAGGACATGGGGCAAGGGTCGGCAGCGGGAGGACCGGCCGCAACGCATTTTGTCCTGGCACAGAGTGCCGCCATGAGCCCTGTATGCGCCCCCGTGCGCCTGGGCAGAATCCGTTCTGCCATTGATCACACGGGGGAGTGACACGTGTCTCCCCTCGAACTACCCGGGAAGGCAGGTCGGTTGTCGTGCAGTTGCGTCTTCCCTCCTCCATATCCGACGCCCAGCGCTGTCTGGCCGAGGGGGCGGTACCGATCGGCGGGGCCACACTGGTGTGGGCCGCCTGGCAACGGGACGGCTTCCCGGAACAGGCGGTGTCGCTGCGCCACGTACCGGAGGCGAACGTCGTCGGCGCCGAGGAACTCGGCGGGGCCGTCCTGCTGCACCGCGTCGACGCCACCGTGCCCGAGGTGCTGCACCGGGCGGCCTCCGGCATCGGCACCGGCGCGGTGCGCCGGACCGCCACCGTCGGCGGCAACATCGTCGGCTCCACCCTGCGCTGTCTGCTCCCCGCGGCCCTGGTGCTGGACGCCCGCGCCACGGTCCTGGAACCCGACAGCGTGTACGACACCGATCTCACCGAGCTGGTGGCCAAGCGTCCGCTGCTGCTCGGCCTGCGCTGGCGCACCCCCCTGGTCAGCGGTTACCGCAAGGTGGAGGGCGACGCGGGCGGCCCGCCCCCGCTCGTCGTGGCCGCCGCGGTGCACGCCGACGGCGACGCCGAGGCGCCCGCGCTGCTGCGGGTGGCCGTACGCGACGGCTACGAGGTGCTCAGCGAGAGCACCCCCTTCACCGCGGACGCCGACCAGGTGCTGCACGCCCTGGAGCGGACCGACCTCGCCGCCCTGCCCGCCCCGGCGCGGGCACAGCTGCGCGAACAGGTCACGGACGTGCTGGCCCGCACTGGCGAGGTCTGAGACCTCAGGTCTCCACCAGCGGCCGGTACACGTCCGCCGCCAGCCCGAACGTCCAGGCGACCCCCTCCCGCGCCGTCCGCGTCGACGGCGGTACCCGCAGCCAGTACGTGCGCCGGGTGCCGTCCGGCTCCGGCGTGGAGTTGACGACCTCCACCATCACCACGGGCTCGTCGTCCGCGAGGTCGATCCGCCACAGGATGCCCGTCCCGTCCCGGTGGACGGGGCGGGCACCGGAGTCCGCCAGATAACGGTCGTAGCCGTAGTACTCCAGCATCACCCGGCGCAGTTCGGCGTTCTCCTCGGCCCGGATCCGCTCCGGGGTGAGCGACGGCAGCTCCGCCAGGAAGGCGGCCGGCACCGGCATGCCCCGCCAGGCGTACAGGGCGAAGCCGTCGGGGTAGGCGAGCGCCGGGCCGTCGCCGTGGTCGAGCCGGCCCGCCTCGTCGCGGTGCAGCGCCACCGGCCGCTCCGACACCACCGCCACCTTCGCGAACGGCCACCACCAGCCCGCGGTGCGGGACACCGTGGCCAGCCCGTCGAGCGGGCCGCCGTCGGTGGCGAACGCGGCGAGCCACGGCGCGTCGTGCTGCCCCAGCACCGCGTCCAGCAGGATCAGCCGTATCCGCGCGGCCTCCTCGCCGGTGTCCCCGCCGGCCAGTTCCTCCAGGAGCCCGGTCCGGATCCGCTCCACCAGCGCCTGGGTGGAGTCCCACAGCCGGCCACCCGTGGCCGCCCAGTGCGCCGGCCAGCCCGCCGTGCCCAACTCCGAGTGCAGCACCTGCCGCTCCTGCGCCCAGGGGGCGCTGCGCACGGTCTCACGCACGCTCGGCCCCGTGTCCGCCATCGCCCGGATCAGCGTCACCGCCTCGCGCGGCGAACCCGCCCACACCACCCGCTCCGGCTCGGCCAGCCCGGCCTGCCGGTAGGCCCGGCGCACACCGGCCTCGGCCGCCGCCCGGTCGGCGGGACCGGTCGCCGTGGCGCACGACCGCCACGCGGCGAGATTCTCGTCCGAGGCCACGGCCCCCACCTGCACACCCGTCGTCGTCATCGGTCTTTCCCCCACTCCCTGTTCACCCTTGTTGCGTCCTGCTCGTCCCGCCCCGGCCGGGTTCAGTCCGCGACGATCCGCACGGACCCCGGCACGTACTCCCGCTGCCGGATCACCCGGTACCAGCCCTTCGGCAGGGGGATCACCGCGTGCTCCTCGTGCACCACCCGGCCGCCCTGCGGCAGATGCAGCAGCAGCGGCCCGAACGGCCCCGGCTCGCGCACCAGATCACCCGGCCCCACCACGGCGTGGGCGTGCCCGGTGACCTCGCCCAGCGCCAGCACCAGCCGCCCCCGCCCGTCCCGTGCCTCCCGCGGCGCCTGGGCGACATGCGGCGGCACCGCCGCCGTGTCCACGGGCACGATCAGCACGTCTCCCTGCCGGTACATGGCTCTCCCCTCACCGCCGGGTGCCCTCGCACCGGCCTCATGAGAACGACCGTACGGGCCACCACTGACAACGCCCCGGACCCGCCCCGCAACCCCGCCCCCGCCGACGGCCGTTGTCAGTGCCTGTTGGTACAACTGCGGGCATCAGGGATCGCACACGTTTTCCGCACAGGAGCAGCCGTATGTCCTACGCCACCCATCTCGTCTCGCTGTACGGGCTGCCCGCCTACTCCTTCCCGGGTCCCGACGCCCCGACCGGCGACCTGCCCGACGCCGACGGCTTCGCCTGGCGGATCACCAGCGACGTCTACGACTCCGACGAGCCGTGGACGGCGGCCTTCGACCGCTTCTGCGCCACCGTCGACACCACCCGTGTACGCGCCCTGATCGTCGGCCCCTGGCAGGAGGCGTACGACACCGAGCCCACCGTCGTCGTCGACGCCCTGGTCGGCGCCCGCGACCGCTTCCCCGCGCTGCGCGCCCTGTTCGTGGGCGACATGGAGTCCGAGGAGTGCGAGATCTCCTGGATCAACCAGACCGACGTCACCCCGCTGCTCGAGGCCTACCCCGCGCTGGAGGAGCTGGGCGTGCGCGGCGGCTCCGGGCTGAAGTTCCCCGCGGTGCGCCACGGCGCGCTGCGCAGGCTCGTCATCGAGGCGGGCGGCCTGGGCGCCGAGGTGGTGCGCGGGGTCGGCGGCAGCGACCTGCCCGCCCTGGAGCACCTCGACCTGTGGCTCGGCACCCCCGACTACGGCGGCGACAGCGAGGTCGCCGACCTGGAGCCCCTCCTGTCCGGCGCCCGGCTGCCGCACCTGCGTCATCTGGCCCTGCGCAACAGCGAGATGCAGGACGCCGTCGCCGCGGCCGTCGCCTCCGCGCCGGTCGTCGCCCGCCTGGAGGTGCTGGACCTCTCCATGGGCATCCTGACCGACGAGGGCGCCGCCGCGCTGCTCGGCGGCCAGCCGCTCACCCACCTCAAGAAGCTCGACCTGCACCACCACTACCTCACCGAGCCGCTCCAGGACCGCCTGCGACAGACCCTCGCGGGCGTCGAACTGGACCTCGACCGCGACGACGCCGACGAGGACACCGAGGACGACGGCACGGTCTGGCGCTATGTCGCCGTGGGCGAGTGAGCACCCCCGAGTGAGCACATCCGCCCCGCCGGCGCCGCGTTTCGCGGTGGTCGGCAACCCCGAGAACCGCCGCGTCGCCCTCTTCGGCGACGCGGTCCTCGCGGCCGGCCTGCCCGCCCCGCGGATCGTCCCGTGGACGGACGTCCTGCGCGACGGCGGAGCCGACTTCGCCGCCGACGAGACCGTCCGCGTCGACTCCCCCGGGGAGAACACCGAGGTCGACCGGATCCTCCGGGGCCCCGGCGACCCCACCCGGGTCGAGGGATCGGCCCGCTGGTACGCCCGCCTCACCGCCGCGGTGCGCGCTCTGCGCGGCGGCCGCCGCCTCGACGACCCGGACGACCTCGCCGTCCTGTTCGACAAACGCCGCTGCCACGCCGTCCTCGACGCCGCCGGGGTCCCCGTGCCCGCCTCGCCGACCTCGGGTCCGGACGCGGCCGAGGTGCGCGGCTGGGACGACGTACGGGCCCTGATGCGCGCGCACCGGATGCACCGGCTGTTCGTGAAACCCGCGCACGGATCGTCCGCGTCGGGCGTCCTCGCGGTGGAGGCGGGCGGCGGCGGCCGGATCAGGGCCACCACGTCGGTGGAGCTGGCCGAGGACGGCCGGCTGCACAACTCCCTCAAGGTGCGCCGCTACGAGAGCGAGCGGGACATCGCGGCCGTCGTCGACGCCCTCGCCCCGGACGGCCTGCACCTCGAACGCTGGCTGCCGAAGGCCTCCCAGGAGGGCCGCGCCGCCGATCTGCGGGTCGTCGTCGTGGCCGGCCGGGCCACCCACGCGGTGGTCCGCACCAGCCGCTCACCCCTGACCAATCTCCACCTCGGCGGCAGCCGGGGCGACCTCGACGCCGTCCGCCGGTCCTTCGAGGCGGCCGGTACCCGCTGGGCCGACGTCCTCGGGGTGTGCGAGCGGGCCGCCGCCTGCTTCCCGCGCACCCTCTGCGTCGGCGTCGACCTGCTCCCGGCCGTCGGCTGGCACAGGGCCGCCGTCGGCGAGGTCAACGCCTTCGGCGACCTGCTGCCCCGGCTGACCGGCCTGCCCGGCAGCGGCGCCGAGGGACTGGACACCTACGGCGCCCAGGTGGCCGCCGTACTGCACGACCGGCACGACAGAGGAACACCCCATGCCTGAACCCCACCCGCCCGCGATGAAGGACGTCGTCGGCAGCCACGACATCCTCCTGGTCACCCTCGACACCCTGCGGTACGACGTGGCCGCGGAGCTGGCGGAGGCGGGCCGCATCCCCCACCTCGCCCGGCATCTGCCCGGCGGACGCTGGGAGGAGCGGCACGCCCCGGGCAGCTTCACCTACGCCTCCCACCAGGCGATCTTCGCGGGCTTCCTGCCGACCCCGGCGGCGCCCGGCCCGCACCCGCGGCTGTTCGCGGCGAGCTTCGCGGGCAGCGAGACCACCGCCGACGGCACCTTCGTGTACGACACCCCGGACCTGGTCTCCGGCCTGGCGCAGGCCGGCTACCACACGGTGTGCGTCGGGGGAGTGGGCTTCTTCAACAAGCAGGGGCCGCTCGGCTCGGTGCTGCCCGGACTCTTCCACGAGTCGCACTGGGCACCGGAGTTCGGCGTCACCTCACCGCACTCCTTCGAGAACCAGGTCGCCTGCGCGGAACGCGTCATCGCTGAACTCCCGCCCGAACAGAGGCTGTTCCTCTTCGTCAACGTCTCCGCCCTGCACCAGCCGAACTGGTTCCATCAGCCCGGTGCCACCCGCGAGGCCGGCGACACCCGGGAGACCCACGCCGCCGCCCTGGAGTACGTCGACCGCCACATCGGCCGGCTCCTCACCGCCGCCAGCAGCCGGCGCCCCTGCTTCGCGATCGTCTGCTCCGACCACGGCACCGCCTACGGCGACGACGGCTACACCGGCCACCGCCTCGGCCACCCGTCGGTGTGGACCGTGCCGTACGCCCACTTCTTCCTGGACCCGGCGGAGGCCGCCCGATGACCACCGCGACCGCGGCAACCCCCTACCAGCACTACGTCTACGCCTACCCCCACAAGACGGCCTACCGGAAGCTCACCGACCGGCCGGCGCTGCGGAGCCTGTGGGCGGCCGAGCCCAAGGACGCCCTCTCGCTCTACCTGCACATACCGTTCTGCGAGGTCCGCTGCGGCTTCTGCAACCTCTTCACCCGCATCGGCGCCCCCGACGGCCTCACCGGCGCCTATCTCGACGCCCTGGACCGCCAGGCCACGGCCGTGCGCGAGGCCCTCGGCGACACGGACGCCGTCCGCTTCGCCACGGCCGCGTTCGGCGGCGGCACCCCCACCTTCCTCACCGCCGCCGAACTGGAGCGGCTCTGCGACATCGCCGAGCACCGGATGGGCGCCGACCTGCGCGCGGTCCCGCTGTCCGTCGAGGCCTCGCCCGCCACCGCCACCGCCGACCGGCTCGCCGTCCTCGCCGAGCGCGGCGCCACCCGGCTCAGCCTGGGCGTCCAGAGCTTCGTCGAGACCGAGGCCCGGGCCGCCGTACGCCCGCAGCGCCGCACCGACGTCGAGAGCGCCCTCGCCCGCATCCGCGACGCGCGCATCCCGGTCCTCAACATCGACCTCATCTACGGCATCGACGGCCAGACCGAGCAGAGCTGGCGGCACTCGCTGGACGCCGCCCTCGCCTGGCGCCCCGAGGAGCTCTACCTCTACCCGCTCTACGTCCGCCCCCTCACCGGCCTCGACCGGCGCGCCGCGACCGGCCCCGACCCGGCCTGGGACGAGCAGCGACTGAGCCTGTACCGGGCGGGCCGCGACCACCTCCTCGCGCACGGCTACACCCAGCAGTCCATGCGGATGTTCCGCCGCGCCGACGCCCCGCCCCAGGGCGCCGACGACTACGCCTGCCAGACCGACGGCATGATCGGCCTGGGCTGCGGAGCCCGCTCCTACACCGCCGGACTGCACTACTCCTTCGACTACGCGGTCGGCATGCACGAGATCCGCGGCATCATCGACGACTACGTCACCACCACCGACTTCACGCACGCCGAGGTCGGCCACGCCATGACGCCCGACGAGTCCCGCCGCCGGCACCTGCTGCAGTCCCTGCTCCAGGCCGAGGGACTCGGGGTCGCGGACTACCGCGCGCGCTTCGGCGGCACCCCCACCGAGGACTTCGGCCCGCAGCTCGCCGGATTCGCCGACCGGGGCTGGCTGACGGAGGACTCCCGGACCGTGCGGCTCACCGCCGAGGGCCTCGCGCACTCCGACGCCATCGGCCCCGAGCTGTTCTCCCCGGCGGTGCGGGCCGCCATGGCCGCCTACGAGAGGAAGTGACCGGCCGCCATGGACCTGACCCTCCTCTACCGGGGCCCGCTCGCCTCCTGCGACTACGACTGCCCCTACTGCCCGTTCGCCAAGCGCCGCGACTCCACCGCCCAACTGCGCGCCGACCGCGCCGCGCTGGAACGCTTCGCGGCCTGGGCCACGGACCAGAAGGACGACCGGCTCTCCCTGCTCTTCACACCCTGGGGGGAGGGCCTGGTCCGCTCCTGGTACCGGCGCACCCTGACCGAGCTGTCCCACCTCCCACACATCCGCCGCGTCGCCATCCAGACCAACCTCAGCTGCCGTACCGACTGGCTCGCCGACGCCGACCCGGAGACGCTGGCCCTGTGGTGCACGTACCACCCCGGCCAGACCCCGTACGACCGCTTCCTCACCAAGTGCCGCGACCTCGCCGACCGGGGCATCCGCTTCAGCGTCGGCGTCGTCGGTCTGCCCGACCACCTCGAAGCGGCCCGCCGCCTGCGCGCCGACCTGCCCGAGCACGTCTACCTGTGGATCAACGCGGCCGAGGGCCACACCTACACCGACCCCGAGGCCGGGGACTGGACCGCCCTCGACCCGCTCTTCCCGTACAGCCGCCATCCGCACACCAGCGCCGGACTGCCCTGCCGCACCGGCGAGTCGGTGATCTCGGTCGACGGCGAGGGCACGGTCCGCCGCTGCCACTTCGTCCCCGCCGCACTCGGCAACCTCTACGACGGCACCTACCGCGCCGCCCTGCGCCCCCGCGCCTGCCCCCTCGCCGTCTGCGACTGCCACATCGGCTACGTCCACCTGGAGACCCTGCCGCTGTACGACGTCTTCGCCGGCGGAGTCCTGGAACGCATACCGACAACCCAGACCGCCCGCACCACGAAACTCGCGGTACGGGCGGCACCCTGAAGGGGCGAGGGGAACTGCGCGAACGGCCACGACGACGGCCGCAGACGGACGACGGCAGATCAGGACGTCACGTCGGTGATCCTCCACCGCTGATTCGACCCGGAGTTGGGCTGCCAGGTGGTCACGGCGGCACCCTCGTTGGTGGCCTGGCCGCCGACCTCGAGGACACGGGAGGTGGCCACATTGACCAGCGTCCACGTGCCGTCACCCGTGGTGGACAGGATCCACTCAGTCGCCGGGTCACGCTCACCCGTGTCGGGCTCGACGACCGGCACATTGTCGCGCACAGCGAGCCGCTTGCCCTCCGCCGGGTTGGCGAACACGTACCGCTGACGGTTGCCCTTCTTGCCGTGGCGCGCGTCGAGCTGCCACTCCTGCGCGACCGTGCCGTTGGCCGCACCGATCACCAGGTTGGTGCCGTTGGCCCCGACGGTGACGGCCTTGCCGCTCTGCACACCGGTCAGCGTGTAGGAGTGGCCCTTGCTGAAGAGCCCCGCGTTCTTCGCGACACCCGAGACACCCTTGACGGAGAAGGAGGTCACGGACTGGGCGGGCACGGTGTAGGTGGCCTTGCCGTCGACGACCTGCACCGGGGCCTGCCGGACGAGCTTGCCGTCGGCGCTGGTCACGGTCGGGGTGACGGTCGCGTTGCTCTTGATCGTGCGGAACTTGGACAGGTCGATGGTGACCGTGCGGGCCGCGGCGGTGCTGTTGACGTGGACCAGCGAGGCGCCCTTGCCGTCCTTCGTCACGGCCGCGGCGCTGGAGGTGTCGTCCACCTTGATCAGCTTGTCGCCGGGCTTGATGAAGTGCGTGAAGTTACGGGCCGTGTCGAACTTGGTGTTCGTGTAGATCGGGCACGACTGGAGCGTGTCCGCGCTGGTGCAGCTGAACGGGAGCTGGATGGAACCCCAGTTGCCGCCCTTGGCGGACTCGCCGCCCGGCTTCATGTTGTCGTAGTCCTCGACCGGCTGCCAGAACACCCAGGCCTTGGGCTCCAGTTCGCGCAGGTCGTTGACGATCTGCTGGGCGAGACCGAGGCCCGGCCGCATGTCGGTGAAGCTCTGTCCGTCGCCCCAGTCGCCCTCGACCTCGCTCATCCACAGCGGCTTGTCGGCGGCCTTGGCGAGATCGCGCACGGTGGTGCGCTGCCCGGTGCCGTAGGTGTGGACGTTCATCTGCCCGACGGCGTCCTTGGACGCCTGCGAGTAGGAGTTCCAGTTCGTCGCGAAGATGCTCGGGTTGGTCTCGTCCATCGCCGAGATGTCGGCCTTGACCTTGGCCTTCTTCAGCGCGGCCGGGAGCGCGGCGAGTACCTTCTGCTGGAGCTCGGGCCCGATGTGGGCGCCCTCCTGCCGGCCGCCGACGGGCTCGCCGTCCGAGCCCAGACGGGTGCTCCAGTAGCCGGTGTTGGGCTCGTTGAACGGGTCGACCGTGTCGACCTCGATGCCCTCGGACTTCTCCAGGAGCTTGGTCGCCCCGGCGAGATACGCGGCGAAGTCGTCGACCGAGTCGGCCTTGAGCTGGTCGGTGTTGGCGTTGAACCCGCCGGAGACGTACCCGCTGACGGTCATGAACCACGGCGGGGAGTTGCTGAACGTCTCCCAGTGGTCGATGTCGTTCTTGATGCGGTTCACCCACCAGCGCTGGGTGGCGTCGGCGTCCTTGTTCCAGTCCGCCTTGTCGTCCGCGCTCCACCAGTCGGTGTCGGTCCGGGTGGTGCCGGCGGGCGCCTTCCACCAGCCCTCGACCGCGCCGCCCGCGCGCAGATAGTCCTTGACGTCCGGCGCGTTGCCGCCGCCGATGTTGTAGCGGGCGATGTTCAGCGCGAGCCCGTCGTCGCCGAAGAGCAGCTTCGCGAGCTTCTCGCGGACCGCGGGCGGGTAGTCGCCGGTCGCGTTGGCGAACCAGACCAGGCTGGTGCCCCAGCCCTCGAACTTGTCCTGCTGGTACGACGGATCCGGCGTCACGGTGACGGCGGCGTCGGCCCGTGCCTGAGCAGGGACGCTCAGCAGGGCGGCCCCGGTGGCCAGGGCGGTCAGCGCGGCGGCCCCGAGGGACCGTCTGGTACGGCGTGCCATCAATGCTCCCAACTGCGGTGCGGTCGCTGTGGTGGGCCCCTCCCGCCGCGCGGGCAGGAGGGGATGGCCCCCGGCACGGGTCAGGCCGTGCCGGGGAGTCGTGGGGTGCTGCCTGTTGTGCTGGAGGACCTACAGGGCCTGGCGCAGTACGGCGACCGCGCGCGGCCCGAGGACCAGGGCGCCGTCCGTGCGGTCGTCGCCGACCAGCACGTCGCCCGCGAGGCCGGTCACCGGCACCGTCTCGTCGGTGCGGTTCACCAGGAAGAGGAAGCGTTCCGACGCCCCGCGGCGGACGGTCAGCTCGACCCGGCCCCGTGCCTCCTCGGGGAGTTCGCTGCTCACCCCGGCCGGCTCCAGCAGCCGCGGCAGCAGCGAGCGCAGCCCCTCGACGCCGAGCCGGGTGGAGACGTAGGCGGCGGAACCGGTGCCCGTGGTGCGCCGGGTGATCGCGGGCCGGCCGGCGTGCACACCGGTGCGGTAGCTCGCGAGGACCTCGGTGTCGGCCTCGTCGGTGACCGTGATCCGGTCGGTCCACAGGGTGCCCGGGCCGGCGCCGTCCAGCTCGACGTCCTCCCCGGCGAGCAGCGGGCCGAACTCCTCGATGCGGATGCCGAGCAGCTCGCGCAGGGCGCCCGGGTAGCCGCCGAGCCAGACGTGGTCGTTCTCGTCGACGACACCGGAGAAGTAGGTGGTGATCAGATGGCCGCCCTGTTCGGCGTACCGCGTCAGCTCCTTGGCGAGTCCGGCGGGCACGACGTGCAGCACGGGCGCGATGAGCACCTGGTGGCGGGAGAGGTCGGCGCGGGTGGTGACCAGGTCGGCGCGCACACCCAGGGCGAGGAGCGCCGAGTACCAGTCGAGCGCCTCCTGCCGGTAGTCGAGCAGCGAGGTGGGGTGCGAGTCCTGCTCGCTCGCCCACCACGAGTCCCAGTCGTAGAGGATGCCGACGGCCGCGGTCTCCCGCTCCGCGCCGGCCACGGGGGCCAGCGCCTCGAGCGTGGCGCCGAGACCGGCCACCGCGCGGAAGACATCGCTGTCGGCGCCGGCGTGCGGGACCATCGCCGAGTGGTACTTCTCGGCGCCGGCCGCGGACTGCCGCCACTGGAAGTAGCACACCGCGTCCGCGCCGTGCGCCACGTGCAGCAGCGCGTCACGGGCCAGCTCGCCCGGCCGCTTCGCCACGTTCACCGGCTGCCAGTTGACCGCGCTGGTGGAGTGCTCCATCAGGAACCAGGGCCGCCCGGCGGCGATGCCGCTGGTCAGGTTGGCGGAGAAGGACAGCTCGTCGCGGTCCTGCGGGCCGGGGTGGACGTAGTGGTCGTTGGAGACGAAGTCGATCTCGTCGGCCCAGTCCGGGTAGTTCATGCCCTTGGTGTTGCCCATCACCATGAAGTTGGTGGTGACGGGGATGTCAGGCGTGATCTCCTTCAGGATCTCGCGCTCGGCGACGAGGTGGTCCTTCAGGGCGTCCGAGGAGAACCGCTTGAAGTCCAGCTGCTGGGTCGGGTTCGGGTGCGAGGCGGCCAGCCGGGGCGGCAGGATCTGCTCCCAGTCGGTGTAGCGCTGCGACCAGAACGCGGTGCCCCAGGCGTGGTTGAGGGCGTCGAGCGTGCCGTAGCGGGCGCGCAGCCAGACGCGGAAGGCGCGGGCCGCGTCGTCGGAGTGGTCGTAGACGTTGTGGCAGCCCAGCTCGTTGGAGACGTGCCAGGCGACCAGCGCCGGGTGGTCCTGGTAGCGGTCGGCGATCGTGCGGACCAGGCGCAGGGCGTGCTCGCGGAAGACCGGCGAGGTGGGCCGCCAGTGCTGGCGGGCGCCCGGCCACAGCGTCTCACCGTTCGCGGTCACCGGGAGGATCTCCGGGTGGGCGGTGGTCAGCCACGGGGGAGGGGAGGCGGTCGCGGTCGCCAGGTCGACGCCGATGCCGCCCGCGTGCAGCAGGTCCATGACCTCGTCGAGCCAGCCGAAGTCCCAGGTGTCCGGGCCCGGCTGGATCTTCGCCCAGGAGAAGATCCCCACGGAGACGACGGTCACGCCGGCCTCCCGCATCAGCCGGACGTCCTCCTCCCACACGTCCCGGGGCCACTGCTCGGGGTTGTAGTCGGCGCCGTAGGCCAGTCGCGGGGCGGGGTCACCGTCCGCCCCGCGCAGCATGCGGGACTGGAGGGTGGAGATCATGGCGGTCCTTCCGAAGGGTGGTGCACGGGGGCGGCGCGGCCCGGGAGCCGCGCCGCCCGGCGTTGACGTACTGCTGCCCGAGAACTACTTCTCGATGGTGAAGCCCTGCTCCTCGCCGTACTTGACGGAGGCGTCCTGCCAGGCCTTCAGGCCGTCGGCCAGCGTGGTGGAGGAGACGTAGGCCTTGCCGACCGTGTCGTTGAAGATCGAGTTGGCGTACGGCTGGAAGGGCAGGTACGACCAGTCGTCGGCGACGTTCGCGGCGGACTCGGCGAAGATCTCGTTGGCCTTCTGGCCACCGAAGTACGGGAACTCCTTGTTCTTGAACTCGGTGGACTGCAGCTCGGCGACGGTCGCCGGGAAGGCGCCCTCGCTCACCCGGGTGGTCACACCGTCACCGGCGTTCGCGTACTCGACGAAGGCGTAGGCGAGTTCCTTGTTCTTGCCCAGCGCGGGCAGCGCGAGGGAGGAGCCGCCGTTCTCGGCGCTCGCCTTGTCGCCCTTGGTCCAGGCCGGCATGGCGGCGGCGCGCCAGTCGCCCTTGGCGTTCGGGACGCCGGTCTCGAAGTTGGCGGGCATCCAGGCACCGGTGGCCAGGGTGGCGATGGTGCCGTCGCCGAGGCCCTTGTACCAGTCGTCGGTCCAGCCGGAGATCGGGGCGAGCAGCTTCTCGCTGATCAGCTTCTGCCAGACGGTCTCGAACTTCTTGGCGCCGGCGTCGTCGAAGTTGATGGCGACCTTGGTGCCGTCGACCTTGTACGGGCGCGAACCGGCCTGCCACAGCATGGAGGTGGTGAAGCCCGCGTCACCGAGGTCGTTGGCGATGTACGCCTTCGGGTCGGCCTTGTGCAGCTTGCGGGCCGCGTCCAGGTACTCGTCCCAGGTGGTCGGGACGGCGATCTTGTACTTGTCGAAGACCGTCTTGTTGTAGAACAGCGCCATCGGACCGGAGTCCATCGGCAGACCGTAGACCTTGTCGCCGTCGCTGACGGCGTTCCACGGGCCGGGCGTGAACTTGGCGGCGAGCTTGCCGGCGCCGTACGGGGCCAGGTCGCTCAGGCCCTTGGTGAGGGAGTACTGGCCGAGCGCGAAGTACTCGACCTGCGCGACGTCCGGGACGCCCTTGCCGGCGGAGATGGCGTTCGACAGCGCGGTGTAGTGCTTGTCGCCGGACCGCTCGCTGACCAGGTTGATCTTGACCTTGGGGTACTTCTTCTCGAAGTCGGCGGCGACCGACTTCAGGGTGGGCTCCCAGGCCCAGACGGTGATCGAGCCACCCTTCTTCAGGGCCGACTGGATGTCACCGGCGGAGACGGCCTTGGTGTCGGAGCTGTCGTCCGAGCTGCCGCAGGCGGTGGCGCCGAGGGCGAGGGTGGAGAGGAGGGCGAGGCCGCGCAGGATGCGGCTCGTTGATCTGCGCATGAGGGTGTTTCCACTTCTTCGTGGGTGGGACAGGTGAGGGTGGGGGTGGTGCCGGTCGTGCTCACATGTGGGGCTCGGGGGAGGGCGCGGCCCGCGTCACTCCTTGACGCTTCCGGCGGCGAGGCCGGACTGCCAGTACTTCTGGAGGAAGAGGAAGGCGCCGATCAGGGGGAGGATCGTGAGCAGGGACCCCGTGATCACCAGGTTGAAGATCACGTCACCGCCGATGGTCTGCGCCTGGGAGCTCCAGGCGCTCAGACCCAGCGTCAGCGGGTACCAGTTCGGGTCCTTGAGCATGATCAGCGGGAGGAAGTAGTTGTTCCAGGTGGCGACGGTGGTGAACAGCAGCACGGTCACGATCCCGGGGGCCAGCAGCGGCAGGGCGACCTGGAAGAAGGTCCGCACCTCGCTCGCCCCGTCCATCCGGGCCGCTTCCAGCAGCTCGGTCGGGATCGCCTCGGCGGCGAACACCCACATCAGATAGAGACCGAACGGCGACACCAGGGACGGGATGATCACGGCCCAGGGGGTGTCGGTCAGCCCCATCTTGCTGAACATCAGGAAGGTCGGCACCGCCAGCGCCGTACCCGGCACGGCCACCGCGCCGATGACCACGGCGAAGACCGCGCGCTTGCCGATGAAGTCGAACTTCGCCAGCGCGTACCCGCCCAGCACCGCCAGCAGCGTCGCGCCGCCCGCGCCGAGCACCACGTACAGCAGGGTGTTGAGCAGCCAGCGGCCGAAGATGCCGTCGTGGTAGGTGAAGGTGTCCCGGACGTTGTCCCACAGGGCGAAGTCGTGGGCGAACCACAGCCCGTTGGACTCGGCCAGACCCGTCTGGGTCTTCGTGGAGTTGATGACCAGCCAGATCAGCGGCACCACGGTGTAGAGGACCATCAGGCCCATCAGCACCGTCAGCAGCACATTGCGCCTCGGCTTGCCCGGGGTGTGCTTCTTGCGGGGGGTCCGCAGCCTGGGGGCGGTGTTCTTCGCGGGGGAGGCGGTGACAGAGGTGCTCATCGGGTCACGCTCCCTTGCGCATGCCGCGCAGCTGGACGGCGTAGGCGACGATCATCGTGATGACGCCCATGATGATGGCCACCGTCGCGGAGTAGTTGTGCTGCTGGCCGTTGAAGGACAGCGAGTACGTGTAGAAGTTCGGCGTGTAGTCGGTGGTGATGGAGTTCAGCGCCAGGGGGCGCAGGATGCTCGGCTCGTTGAAGAGCTGGAAGCTGCCGATGATCGAGAAGATCGTCGCGATGACGATCGCGCCCCGGATCGCGGGCAGCTTGATCGAGCTGATGATCCGCCACTGACCGGCACCGTCGATCTCCGCGGCCTCGTACAGCGAGGTCGGGATGACCCGCAGCGCCGAGTAGAAGATCAGCATGTTGTACCCGACGAACTCCCAGGTGACGATGTTGCCGATGGAGGCGAGCACCCAGCCCGGGGAGAGCAGGTCCGGCAGCGAGGTGCCGAAGGCGGAGTTGATGTCGCCCACCAGGCCGTACTTGGTGCCGTACATGAAGCCCCACATCAGGGTGGCGACCACGGCGGGCACGGCGTACGGCAGGAAGATCGTGATCCGGAAGAAGCTCTTGCCGTAGAGGCGGCCGCTGTCCAGGGCCAGCGCCACCAGCAGGGCGATGCCCAGCATGATCGGCACCTGGACCGCGAGGAAGAGTGCCACCCTGCCGACCGCCGCCCAGAAGGCGTCGTCCTGGAGGGCCTGCGTGTAGTTGTCCAGGCCGACGAAGTGGTTGCCGCCGATGAGCTGGTCACGGAAGAGGCTCAGGTAGATCGAGTAGCCGATCGGAGCCAGGAAGACCAAGGCGAACACGGCCACGAAGGGACCTATGAAACCCCACCCCGCCCAGGAGCGTCGGTCCCGTCTCGCCGGAGGCGGTGCCTGCCGTGGCTCGGCGGCCGCCGGCGGTTGCAGCGTCGTCATGTCGTTCCTCGCTTGTGCGGTGGTGGAACCAGTGGTGGTGCGGAGATTCCCGGCCGCCCCACCGGAACCATGATGTTTACGCAAACATCGGCCACGCAAGAGCCTTGGCGGACTGTTATGTTTACGTAAACATTGGATGGCGGCATGTCTACACTGCCCTGATTACGATGGTCAAGGGTCCTTTGGGGGAGACCGTGACACCTGTGCAGACAGAGAGGCGGGGACGCCATGGAGATGGCTGAAAGAACCCCGGCGAGAACGCCGAGACAGGGCCGGGTCACCGCCTCCATGGCCGACGTGGCGCGCCTGGCGGGCGTCTCGTCGCAGACCGTCTCCCGGGTCTCCAACGGTTACGCCGGTGTGAACGAGGAGACACGGCGGCAGGTGCTCGCCGCGATGAAGGAGCTGGGCTACCGGCCCAACAGCGCCGCCCGCGCGCTCAAGCGCGGGGAGTTCCGCACCATCGGCGTGATCACCTTCTCGCTGTCCTCGACGGGCAATGTGCGCACCCTGGAGGCGATCGCCAACTCGGCCGCCGCCGAGGGGTACGCCGTGACGCTGCTGCCGGTGGCGCTGCCCACGCAGGACGAGGTGCGCGGCGCGTTCAGCCGGCTCGAGGAGCTGGCCGTGGACGCGGTGATCGTCATCATGGAGGTGCATCTGCTGGACGCGGCGACGATCATGCTGCCGCCGTACGTCCAGGTACTGGTCGTCGACTCCGACGCGGGCGAGCACTACACCGTCGTCGACACCGACCAGGCGGGCGGCAGCCGGACCGCCGTCCAGCATCTGCTCGGCCTCGGCCACGAGACGGTGTGGCACCTGGGCGGACCCGAGGACTCCTTCGCCGCGCAGCGGCGCACCGACGCGTGGCGGGCCGCGCTGACCGAGGCGGGGTGTACGGCGCCGCCGCTGATCCGGGGGGACTGGTCGGCGGAGTCGGGGTACCTGGCCGGGATCGAGCTGGCCGCGCGCGAGGACTGCACGGCGGTGTTCGTCGCCAACGACCAGATGGCGCTGGGGCTGCTGCGGGCGCTCCAGGAGCGGGGGCGGCGGGTGCCGGAGGATGTGAGTGTCATCGGGTTCGACGACATTCCCGAGGCGGGGTCCTTCATGCCGCCGCTCACCACCGTGCACCAGGATTTCGCGGAGGTGGGGCGGTTGTGTGTGCGGGCCGTGCTGCGGAAGATGCGGGATGCGGATGACGGGGCGCGGGGGACGACGTTGGTGCCGACGCGGTTGGTGGTGAGGGCGAGTACGGCTCCGCCGTCCGGGGATGCGTAGTTTTCGGGGTGCGGGTGTGTGGGGGCTGGTCGCGCCCGCGCGGCGGAGCCGCAGATCGACACAGCCCCGCGCCCCTGGAAGGCGGCGCGTTGCCCCGCCGAACCCGCCGGACGTCAGTGTGTGGTCGTCAAAGCCGGCTCGCCCGCTGCTCTGACCGCTGTGCGCCAGGCCGCCGTCACCGCCTGGTGGGCCGCTCGCGTGCCCCGGTCGGTCTCGGAGGGGAGGCGGATCGGGGCACCGAGGTGCACATGGCAGCGGGGGCGGCGGATCGGGGCCGTCAGGGTGCCGGCGAGCTGCTTCGTGGGCGAGCCGGAGGCGATACGGCGGGCTCCGGCGTGGCCGATCGGGACCACCATCGCGCCGGTCGTACGGGCCAGCCGGGCGAGGCCGGTGCGGAAGGGCTCCGGGGGAGTGGGGGCCGCGTCCCTGCGGCGGGGCAGGCCGCCCTCGCCGTAGAGGAGCACATGACGGCCGCCGGCCAGGGCCTCGGCGGCCGCGTCGAGCGCGAGGGCGGCGTGCGCCGTCCCGCGGTGGACCGGGATGTGCCCCTCACGGCTGAGCGCCTTGCCGAGCAGCGGGATCCGCCACAGGCCCGCCGTCGCCAGCACCACCGGCTTCAGGTCGAAGCTGCGCAGCGCGGCCATCACGACCGCCGGGTCGGCCAGGGAGTCGTGGTTGGCGACGAAGATGCTCCCCTCGGGCAGCCGCATCTTGATCTCGCTCGTGACGGTGAGCCGCCCGAAGAACGGGGTCAGGGCGATGACGGTGCGACTGAACACGGGCCGGCCTCTCGACGGGTGATGATCCGTTCACAGTCTCGCGGGTGGCGGGGGCCGGGCGCCTGAGTACGGATACTCAACGCGAGGGGCGGTCCACGTTCCGCGCGCGGGAACGGCCGTCGTCCGGTTCGAGGTGCCAGCCGATGACCCGGCGCGGGTGGATCCGGATCACCTCGGCGCTGAAGAAGTCGGGAGCCATCGGCGGGGCGTCCAGCGTGAGCACCTCGGCACGCCCGCGGATCTCCACGCCCCGGCCCCAGCCGGGCGCGACCGGGTCGTCGGCCGGGGCCATGTCGTCGATCACCAGGGAGACCTCGGGACGGGCCTGGGCGTTGCGGTACTTCTGGCTGCGGGAGAGCGCGGGGCCGCCGATGTCGATCGTGTCGTCCTCGTTCACGACGAAGCCGACCGGGCGCACCTGGGGGCCGCCGTCCGGTCCGGTGGTCGCGAGGCGGGCCAGGGGCTGGGTGGCCAGGTAGGCGCGTTCGGCGGGGGTGAAGGCCTGGGTGGATGGCATGGGGCCGACGCTAGAACCTCAAGCCCGGTCGAGGTCAAGGCGGAGCCGCCGCGACTCCCCGTGGACGGACGTCGCGGGTGATCACCGCGGCGGGGGAAGATGGAACCGCAAGCCAAATGGTCAACCGACATGGAGGAGCGGGCACATGCAGCACGAGCGAGCGGGTCGGCCGGCCGGCCCCGAGGATCTCGTCGACGTCGCCCGGCTGGTCACCGCGTACTACGCGCTGCACCCCGACCCGGCCGACCCCGCGCAGCGCGTCGCGTTCGGCACTTCGGGCCACCGCGGCTCGTCCCTGAACACCGCCTTCAACGAGGACCACATCGCCGCGACCAGCCAGGCGATCTGCGAGTACCGCACGGCCCGGGGCACCGACGGCCCGCTCTTCCTCGGCGCCGACACCCACGCCCTGTCCGAGCCCGCGCGCGTCACCGCCCTGGAGGTGTTCGCGGCCAACGACGTCACCGTGCTCATCGACAGCGCCGACGGCTACACACCCACCCCGGCCGTCTCGCACGCCATCCTCGCCCACAACCGCGGCCGCGCCTCCGGTCTCGCCGACGGCGTGGTCGTCACCCCCTCGCACAACCCGCCCGCCGACGGCGGCTTCAAGTACAACCCGCCGAGCGGCGGCCCCGCGGGCTCCGACGCCACCTCCTGGATCCAGGACCGGGCCAACGACATCATCGCCGCCGGTCTGAAGGACGTCCGCCGCATCCCGTACACGCGGGCGCTCGCCGCGCCCACCACCGGGCGCCACGACTTCCTCGGCACGTACGTCGCCGACCTTCCGGCGGTCCTGGACCTGGACGCGGTCCGCGCGGCCGGGATCCGGATCGGCGCCGACCCGCTCGGCGGGGCCTCGGTCGCCTACTGGGGCCGGATCGCCGAGCAGCACCGGCTCGACCTGACCGTGGTCAATCCGCTCACCGACCCCACCTGGCGGTTCATGACGCTGGACTGGGACGGCAAGATCCGCATGGACTGCTCCTCGCCGTACGCGATGGCCTCGCTCATCGGACAGCGGGACCGGTTCCGGATCGCGACCGGCAACGACGCGGACGCCGACCGGCACGGCATCGTCACCCCGGACGCGGGTCTGATGAACCCCAACCACTATCTCGCCGCCGCCATCGCCTACCTCTTCGCGCACCGCGAGCAGTGGCCCGCCGACGCGGGGGTGGGCAAGACGCTGGTGTCCTCGTCGATGATCGACCGGGTCGCCGCCGACCTCGGGCGCCGGCTCGTCGAGGTGCCCGTGGGCTTCAAGTGGTTCGTGGACGGGCTGGTCGACGGCTCGCTCGGCTTCGGCGGGGAGGAGTCGGCGGGCGCGTCCTTCCTGCGCCGCGACGGCTCCGTGTGGACCACCGACAAGGACGGCATCATCCTGGCGCTGCTCGCCTCCGAGATCACCGCGGTCACCGGGAAGACGCCCTCGGAGCACTACACCGGGATGACGGAGCGCTTCGGCGAGCCGGCCTACGCCCGGATCGACGCGCCCGCCACCCGTGAGGAGAAGGCGCTGCTCGCGAAGCTCTCGCCCGCGCAGGTCACCGCCGACACGCTGGCCGGTGAGGCCGTCACCGGCGTCCTCACCGAGGCCCCCGGCAACGGCGCGGCCCTCGGCGGCATCAAGGTGACCACGGCCAACGCCTGGTTCGCGGCCCGACCGTCCGGCACCGAGGACGTCTACAAGATCTACGCCGAGTCCTTCCTGGGCACCGAGCACCTCACCCGCGTCCAGGAGGAGGCCAGGGCGGTGGTGACGGCGGCCCTGGAGCCCTGACGGAACGGGGGCCGGCGCGCATCTGACCTCTCGTCACCGCCGGCCCTCGGGTGGCGGGAGGCGGGTTGCGGCCGGATATGATCCTGTAGGCGTGAAATGTCAGATTTCACCCCGGAGTGATCCATGCCCCGCAAGCGCCCCCCGGACGAAGGCGACGAGCTGCTGGCCAGGCTCGGGTCGCTGACCGCCCAGGCGCGGGAGCGTGCGGAGCTCCAGCGCTCCCGCGTCGAACTGGCGCTCGCCCTCCAGCGCGGCATGCTGCCCCGGGACCTGCCCGTGGCCCCCGGGTACCGGCTCGCGGTCCAGTACGCGCCCGCCTGCTCGGGGCTCAACGTCGGCGGCGACTGGTACGACGCCTTCACCCTGCCCGACGGGCGGATCGGCCTGTCCATCGGCGACGTCCAGGGGCACAACATCGAGGCGACCGCGTTCATGGGGCAGGTCCGGGTCGGCCTGCGCGCGCTCGCCTCCGTCACGGGTGAGCCGGGCGAGCTCCTCGCCCGCACCAACGACCTGCTGCTCTCCCTCGGCAGTGAGCTCTTCGCCACCTGCACCTTCATGCGGCTCGATCCGGCCGGCGGGGTCCTGGAGAGCGCCCGGGCCGGGCACATACCCTGCGTCTGGGCCACCGCCGACGGCAAATCCGGCATAGCCCAGGACGAGGGCGGCCCGCCCCTCGGTGTCGTCGCCGGCGTCGACTACCCGGTCACCCGCTACCGCCTCACCAAGGGCGGACTGTTCGTCCTGCTCACGGACGGGGTCGTGGAGGGCCCCCGGCTCAGCGTCGACGAGGGCCTCGACCAGGTCGTCCGGCTCGCCGGCATCGCCGCCGTGGCCGGCATGGAGGCCGGTTCGCTCGCCGCCGCCGTGCTCCGGGGCGCCGAACGCTCCGGGCACGAGGACGACGCGGCGGTCCTGGTGGTCGGCCACGACGGCCTGCTCACCGACACACCCGGGACACCCCGGACGCCCCGGAGGTGACCCTGGGGCCCGGACGGCGCGGTTCTCGCCTCGCCGACCGTGGCGGGACGGTGTCTGATGGCTGCTGTGGTGGGTATCCGGGACCTCGAGCTGCGCCGGACGGCGGTCTTCGCCGTCCAGACGCTCGCCGTCGCCGTCTGCTACTACGGGGCCGGACGGCTGGGGCTCGTCCGCCGGCTCGTCGTCGAGGGCGCCGTGTTCACCCCCATCTGGCCGCCCACCGGCGTCGCCGTCGCCTCCCTGCTGATCCTCGGTCTGCGCGCCTGGCCGGGCATCGCGCTCGGTGTCCTCCTCGTCCTCCTGTCGATCACCACCCTGCGTCCCGTCGCCCTGGTCACCGTCGTGGGCAACACCGCCGCCCCCGTCTGCGCCTACCTCCTGCTGCGCAGGGTCGGCTTCCGCAGCGACCTCGCCCGATTACGCGACGGGCTCGCCCTGGTCTTCCTGGCGGCGCTCACGGCGATGCTGCTGAGCGCGAGCGTCGGCGTGGGCCTGCTGATCCTCACCGGCGAACTCGCCGCGGAGCCCTTCTGGCCGGTCTGGCTGGGCTGGTGGGTGGGGGACGCGATGGGAGTCCTGATCGTCACACCCGTGCTGCTGCTCCTGCGGGCGGCGCGCGGCCCCCTGCTCCTCTCCCGCTGGAAGGAGGCCGCGGGCCTCGCGGTGATCTGCCTCGCCCTCGTCCCGCTGGCCACCCGGAGCACGGTCAGCGTGCTCTTCCTGGTCTATCCGCTGCTGATCTGGGCGGCCCTGCGCTTCCTGCTGGCCGGCAGCATGCTCTGCGCGCTGTTCACCTCCGTCATGGCGACGATCGCCGCCACGGACCGGACCGGGCCGTTCGCCCGCCTCAGCCGGGTCGAGGTGATGATCAAACTCCAGGCCTTCAACGGCACGATGGCCCTCACCGCCCTGCTGCTCTCCGCCGTGATCATGGAACAGCGCAACACCCGGCGCTCCGTGGAGCGCGCCTGCCAGGAGCTGGTGGAGGTCCTGGAACACCTCGCGGCGGGCGATGCCCCGTCCGGCCGGCCGCCGAGGGACCCCGACCGCGAGGGGTGAGCTGGCATGCTGGCGCCGTGCAGAAGCCCGCCCCGGTCACGCCCGACGCCCCCGGCCGCATAACCTTCCCGCTCCTCACCCAGCAGTGGCTCGACCTGTGCTTCCTGCACTGGGCGGTCGCCCCGGGGACGGTGGCGGGACTGCTGCCGAGGGGAACCGTGCCCGACACGTACGACGGGATGTCGTACGTCGGACTCGTCGCCTTCCGGATGCACCGGGTCGGCTGGTTCCGGCTGCCCGGGGTGCCCTACCTCGGGTCCTTCCCGGAGACCAACGTCCGGCTCTACTCGGTCGACGCGCACGGACGGCGCGGGGTGGTCTTCCGGTCGATGGACGCGGCGCGGCTGATCCCGGTGGCGATGGGGCGGGCGGGCTTCCGGCTGCCGTATCTCTGGTCCCGGATGCGGGTGCGCGCGGCCGACGGCGTCGTGACGTACACGAGCCGCCGCCGCTGGCCCGGTCCGCGCGGCGCGTACAGCCGTGTCGTGGTGCGCCCCGGCGTGCCCGTCGGGGAAGCGACCGGGCTTGAGCACTTCCTCACCGCCCGCTGGGGCATGCACAACGCCTTCTTCGGCGGGGCCGCCTATCTGCCGAACCACCATCCGCGCTGGCCGCTGCACCGCGCCGAGCTGATCACCTGCGAGGAGAACCTGATCACCGCGGCGGGCTTGCCCGCACCGGACGGGGAGCCGGTCAGCGTCCTGTACTCGCCGGGGGTGCCGGTACGCCTGGGCCGCCCCTCCCGCCCGGCGGGGCTGCCGACGCCGTGAGGCGCCCCGGGGCCGCCGTCACCCGCAGTCCCGGCGGAGGACGGTAGTCCGCACCCAGACCCAGCCCCGTCGCCAGGTCGAGCATCAGCAGTTCGAACATCGGCTCCTGGTCGAGGATCAACGGGTTGAAGTGCGCGAACACCTCCAGGGCCACCTGCCCGTAGAGCGAGCGCCAGCACGACAGCATGACCACCAGCGCGCCGAGCGGTATCTCCACCCCGGTGGCCGAGCGGTACGCGGCGATCTGCCGGCGCAGCCTCGGGTCGAGGTCGGCATCGGCGATGATCGGGTAGGGCCGGGTCGCCCACAGCCGGATGTGCTCGGGCCCCCAGACCGCGGCCAGCTCCCGGATCCAGTCGCCGGTCAGATCGGCCTGGGCGGAACCGGCGGCCACCGTGGGGGTGCCGAACAGCAGCCCGAACTCCTGCCGGTGCGCGAGCCCCCATCGCCGGAACACCCGGCAGGGGGCCACCAGCCGGGCCGCGAGATCGGCTTCGGGCTCCGCCTCGACGGAGTCGCGCAGCAGCGCGGTCAGCTCGTCGACGATGTCCCGGGCGGTGTGCCGGACGATGTCGCCGAGGTCGTCGAAGTGCCGGTAGAGAGCCGCCGGGGTCACCCCGACCCGGCGGGCGATCTCGGCGAGCGTCAGCGCCTCCACCCCCTGGTCGGTGATGACCGCGCGCGCCGCGGCCCGGACCTCCCGCGACATCTGGCGGCGCAGCCGCTCGCGGCGCGTGGGGGCGGAGTGCCGGTGGTCGTCCGCGTCCTCGTTCAGTCGTCCTCCTTCGGCCGGCCCGTCGCGTGGGGAGCGGGATGCGACAGTACCGAGGCCGGACCGGTGACCTGCCGGGTTCCGCACAAGAGGCCCTCGGACGGGTCCGGCTGAAGGCCGTGGACGGTCAGGACGGCCACCGCGGTGACCGCGACGAAGCCGCCGGTGAGGAGCATGTCGACGTTCTTCACGCCCTCACCAACGTGCAGGGGCGTCACAAAGTAATGCCCCGTTACTTTGTCGAGGACCGTGACCCGGTGCACCGGGGCGTTCGTGGGACGGCCCGGCGCACGCCGGTTCAGCTCCTGCGCCGCTCCGCGCCCGCCGTCAGTTCCCGCCGCAGCCGCTCCGGCTCCCAGTCCTCGGTGACCGCCCGCCAGAGGGTGTCCGCCTGCGAGGGCGGGGCCAGACCGTCGACCGGCGGGTCGAGGTCGAGGTTGGTGGGGAAGGGGTAGCCCTCGGCGGTGGCGGCGACCACGCGGCGCAGCCAGTCCTCGCCTGCCCCCTCCGCCTTCCGCTCCCGCAGGACCGGGAACAGCGCGTTCGCCATCGCCTCCCGGTCGACCGTCTCCATCGCCCGGCCGAACGCGGAGGAGATCTGGAGCAGATTGGCCATCCGCCGGATGTCCGGGGAGACGTTGTGCCCGGCCGCGTGGAACAGCGCCGGGTTGAAGAAGGCCGCGTCCCCCTTCTCCAGCGGGAGCTGGACATGGTGGGCGTCGAAGTACGCGATGAACTCGGGCCGCCGCCAGGCGAGATAACCGGGCTCGAACTTCTGCGAGTGCGGCAGGTACAGGGTCGGACCGGACTCCACGGGCATGTCGCAGTGGGCGACCGCGCCCTGGAGGGTGAGCACGGGCGAGAGCCGGTGCACATGCGCCGGGTACGCCGCCGCCTGCGCCTGAGACAGGAAGCCGAGGTGGTAGTCGCGGTGCGGGCTCTGCGCGGCGCCGCCCGGGTTGACCACGTTCACCTGCGAGGTCACCTGGTAGGCGGGACCGAGCCAGGCCTCGGCGATCAGCTCCAGCATGTCGTTGGCGTAGTAGTCCGCGAACACCTCCGGCGCCCGCACGGCCATCTTGTCGAGCGCGTTCCACACCCGGTCGTTCGCGCCCGGCTTGGCGAAGTGGTCACCCCGGGCCGTGCCCGAGGCCCGCTCCTCCTCGATCAGCGCCCGGAACGCCTCCGACGCCCGGTCCACCACCGCCGGATCGGTGTACGCGCCCTTGAGGACCACGACACCGGGGCCGTCCAGCAGGGTCCGCACCAGCTCGCTCTGTACGGCGCGACGCCCCTCGGCGGTGGCCGCCAGCTCGCGCAGCCGGCCGCTGTCGTACAGCGGGACGCCGTGCTCGACCCGCAGGGCCGAGGGGTGGTCGGCGGGGTCGGTGCGCTGTTCGACCAGCGAGCGGAACGCGTCGAGATCGCAGTCCTCCTCGGTCAGCCAGGTCCGGGAGCGCACAGGGGTGGGGATCATCGCGGGTCCTTTCGCAGCCCTCGCTTTTCTGCCAGTCTTCTGAGATCGAAGCCATCATTCAAGGCTCGGCAATCCATCAAAAACACATCGGCAATCGTGGGAAACCAGGCATGCGACACCCCTATACGATCAAGGAGATCGCCCGGCAGTCCGGCCTGAGCACGGCCACGGTCGACCGGGTCCTCAACCGCCGCGGCGGTGTCCGCGAGAGCACCGTCCGGGAGGTCCGGCGGGCCGTCGAGGACCTCGACCGCCAGCAGACCCAGGTCCGCATCGGCGGCCGTACCTTCATGATCGACATCGTGATGCAGGCGCCGGAGCGGTTCTCCACCGCCGTACGCGAGGCCCTGGAGGCCGAACTGCCCTCGCTGCACCCCGCCGTGGTGCGCTCACGCTTCCATTTCCGGCAGACCGCTCCCGTCGGCGAACTGACCGCCCTCCTCGACCGGATCGCCCGGCGGGGCTCGCAGGGGGTGATCCTCAAGGCGCCGGACCTGCCGGAGACCGCCGCCGCCGTCGGCCGGCTCGCCGCCGCCGGCATCCCCGTCGTCACCCTGGTCACCGACCTGCCGGCGAGCGCCCGGGTGGCGTACGTCGGGATCGACAACCGGGCCGCCGGGAGCACCG
This sequence comes from Streptomyces sp. NPDC005811, assembly GCF_040630405.1. Lineage (NCBI taxonomy): Bacteria > Bacillati > Actinomycetota > Actinomycetes > Kitasatosporales > Streptomycetaceae > Streptomyces > Streptomyces sp. NPDC005811. The sequence goes on from NZ_JBEXXK010000004.1 coordinate 285,022, forward strand.
CCGCCTACCTCCTCGGCCAGTGGCTCGGCGACCGGCCGGGCCATGTCCTGACCACCATCAGCCGGGGCTCCTTCCGGGGCGAGGAGGAGCGCGAGATGGGCTTCCGCAGCGCGATGCGCCTCGCCGACCCCCGGCGCGCCCTCGTGGAGGTCACCGACAGCGACGGCCTCGACGCCACCCAGCACGACCTGGTCCTCCGGGCGCTGCGCCGGGACGAGGACATCGTCGCCGTGTACTCCATGGGCGGCGGCAACCTCGCGACGCTGGCCGCCTTCGACGAACTGGGCCGCACCTGCGCGGTGTTCGTCGCCCACGACCTCGACCACGACAACACCCGGCTGCTGCGCGAGCGCCGGCTGTCCGCGGTCCTCCACCACGATCTGCGCCAGGACGTACGACGGGCCTGCCAGACCGTGATGCGGGCCCACGGGGCACTCCCCGACGACGGACCCCCGCTGCCCTCGGCGATCCAGGTGGTGACGCCGTTCAACCTGCCCCCGGAGGTGCCCGCGCAGCCGTAGCCCGGCGCGGGGCGGGCTACGGCCGCGATGTCGAGGATCCGGGGAAAACGGCCCCCGGATGTCGATTGTCCGCGTCCCGGGGCCCGTGGCTCGCTTCCCGGGAGGGTGTCACGGACAGTGGCGGCCGTCAGCCCCACTCCAGCGCCCGGTGTCCGGGCGCCGTCAGGAAGAGTCCTCCGTGAATGCCACGACCACGGCGCACGCGCCGCGGGAACGACGGACCGCCACACTCGTCATGGCCTGCGTCGGTGTGTTCGTCGCCTATCTGCCCGTGACCACCGTCTCGGCGAGCCTGCCCGCGATCCAGCGGGCGTTGCACGCCTCGACCGCCCAACTGTCCTGGGTCTCCGACGCGTTCGTGCTGCCGATGGCGGCCCTCATCCTCACCGCCGGCGTCTTCGGCGATGTCCACGGCCGCAAGAAGGTCTACCAGGCGGGACTCGTCCTCAGCGCCCTCGGCGCCCTGGTCGCCCTGTGCGCGCAGAACGTCCAGACGCTCTGGGCCGGCCAGGCACTCGCCGGACTGGGCTCCGCCGCCCTGCTGCCCACCACCCTGGCCCTGATCAGCCACGCCGTCCCCGACCCGAGGGAGCGCGGCAGGTTCATCGGCCTGTGGGCCACCTCCCTGACGGCCGCGCTGGCCCTCGGCCCGGTCATCGCAGGCACCGTCCTCGACCACGTCGACTGGCGCTGGATCTACGTCCTGCCGATCCCGGTCTCCCTCGCCGCCCTGGCCTGCGCGGCCGGGCTGCTGACCGACTCCCGCGCCCCGGGCTCCCGGCGCCTGGACTGGCCCGGCCAGCTCACCGCCGCCCTGACGATCACCGCCCTGGTCTACGGCATCATCGAGGGCGGCGCCGGGTCCTTCAGCGACGTCACGGTGATGGTCGCCCTGTCCACCGCCGCGGTCTCCGCCGTCGCGTTCGTCCTGGTGGAACGCGCCGCCGAGAGCCCCATGCTGGACCTCACCCTGTTCCGCAGCCCGGCCTTCACCGCCACCACCCTGATCGCCATGATCAGCTTCCTGGGCCTGATCGGGTTCTTCTTCGCGCTCAGCCTCTACTTCGGCATGGTCCAGCGGCTGTCCACGCTCGACGCCGCCTGGCGCCTGCTGATGGTGTCCTCGGTCCCGCTCGTGCTCGGCGCCCCCGTCGGCCGGCTCGTCCACCGGGTCTCCGCGCGGCTGCTCATCCCCGGCGGGCTGCTGGTCTCCACGGCCGCCCTGCTGACCCTGACGGACATCGACGCGCACACCTCGTTCGGCTCGCTGGCCTGGCGGCTGGCGCTGCTCGGCCTCGGCATGGCCTTCGTCATCACGCCGATGACGGCCACCGCCGTCGGTTCGGTGCCCTTCCGGCAGGCCGGTATGGCCGCCGCCGGCAACAACGCCTTCCGCCAGGTCGGCGCCGCCCTCGGCCCCGCCGTGCTCGGCGCCCTGCTCTCCGGCAAGGCGGTGGACGCCCTCCCCGGTCACCTCACCGGGGCGGGCCTGGGCGACCGGACGGTCCAGCAGGTCACGGGCGTCGCCGAACAGGGCGGCATCGGCGCCGTGGCCGGGCTCGACCTGGGCGCGGACACGCCCCGCGTCCTCGGCGCGCTGTCCGAGGCCTTCCTGGACGGCCTGCACCTCTGTCTGATCGTCTCCGCCGTGCTGACCCTGCTCGCCGCCGCCGTGGGAGTGCTCCTGCTGCGTCAGCCGCACCGCACGGCACCGCCCCAGGGCGCGGGCGGCCAGGACACGGGCGGCCAGGGCGCGGGCCAGAGCGCGGTGCCCTCCCCGGCGGGTCACACCGCCGCAGGCTGATCGCTCCCTCGCTCCCTCGCTCCCAAGATGCCCGGTACCCCCGCACGGCGGGTACCGGGCATCGCCCCGCTCACGGTGCCAGGCACGCGATCGACAGGGTCGTGGTCGTCGGCGAGGCGCCGGACAGGGCGGAGCGGTAGTCCGGGGCCGCGGATACGGCCCCAGCACGGCAGGCACACCGATCAGCAGGCCGGGCGCCGTCCACCGCTGGTGATGGCGCAGTGGTCACCGAGGCCCCAGAGGTTGCCGTACTCGATCAGGCGCAGGTGCTTTCGATACATCCATGCATCCGATACATTCACGTATCGAACGGAGGTCCGACAGTGGCGACGGAGCAGAACGAACGGGCGACCGGCCGGGTCACCCGGCGCCGGGTGCGCACCCGGGCCAATCTGCTCGACGCCGCCTTCGCCGTGTTCGCCGCCAAGGGATTCGGCCGGGTCTCCATCGAGGAGGTCTGCGAGGCCGCCGGCTACAGCCGGGGCGCCTTCTACTCCAACTTCGCCACCCTGGACGAGCTGTTCTTCGCGCTCTACCGGGAACGCGCCGACCTGATCGCCCAGCAGGTCGCCGACGCCCTCGCCGGCGACGGCCCCGATCTCGACGTACCGGCCTCCGTGGACCGGGTCACCGAGGTGCTGCTGCTCGACCTCGACTGGCTGCTGGTGAAGACGGACTTCCTGGTGCACGCGGCACGGGATCCGGCCGTCGCGCAGACCCTCCTGGAACACCGGGCCAGGCTGCGCCGCGCGATCGCCGACCGGCTGGCCCGGGCCCGCGGCCCCCTCCCGCTGCCCGCCGTCCTCGGCGACGCCGACTCCGCCGCCCACGCGGTCGTGGCCGCGTACGACGGGGTCACCACCCAACTGCTGCTGGACAAGGACGTGGACGCCGCCCGCGCCTGGCTCAAGCAACTGCTCACCGCGCTGCTGACCGACGGCAGCACCCTCGAATAGCACCCCCGAACAGCACGCCATCGCAGCTCCCCAGTCAGAGAAAGGCAACGGTCGCCATGGACGCGGACGTCATCGTCGTCGGAGCGGGCCTCGCGGGCCTCGTCGCGGCGCACGAACTCACCAGCAGGGGCAGGCGGGTCGCCCTGGTCGACCAGGAGAACGCCGCCAACCTCGGCGGCCAGGCGTTCTGGTCCTTCGGCGGGCTGTTCCTCGTCGACTCCCCGGAGCAGCGCCGCCTCGGCATCAAGGACTCCCTCGACCTCGCCTGGAACGACTGGCAGGGCAGCGCGCAGTTCGACCGCACCGAGGACGAGGACTCCTGGGCGGTGCGCTGGGCCCGCGCCTACGTCGAGTGGGCGGCGGGGGAGAAGCGGACCTGGCTGACCGGCCACGGGATCTCGTTCGTGCCGACCGTCGGCTGGGCCGAGCGCGGCGATCTGCGCGCCGACGGCCACGGCAACTCCGTGCCCCGCTTCCATGTCGCCTGGGGCACCGGCACCGGTGTCGTCGAGCCGTTCGTCCGCTACGCCAAGCAGGCCGCGAAGGACGGGCTGCTGACCTTCCACCACCGCCACCGCGTGGACGAACTGGTCGTGACGGACGGCGCCGCCCGCGGTGTACGCGGCACGGTCCTGGCGCCCGACGACTCCGCCCGCGGTGTCGCCTCCAACCGCGAGGAGATCGGCGAGTTCGAGCTGACCGCCCAGGCCGTCGTCGTCACCAGCGGCGGCATCGGCGCCAACCACGAGATCGTGCGCCGCTACTGGCCCGAGCGCCTGGGCACCCCGCCCACCGAGATGGTCACCGGCGTGCCCGCCTACGTCGACGGCCGCATGCTCGACATCAGCGCCGAGGCCGGCGCCCGGCTGGTCAACCGCGACCGCATGTGGCACTACACCGAGGGCATCCAGAACTGGGACCCCATCTGGCCCGGCCACGGCATCCGCATCCTGCCCGGCCCGTCCTCGTTGTGGTTCGACGCGCTCGGCCGCCGGCTGCCCGATCCCTGCCTGCCGGGCTACGACACCCTCAACACCCTCAAGCACCTGCGCACCACCGAGGACATCGCCGGGTACGACCACTCCTGGTTCGTCCTCAGCCAGAAGATCGTCGAGAAGGAGTTCGCGCTCTCCGGCTCCGAGCAGAACCCCGACATCACGGCCAAGGACCGCCGGGCCGTGCTGCGCGACCGGCTGCTCGGCAAGGGCGCCCCGGCCCCCGTGCAGGCGTTCCTCGACCACGGCGCGGACTTCGTCGTCGCCGACACCCTCGACCGGCTCGTCGAGAAGATGAACGCGCTCACCGACAAGCCCCTGCTCGACGCGGACGGACTGCGCCGCCAGATCCGCGCCCGCGACCTGCAGATCGACAACCCGTACAGCAAGGACGCCCAGGTCCAGGGCATCCGCAACGCCCGCCGCTACATCGGCGACCGCCTCGGCCGGGTCGCGACCCCGCACCGCCTCCTCGACCCCGAGGCCGGCCCGCTGATCGCCGTCAAGCTGCACGTCCTCACCCGCAAGACGCTCGGCGGCATCCAGACCGACCTCGACTCCCGCGCCCTCGGCACCGACGGCGAGCCGATCGAGGGCCTGTACGCGGCGGGCGAGGTCGCCGGCTTCGGCGGCGGCGGGGTCCACGGCTACAACGCCCTGGAAGGCACCTTCCTCGGCGGCTGCCTGTTCTCGGGCCGCGCGGCGGGCCGGGCGGCGGCCCGGCAGACCGGCTGAGCAGCAGAGACCGGTTGAGCCGCCGTCAGCCCAGCAGCCTCAGCAGGACGGCCGCGTGACTCCCCTCCGGGGACTTCGCGGCCGTCAGCAGGGTCACCGGCCCCTCCTGGACCAACGCACGTACGTGGTCCAGGAGTTCGGCCGCCTCGGGAGCGGCGAGCTCCGCCTCGTAGCGGCGGGAGAACTCCTCGTACGACTCCTCGCCCGCGTGGTACCAGCGGCGCAGCTCCGTCGAGGGGGTCATCGCCTTGGGCCACTCGTCGATCCTGGCCGCCTCCTTGGCCAGGCCACGCGGCCACAGCCGGTCGACGAGGACACGGACGCCGTCCTCGGGCTCGGGCGGTTCGTACACGCGGCGCACTCGGACAGTCATGCCGCCGAGCGTAGGGCCTGCCCGCGGCCGTCCCCCGGCGCCGCGCGGCTTGACCTGGAGGAGGGCGATTCCGGGCGGCGCGTTGCCTAGTCTGATGGTCGTTTGATCACTCGCCACCCCCCAAGGAGCGCACGTGACCCTCTCCCGCAGACGCCCCGCCCCGCTACGGCGGGAAGCCGTCGTCGCCACCGTCCCCCTCGCCGTGGCGGCCCTGCTGACGGCGGCCGGACCGGCCACCGCGGCCGGTTCGGCGGGCGCGCCCGGCGTCGGCGACCCGTACTTCCCGCTCGCCGGGAACGGCGGATACCACGTCTCCCACTACGGTCTGACGCTCGGTTACGACCCGGGCAGCGGCCACCTCACCGGCAAGGCCGTCCTGACCGCCCGCGCCACCCAGCGCCTCAGCCGCTTCGACCTCGACCTCAAGGGCCTGAGGATCACCGGCCTGACGGTCGATCACCGCACGGCCGCCCACCGGCGCGACGGCCAGGAACTCGTCGTCACCCCGGCCCGCCCGCTCCGCAAGGGCCAGACCTTCCGCGTCACCGTCACCTACCAGGGCAAGCCCGCGCCGGTCACCGACCCCGACGGCTCCCTCGACGGCTGGATCCCCACCGACGACGGCGCGTTCGTCGCCGGGGAGCCGCAGGGCGCCATGACCTGGTTCCCCGCCAACAACCATCCTCTCGACAAGTCCGCGTACGACATCACGATCACCGTTCCGAAGGGCCGCACCGCCGTCGCCAACGGCGTCCTGCTCGGACAGCGCACACGCAACGGCAGGACCACCTTCCACTGGCGCCAGAAGGAACCCATGGCCGCCTACCTCGCCACCGCCACCGTGGGCAAGTTCCAGGTCAAGCAGTACACGACCCGTAACGGCATCAAGGTGTACGACGCCGTCGACCCACGCGAGGCCAACGCCGCCGCGCCCGTGCTGAAGCAGCTGCCGTCCGTGCTGGAGTGGGAGAGCGGGCTCTTCGGGCCCTACCCCTACCGCGCCGCGGGCTCCATCGTCGACCACGCGCCCAACGTCGGCTACGCCCTGGAGACCCAGACCCGGCCGGTGTACGACAGCGCGCCCAGCCTGGAGACCCTCGTTCATGAGAGCGCCCACCAGTGGTTCGGCGACTCGGTCTCCCTGACGTCCTGGAAGGACATCTGGCTCAACGAGGGCTTCGCCACCTACGCCGAGTGGCTGTACTCCGAGCAGCACGGCGGCGACAGTGCCCAGAAGAACTTCGACGCCCTGTACGCCACCCCCGCCACCGACAACCTCTGGGCGTACCCGCCGGGCAACCCCGGCAGCGCCGCCAACATCTTCGGCAGCCCCGTCTACGCCCGCGGCGCCATGACCCTCCAGGCCCTGCGGGTCGCGATCGGCGACCGGGCCTTCTTCCGTGTGCTGCGCGCCTGGGCGCAGCAGCACCGTTACGGCCATGGCACCACCGCCCAGCTGGAGCGGCTCGCGGAGCGGGAGTCCGGCCAGGACCTCGGCCCCCTGTTCCAGAAGTGGCTGTACCGGGCGGGCAAGCCCGCCACCCCGTGACGCCCGGGGCGGCGCGCGTCAGGAACCCCGGCGCGCGCCGGTCCGCCGCCTGAGCGCGCGCCGCTCCGCCTCGGTCGTGCCGCCCCACACGCCCATGGCCTGGTCCGTGTCCAGGGCCCGGTCCAGGCACTGCTCCCGCACCGGGCAGCGGAGGCAGACCGCCTTCGCCTGCTGTGTCTGGAGCAGGGCCGGACCGGACGTGCCGATCGGGAAGAAGAGGTCGGGGTCCTCGTGGCGGCACGCCGCGTGCTGTCGCCAGTCGTCCATCGAAGTCGCTCCGATCGCAGTCGTCGGTGTTCCGGAGCGGGTCACCGCCGGGGCGGAAGTGAAACGGACGCGACCGGGAAAAGCGACCGGGAAAAGCGACCGGGAAATGCGACCGGGAAAATCCTCACTGCTCCCGCATGCCCCACGGGGAGCCGTACGCCGTCAGCAGATCGAGGAAGGGGCGGGCGGGGAACGCCTCGGGGCCGAGGACACCCGCGCCGGACCAGGCGCCGCCGGCGAGCAGCTCCAGGGCGACGACGGGGTTGACGGCCGTCTGCCAGACCACGGCCTGGCTGCCGTACTCGGCCATGGACCACTGGTTGTCGACCACGTGGTACAGGTACACCTCGCGCGGCGCGCCGTCCTTCACGCCCCGTACCCAGGTGCCGGCGCAGGTCTTGCCGTGCATGCGCTCGCCCAGCGTCGCCGGGTCGGGCAGACAGGCGGCGACCACGTCCCGGGGCGAGACCGGCACCGGGCCCGCCGCGCTCGGCACGGTCACCGGCGCGGTGCGGTCCAGCTCCAGCTTGTGCAGCGTCTTCAGGGTGTCGACGAACTCGCGGCCCAGACCGTACTTGAAGGTGACCCGGCGGGCGTCCACCCAGCGCGGGACCAGGAGCACCTCCTCATGCTCCACGTTGACGCACTCCACCGGGCCGATGCCCTCGGGGAAGTCGAACACCTCGGGCTCGCTGAAGGGTTCCGTGGTGAACCAGCCGCGGCCGGCCTCGTAGACCACCGGAGGGTTGAGGCACTCCTCGATGGTGGTCCAGATGTTGAAGGAGGGCGCGAAGTCGGCGCCGTCGACGGTGAGGTTCGCGCCGTCCCGGATGCCGATCTCCTCGATCTCGTCGAAGAGCTCGTCGGCGGCGTACCGCGCGAACACGTCCGACAGTCCCGGCTCCACGCCCATGCCGACCAGGGCGAGCCCGCCCGCCGCCGCCCACTCCTCGGCCTGCGCGAACTGCGCGTCGCCGAGCTTGACCCCGCACTCCTCGTAGGGCCGCTCCGGGTGCGGGCGGGACAGCGACATCGCCATGTCGACATAGGTGGCCCCGGCGGCGCGCGCCGCGCCGAACAGGGGCATCACGAAGCGCGGGTCGGTGGCGTTGAGGAGCACGTCGCAGCGGTGCCGGGCGAGCAGCTCCGTGACCGCCGCCTCGTCGCCCGCGTCGACCCGCTCGGCGGTGAACCGGTCGTCGCCGTCGAGCGCGGCGACGGCTGCCTCGGCACGGGCGGGGTCGTAGTCGGCGACCACCATCGCCTCGAAGAACGGGCGCCGGGCGGCGATCCGGGTGATGGCGGTGCCGACGCCGCCGGCACCCACGAGCAGGACACGCATGACGAGAACTCCCTCGGTCGAAGAGGCGCAAAGGATGAGGTGCAAAGGACGAGGCGCAAAGTGTGCGAAAGGTGTGCGAAAGAAGGGGCCCTGTCCGCGATACAACGCCTTCCCCTGCCGTAAGGTCAATGGCGTTGGCATAAGGAGGCGGCGAGGAGGGCGGCGAGGATGCCGAAGACGGTCGTACCGGAGGAGAGGCGCCGACGGCGCCGGCCCACCAGGAGCGGCACCGTGCTGTCCGAGCGGCTGATCGTCGAGGCCGCGCTGCGGCTGTTGCGCGAGCACGGCAGCAGCGGGCTGACCGCGCGCCGCCTCGGCCTCGCCCTGGACTGCGACCCGAGCACGCTCTACCGCTACTTCCGCGGCATGGACGAGCTGACCCTGGCCATCGGTGACGCGCTGATCGGTGAGGCGTTGCGCGGCTGGGAGCCGACGGGGGAGTGGCGGGCGGACCTGCACGCGATCGGGCTGCGCATCCACGCCGCGTACGTCGCCCATCCGCAGGCGGCCCAGCTCACCGCGAGCCGGGTCACCGGCCGGGCCAACGAACTGGCCGCCGACGAGGCCGTCCTCGACGTCCTGCGCACCGCTGGCTTCCCGCTCCCGGAGACGGTCCGCGTCTACCACGCCTTCATCGACCAGACGCTGGCCTTCGCCGCCCTGGACGCGGCCTCCCTCGCCCTGCCCCGCGCCTCACAGCGCGCCGACGACGCCAAGTGGGCCTCGACCTACGCCCGCCTCCCCGCCGCCACCCATCCCCGCATCGCCGAAGCGGCCCCTCTGCTCTCCGCCCGCATGGTCACCAGCGCCTACCCGACGGCCCTCGCGATGCTCCTGGACAGCGCGGCGAACACCCTGGCCGGACTCACCTCCTGAGAGCGTGGTCACCGCCGGAGCGTCCGTGCCGCCTCCTCCGCCACCGCCTCGGCGACCGTGGCCAGGGCCGGTGAGTCGAGTTTCCACTGCTGCCAGTACAGCGGGACGTCCAGCGGGCGGTCGGGGGCCAGCGGGATCAGACGGCCGGTCCGCAACAGGGTGCCGGCCTGGGCCTCGGGGACCATGCCCCAGCCGAACCCCGCGGCCACCGCGGCCACGAAACCCTCCGAGGTCGGCACGGCGTGTCGTGCCGGGCCCGCACCCGGGGCGCCGCGCCGCAGCCCGCGGACGAACGTGTCCTGGAGGTCGTCGCTGCGGTCGAAGGCCATCACGGGGGCCCGCGTCAGGGTCTCGCCGAGGGGGCCGTCCTCGAGGTGGCGGGCCACGAAGTCCGGGCTGGCGGCGGCGAGATAGCGCATCGTGCCGAGCGCCCGCACCGAACACCCGGTCACGGCCTCCGGCGACGAGGTGACCGCGGCCATCACGAGCCCTTCCCGCAGCAGTTCCGCCGTACGGGTCTGGTCCTCGCGGTGCAGTTCGAAGCAGAGCGGCGGGTCCCGCGGCACCCGGGTCAGGGCGGGCAGGAACCAGGTCGCCAGCGAGTCCGCGTTCACCGCGACCGTCACGCGGGTCGGCTCCCCGGCCCCGCTCATGCCCAGTTCGGACCGCGTGTCGCGTTCCAGCCGGGCCAGCTGCCGGGCGAACCGTACGACGATCTCACCGGACTCCGTCGGCCGCACCGGCTTGGTGCGCAGCAGCAGGACCCGGCCCGTGCGCTGCTCCAGCGCCTTCACCCGCTGACTGACCGCCGAGGGCGTCACATGCAGGACGGCCGCCGCCGCGTCGAAGGTGCCCTCGTCCACCACGGCGAGCAGCGTGCGCACCTGCTCCAGCGGGAGGTCGGTCATCATGGCGTCATCACGAGCGCTAATGGTACGTAAAAATCTTTAGCTGTACGTGCAGTGATCGTCTCCTTAGCGTGGAGGTCATGTCCACCGCACTCGCCGCCGCGGCCGCAGGCTTCGGCACCGGTCTCTCGCTCATCGTCGCGATCGGCGCCCAGAACGCCTTCGTCCTGCGTCAGGGGATCCGCCGCGACGCCGTCCTGGCCGTCGTCGGGATCTGCGCCCTGTCCGACGCCCTCCTCATCGCCCTCGGGGTGGGCGGGGTGGGCGCCCTGGTGGTGGCCTGGCCGGACGCCCTGACCGTGGTCGGCTGGGTCGGCGGGGCGTTCCTGCTCGGATACGGGCTGCTGGCGGCCCGCCGGGTGGTCCGGCCCGGCACGGACGCGCTGCGCACCGACGGCGAGACGGCCGGCTCGCGCCGCCGGGCCGTGCTCACCTGTCTGGCGCTGACCTGGCTCAACCCGCACGTCTACCTCGACACGGTCTTCCTGCTGGGCTCGATCGCCGCCGACCGCGGCCCGCTGCGCTGGACCTTCGGCCTGGGCGCAGCCTTCGCCAGCCTGTGCTGGTTCGCCGCCCTGGGCTTCGGCGCCCGGCTGCTCGGCCGCTTCCTGATCCGGCCCGCCGCCTGGCGGGTGCTCGACGGCCTGGTCGCCGCCACGATGATCACCCTCGGCGTGCTGCTCGTCACGGGCGCCTGACTCCGCATGGTTGCACATCCCATACTCTGAGACTGCATGTCCAAAAGGGCCGCGTCACCACAGGTGCTGCTGAAATAGTGGCCCCGACCTGAAAGATGTAACGAGCAACCAGGACGCGCGTGGACACCAGCGAGAGCAGCGGCACGGTACCCGGGGCCGGTACCGACGACGGGCCGGATACCGAGGAGGCGCCCCGGCGCGGCTGGCGCCGCTGGGCGATGGACACCCGCCCGCTGCGCCGCCCCGCCTACCGCAGACTGTGGTCCTCGACCATCGTCACGGCCGTCGGCAGCCAGCTGACGGCCGTCGCCGTGCCCAAGCAGATCTACGACATCACCGGGTCCTCCGCCTGGGTCGGCTACGCGAGCCTCGCCGGGCTGGTGCCGATGGTGCTGTTCGCCCTGTGGGGCGGCGCGGTGGCCGACACCATGGACCGGCGCAGACTGCTGCTGATCACCAACAGCGGGATCGCCGTCACCTCGGTGCTGTTCTGGCTCCAGGCCGTCTCGGGTCTGGACTCGGTGGCCGTCCTGATGGTGCTGCTCGCCGCCCAGCAGGCGTTCTTCGGCCTCAACGCGCCCGCCCGCAACGCCTCGATCGCCCGGCTGGTCCCGGCCGGGGAACTGGCCGCCGCCAACGCCCTCGGCTCCACGGTCATGCAGACCGGCCTGGTCGCGGGCCCGCTCCTGGCAGGCGCCCTGATCCCGGTGATCGGCCTGCCCGAGCTGTATCTGCTCGACGCCCTCGCCCTGACCGTCACCCTGTGGGCCGTCGTCCGGCTGCCCGCGCTGCCGCCGCTCGCGACCACCGCGGCCAAGCGGGCCGGGGTGCGCGAGATCGCGGAGGGCTTCCGGTACATATCCCGGCACAAGGTCCTGCTGCTGTCCTTCCTCGCCGATGTCGTCGCCATGGTCTTCGGCATGCCCCGCGCCCTGTTCCCGCAGCTCGCCGACCGGACGTACGCCTCCTACGGCGAGGGGCTCGCCCTCGGTCTGCTGTTCGCGGCGATCCCCATCGGCGCGGTGCTGGGCGGACTGTTCTCCGGGACGTTCTCGCGGGCCCGCCGGCACGGCTGGATGGTGATCGGCGCGGTCGTCGCCTGGGGCGCCGCGATCACCGGGTTCGGGCTGAGCAGCAGTCTGTGGCTCGCAGTGCTGTTCCTGGCCGCGGCCGGGGTCGCCGACATGGTCTCCATGGTCTTCCGCGGCGCGATCCTGCTCTCCGCCGCCACCGACGAGATGCGCGGCCGGATGCAGGGCGTCTTCACGGTCGTCGTCGCCGGCGGACCGCGGCTCGCCGACGTCCTGCACGGCACGGCGGGCGCCGCCTTCGGCCCCCGCACGGCGGTCGCGGGCGGCGGCCTCCTGGTCGTCGCCCTGATGCTGACCCTGACCACCGCGGTACCGGCCCTCCGCCGCTACCGCGTCTGACGCCCCCGCCCCCGACGGCCGAAGCATCCAGCCGGCCTCGCCCCGACGTTTCGAGCGCCTGCCGGTCCGCCTTGGCGGTTCCCGTGCCCGCCCGGTCTGGTCCGACGGCCGCGGCCGGTGGCTGAGGTGTCCGGTTGGTCTCGTCCTGGCGTTTCGGGTGCCTGCCGGTCCGCCTTGGCGGTTCCCGCGTCCGCTCGGTCTGGTCCGACGGTCCCGGCCGGTGGCTGAGGTGTCCGGTTGGTCTCGTCCTGGCG
>NZ_JBEXXK010000004.1:297829-315365 GCF_040630405.1 Streptomyces sp. NPDC005811
TTTCGGGTGCCTGCCGGTCCGCCTTGGCGGTTCCCGCGTCCGCTCGGTCTGGTCCGACGGTCCCGGCCGGTGGCTGAAGCGTCCGGCCGGTCTCGTCCTGGCGGTTGCAGCGCCTGCCGGTCCGCCCTGGCGGTTCCTGCGTCCGACGGTCCCGGCCGGTGGCTGTCGCGTTCGATGGTCCCGGTCGGTGGCTGCCGTGTCCGGTCGATCCCGTCCCGGTGGCTGAAGCGTCCGGCCGGTCTCGTCCCGGCGGTTCCTGCGTCTGCCGGTCCCGGCCAGGCGGCTGTCGCGTCCGGCGGACCGCCCCGGCGGGTGTCGCGGCCGGCCGGTGCTCCCGTTCGGGCGGGCTACAGTGACCGGTGGCGGTGGGTGCCGTACTGGTCCAGCAGGCGGCCCCGGGTCATCTCCAGGCGGTGGGCGAGGATCTCGGCGACGATCCGGACCAGCGTCACCCCGAGCGCCGGATCCTCCTCGCAGAGCTTCAGCACCGGCTGCGCCTCGAACTCGTAGGCGCGGACCGGGCTGAACGCCTCGGCGCCGAAGTCCCACTGGTACGGCGGGAAGAGCCAGGACCAGCCAAGCAGATCACCGGCGCCGAGGCTCGCGACGGTGACCCGCTGCACCGAGGTCACCTGCTGGACGAGGGAGACCGCGCCGGAGCGGACCACCCAGAAACGGTCGGCCCGGCCCCCCGCCTCGAAGATCCGGGTGTCCTCCGGGAAGGAGACCTCCCGGGCGAGCTCCATCAGACGGCGGCGCTGGGGCGGGGGAAGGGCGGTCAGCAGTTTGGTCGCTTTGGTCATGGCGCGGTGCTCCTCGCCGGGCGATCGGTCGCGGTGCTTGTCTCCACAGCCCATTTCAGCCGCTGCCGGCCCGCCGGGCACCTCGGCGGAGGTGACTTTCGGTACCGGGGCAGGAAAAAGCCCTGGCTGGACGGGGGAAGCCAGCCAGGGCCGTCAAGGATGGTGTGCGAAGGAGACAGAGGCTCGACCTCGCTCACCGCCTATGGGTGAACCGTAAACCATCCAAGCAGATTTCGCGTACCCGGAACCCGGTCACGTGACCCGTTTCACTTCGCCGGCTCAGTGTCGTACGCCCGCCCGGCCCGGTGTCACGATCTCGTCCAGGATCCTGAGCACCGCCTCGTACGCCAGCCCCCGCACCCGCGCCTCGCGCGCCGCGTCCGGATCGTCCCGCTCCAGCTCACCGCTCCGGGCCCGCCAGCTCCGCAGCTCCTCCCGCGCACAGGCCCTCGCGCGCTGGATGCGGCGCAGCAGCTCACCCGCGTCCACGACATCGGTCATGCCTGATATGTACCCCCCGGCGCCCGCTCCGACGACTCCCGGCGCCCCGCAGGTTTGGAGTCCGCCGGGGCGGCCAGCCGCACCAGAGAGGGGCCCGCGCAGCCCGGAGGGGAGAACACCGGGCGCACCCGTGGACCGCGGGCCCCTCGGTACGACTCAACCACCCGCACGGGAACGGCCAGGGGAGCGAAAGGATGCGTGTCAACGGAACGACCGACCGCACGGACGCAGACGAGGCACTCGACGCGCCGCGCGGACCGGACCCCCACACCGGGGAGGTCCACTGCCGGCCCTGCGACGTCCGTCGGGCCGTACACCGCGCGGTGACCGCGCGGTGCGGGGACGGCGGACGCCCGTACGACGAGCAGGCCCTCTGCGACGCCCTGCTCGTCGCCTCGGAACTCACCACCAACGCCATCCTCCACGGCGGCGGCGTCACCGCGTACGACGTCGACCTCGACGGACCCGCCGTCCGGGTCTCCGTGAGCGACCGCAGCGACCGGCTGCCGGTGGTCGCCCCGCCGCTCGACGAGCACGGACGCACCCGCACCGGCGGCCGGGGCTGGCTCATCGTGTGCCGGCTGGCCCGCGACGTCCAGGTGTCCGGCCTGCCCTCCGGCGGCAAGCGCATCACCGCCGTGGTCCCCGTGTACTGAAGCCGCGCGTACGCAAAGGCCGTCCCCGAACGGAGTTTGTTCCTCCGGCCCCCGGGCAGACGGAGGTTCGTGCTTCGGACCGGAGGCGCGCCGACGGGAGCGGTATGTCCGCTCCGGGCCGCTCCCACGAGCCCCGGACGACGACGGCCCTCCCGTGGTCACATCCCGAGACGACCGTTCAGGAGCCGATCCAGCATGCTCACCGACCTGTCGACCAGCCGTACCGCAGGATCCGCCCGCCCCACGGGGCGGACCCGGCGGTCCCACGACGACGCCCCTGACACCGCCCGCCTGTTCGCCCGCCTGACCGGTCTCGCGCAGGGACCGGAACGGGACGCCGTGCGCGACGAGATCGTCACCGCCTGGCTGCCCATGGCCCACCGCATCGCTGGCCGGTTCCGCGACCGCGGCGAGGCCGTCGAGGACCTGCGGCAGGTGGCCGCGCTCGGTCTGGTGAAGGCCGTCGACCGCTTCGACCCCGAGCGCGGCGCCTTCGAGAGCTACGCCGTGCCCACCATCACCGGCGAGATCAAACGGCACTTCCGCGACCGGATGTGGGCGCTGCGCGTCCCCCGCCGGGTCCAGGAACTGCGCAACAAGGTCCGGATCGCCCGCCGCGAACTGACCCAGAACCCGGGCTCCCCGGAGCCCTCGGTCGCCGATCTCGCCGCCCGCACGGGCCTGACCGAGGACGAGGTCGGCGCCGGTCTGGAGGCCCTGGACAGCTTCAGCACCCTCTCCCTGGACGCCGAACTGCGCACCGACGACGAGGGCTACAGCCTCGCCGACACCCTGGGCGGCCCGGACGCCTCGTACGACACCGTCGTCGACCGCGAGTCCGCCCGGCAGGGCCTGCGCCGCCTGCCCGAACGCGAACGCGCCATCCTCTACATGCGCTTCTTCGAGGACATGACCCAGAGCCGGATCGCCGACCGGCTCGGCATCTCCCAGATGCACGTCTCCCGGCTCATCAGCCGCAGCTGCGAGCGGGTGCGCGAGGAGGCGCTGGGGGGCCGATGCGACGGCCGCGCGTGAACCGCACACCGAGCCCCACCGGCGTCGGCCCGCTCGGATCGACGGAGAGATCGGCGGAGAGATCGACGGAGAGGAAGGCCGCCAGGGCCCTGGATCGCCGCGCACGAGGTCGCGGCGGGCCACGTGACCGCGACCGCGGACGGGCCGGGGGACGTCGTCCTGGCCATCTGCGGCAGGGGAGACCGACGCCGGGACCAGGGACGGCACGTCTACGCATGAGGGGGCGGGGCAGGCGCGCCACGGCAGCCGCGCGCGAGCGGCTGCGGCACACCGACCGGACGGAGACGCCATGACCGCTCCTCTGCCAGGGACGGCGGACGAGGACCCCCAGCGCGGGGAGGTGCTGCGGCTGCGCGCCGAGGTGCGCGATCTGCGCGCCCGAATCCACGCCTACCCACTGATCTCGCAGGCCCAGGGCATGCTCCAGGAGCGCTACGCCCTTCCCGACGCGGACGGGGCCTTCTCGCTCATGCGGCGTGCCTCCCAGCGGTACAACGTCAAGATGCGCACGCTCGCCGCGGCCCTGGTGAGCACCCCCCGGCCCGACGAACGGACGGCGCTGTGGTTCCCGCGGCGCGTGCGCCGGCCGGAGCCGCCGCTGGCCTTCGTGCCGCAGGACGGGCGGGGCGGCGGCAGCCGGGGTGCGGTGCTGGGAGCGGTGCTGCACCGGACGCTCGACGTGGTGGGCGCCGACATGGGCAATGTACAGACCGTGGACCGGGTCACCGGACAGCTGCGCATCGAGCGGCACACCGGGCTGACCGAGGAGTTCCTCGACTTCTTCGCGTACGTCGGCGAGGAGGGCACCTCCTGTGCGAAGGCCGCGAGCGAGGTCGCCCAGGTCACCGTGCGGGACGTGGAACGTGACCCGGTGTTCACCGAGCCCGCCCGCCGGGCCGTCCTCGCCGCCGGCAGCCGCGCCTGTCACAGCGTGCCCCTGACCACGGCGTCCGGGGCCTGCGTCGGGATGGTCTCGGCCCACGTCGACCGGCCCCTGGACGGCCTGCGCACCACCCAGCTCACCACCCTCGCCGCGCTGGGCGCACAGGCGGGCCACTGGCTGGTCTGGCACGAACGGACGGTACTGCTCGACGCCCTGGAGCATCTGCACGCCCTCGGCCGCAGCCAACGAGCGGCACGGGCGGGCAACAGCTGAGCCGGCCGCCCCGTCGCCCGCGTCCGGGCGTGCCGGGCGCTCGGCGGGGCAGCCGCCTCACGACGACCAGGGGAGGACGAATGAACACGAGTGCCCTGATGCGCGAGGGCGGAGCCGAGGCCCGGCGCGCCGCGCGCGGATCCGTGGTGAAGGGGGCCGCGAGAGCCGGCTTCGCCGCGCGAGGAGTGATCTATCTGCTCGTCGGGGTGCTGGCCCTGCGGATCGCCTTCGGGCATCCCGGACGGGAGGCCGACCGGCAGGGCGCCCTCGGCGAGCTGGCACGGCAGCCCTTCGGCGCCGTACTGCTGTGGGCCCTGGGCGCGGGACTGGCCGGGATGGCCGTGTGGCGGCTGTCCGAGGCGGTCTTCGGCGTGGCCGGGCCCGAGGGGCGCACGGCCCGGAAACGGCTCCTCGCCCTGGCACGGTGCGGGTTCTACTCCTTCGTCGCCTACTCCGTCCTGGCGCTCGCCGCCGGCTCGGGCAGTGGCGGCGGCTCGAGCGACCGGCAGTCCAAGGACGTCACCGCCCGGCTGCTCGACGTGCCGGCCGGGCAGTGGATCGTGGGCGCCGGGGGTGCGGGGATCATCGTGGCCGGCGTGTGGATCGGCGGTCGGGCCGTCACCCGGGCCTACCACGAGAAGATGCGGCTGGGCGCCCTGTCCCGGGGGGTCCGGCGGCTGGTGGACGTCACCGGCGTGGGCGGCGGAGCGGCCCGCGGCCTGGTGTTCGCCGCCGTCGGCGCCTTCGCCGTACGTGCCGCCGTCGACTACGACCCCGACCACGCCAAGGGGCTCGACGACACCCTGCGCTCGTTCGCCCGTACGCCCGCCGGACCGGCCCTGCTGGCCTGTGTCGCGGCCGGCCTCGTCCTGTTCGGACTCTTCTCCTTCGCGATGGCCCGCTGGCGCGAGGTCTGACACCCGGATGCCGGGGAACCCGCAGCACATGAACGAATCCGAGTTCCCGCCGGACGCACGGCCCGTCGACATGTACCTCGGCCTTCTGCGCCTCCGCATGGAGAGCGAGGACTACCGGCTGCTGATGAGGATCGTCGGCCCGGCGTTGCGCGCCCTGGAAGAACAGCCACCGGAGACCCTCGACTTCGCCCTGGACCCGGACGACAGCGACGAACTGCCCCAGGAGATCCGCGACGAGGCCGCCCTGGTCATCGCCACCGCCCTCACCGGCCGCCTGGACAACCAGCTCGTCGAGATCCACGTGGACGGCACCGGCCCGGTCCGGGTGGTCACCGACGCGGTCACCGCCGAGGACCCCGCCCGGCTGGCCGAGATCGCCGGCTGCATCCGGCAGCGGCAGCACGACATCGAGGAACTGCGTGGCATCGCCGCCGCGAGCGACCTGCCCGCCGACTTCTGACGCCCGCGTCACACCGGTGACTGGGGCCCGGTGACCGGCACCCCCAGCGGCCGGGTCAGCGGCACCCCCAGCGGCCGGGCGAGACCCAGCACGGCCTCGTCCAGCCGCTGGAGGTGCCGCAGCACCCGGTCGGTGACCCGGCCGTAGCGCGGGGTGCCGATCCCGCCCGGTTTCAGCAGCGAGGCGACGCTCGGCCCGGTGACCACCTCGGCCGTGGCGGGCTCCCCGGCGACCCGGGCGGCGATCGCGCCGATGTTGTGCAGGATCCGCTGCCCGGCCCCGCGCAGCCGGGGATCCGCCGCGATCGACGGGTGCGTGGGCAGCAGCTCCGCGGTCGCCGCCAGCGAACGGGCGTGGTAGGCGCAGGTCTCCAGCAGCGCGACCACGTACTGCGCGGTGTCCCGCCGGGTCCGCAGCGGGCTCACCGGATGCGTCAGCGGCTGGGTGGCCGCCCGCAGGTCCGCCAGCGCCTCGTCCAGGTCCCGGGCCAGGTCCAGCAGCTCGGCCGGCGGCTCCCCGCTCAGCTGGCCGACCGCGGCCGAGGTGACGTCGGCCAGCCGGTCCAGGACGGTCGTCAGCAGCTCGTTCGTCCGGCGGTCGGTGTGCACCGGCAGCACCAGCGCCGCCGCGGCCACCCCGCAGGCCGCCCCGATCGCCGTCTCCTCGATCCGCAGCACCAGCACCGACAGGCTGTAGGTGTGCAGCAGCGTGTACAGCACCCCGAGCGCCGCCGTGACGAAGAACGACGAGAGCGTGTACGACAGCGGTGCCGTGTAGAACATCGCGAACACGCACAGCAGCACCACCGTGAACGCCGTCCAGGTGTGATGCCCGGCGATCCCCGCGAGCAGGATGCCCGCGACCACCCCGAGCACGGTCCCCAGCAACCGGCGGGAGCCCTTGACCAGGATCTCGCCGGTGGACGCGGTGTTGAGGAACACGATCCAGCAGGTCAGCACCGCCCAGTACCATCGGTGCGCGGACAGCAGCTCGCCCCCGACCATGGCCAGCGACGAGCCGACGGCGACCTGGACCGCGGCCCGGGTGGTCGGCCGCCGCAGCCCCGTCTCCGTGGGCTCCTCCTCCTCGGCGGCGATGGCCGCGTCCTCCGCGTCCAGCTCCTCCCGGGAGCGGGCCGCCTCGGGACTGTCCTCCGACTCGTCCTGGGGTCCGTCGAGCGCGATCCGCAGCCCCAGCACCGCCCGCGTCGCCTCGCCCAGCCCCCGGAACACGTCCTGCACGTCCGGGGACGCCGCCGGCAGGTTCTCCTCGTCCCGGTACCCGAGCAGCCGGTTGCGCACCTGCGCCATGCCCGTGCCGTCCGCCGCGGGCTGCCGTACGAGGAGCCCGAGGGCCGTCAGATCCCGGCGCAGGACGTCCAGCGCCTCGTCCCGCACCGGCAGCTCGCCCCCCTCCGGCAGCGGAGCCCCGGGCAGATGCATGGTCAGGGTGTCGGCCCGCTCCGCGCTGCGCGCCGTCAGCAGCAGCAGGCCCAGCCGCTCGGCGGTGATCTCCGCGTCGGCGATCCGGCGCTGCACCAGCCGGGCCACCGCCTCGTCCGAGGTGCCCTCCTCCAGCCGGCCCTGGATCATCATGGCCGTCTCGTGCAGCCGCGCGGTGCCCTCCCGGGTGTGCTCCAGCGCCTTCTCCACGTCCTCGGGGCCGGCGTCCAGCAGCTCCAGCTGGGCGTCGAGCAGCTGCGCCAGCCGGGCCCGGAACGCCTGCCGCAGCCGCTCCAGGACCGCCGTCGGGGTCTGCGGCACCAGCAGGAACCGGGCCGTCGCGCTGCACGCGAACGCGACCGCGATCACCCCGCAGAACCCGGCCAGGTCGTCGGTGGTGACCCCGACGAACAGGGCCAGGAAGTAGACCTGGAAGCCGATCAGCCCCAGCGTGGTGCCCCGGTCGCCGAACCGGCGGCCGTACACCGCGCAGAAGATGAGCACCACGAAGAAGACGTCACCGGCCACCTGCCGGGTGCCGAGGAGCGCCGCCACCGACACCGAGGCGAGCGCCGTCGGCAGGCCCAGCGCCAGCGTGAGCGCCTGCCGGGGCCGCTGCTTCTCCCGGATGGCGAAGGTCGCCACCATCGCCGCGATGGCCCCCGCGACCAGATGCTGGACGTCCGCCCCGAGCAACGAGAGCACGGCCAGCGTGAGCGAGATCGCGGCCACCGTCCGCAGCCCCGCCGCCAGCCGCAGCAGCCCGGGATCGGACGCGGCGACCCGGTCGCGCCACCGGGCCACCGCGCTCGTCCCCGCCTCCGTCACCCGGACCCGGGACCCGAGCCCTCGACGTGCGCCCGCACCTGCTCGGGCGTCAGATAGCTGTCCGTGTACTCGAAGTCCTTCAGCTTGGCGGACCGGCGCGCCTGGAACCCGGTGCGGACGAAATCGTCGCCCGCGATCGCGTTCAGGGTCCAGTTCGTCAGCACCCGCGCCTTGGCCACGCCCGTGCGCAGCGCCGACCAGTGGTAGCCGCGCGCCACGACCTGCGCGGGCAGCCCCCGCAGCTCGATGCCGAGCGGCTTGGACACCGCGTCGGTGCCGCCGAGGTCGACGACCAGACCGAGGTCCTTGTGCACGTACGGCCGCGTCGGCCGCCCGCGCAGCTTCGCCACGACGTTGTCGGCGACGACCTTGCCCTGCCGCATGGCGTGCTGCGCGGTCGGCGGGCAGACCGCGTCCGGGTCGTCCTTCGCCTCGTCCGGCACCGCGGCCGCGTCGCCGAGGGCGAACACCCCGTCCTGGCCCGGCAGGTCCAGATGGGAGGTGACCGCGAGCCGTCCGCGCACGGTCTCCGCGCCGAGCGTGGCGATCAGCGGGCTCGCCACCACGCCGGCCGTCCAGATGAGCGTACGGGTCGGGATCACCCGTCCGTCGGTGAAGGTGACCTCCTCCGGGCCGGCCTTGGCGATGGACACGCCCAGCGAGATGTCGATGCCCCGCCGGCGCAGCACCTCCTGCGCGCTGGAGCCCAGCTTGTCGCCCAGCTCCGGCATCAACTTGGGCGCGATGTCGATGAGATGCCACTTGATCAGGGCGGGGTCGATCCGGGGATAGCGCTTGACCGCGTTGTGCGTGAGCAGTTGCAGACAGGCGGCGGTCTCGGTGCCCGCGTAGCCACCGCCCACGACCACGAACTGGAGCCGGGAGGCCCGCTCGGCGGGGTCGTGGCTGGCGTCGGCGAGGTCGAGCTGGGTGATGACGTGGTCGCGGACGTAGGCGGCCTCGGCGAGCGTCTTCATGCCGAAGGCGTGCTCGGTCAGCCCCGGGATGTCGAAGGTGCGGGTCACACTGCCGGGAGCCAGCACGATGTAGTCGTACGGCTCGTTGACGATCTCGTCGGTGATGGTGCGGATGACGCAGACCTTCGCCTTCAGGTCCACGCCGATGGCGCCGCCCGGGATGATCCGGGTGCGGTACTTCTTGCTGCGCCGCAGCGACACGGCGATCGACTGGGGCGTCAGCACCCCCGAGGCGACCTGCGGCAGCAACGGCAGATAGAGCTGGTAGGCGAACGGCGTCACCAGAGTGATCTCGGCCTCCGCGGTGGCGAGCGCGCGTTCCAGACGGCGAACGCATCCCACTCCGGCGAAGCCCGCGCCCACCACCAGGATCCTGGGTCGTGTCACGGTGTCCATCCCTTTCTGCGGCTCCAGGCGTCTGACGTCCTGCGTGTGCCCTCCGCGAGCCGTCGCACCCCATCGATCCCACCCCGCCCGGACCGGTTCCGCCAGCCGGGCGAGGCATGCAGACGAACGTTTCTGCTGAGGCTCCCGTCGTACCCCGCACAAGGGCCGTGTACGCCAGGTACCTCCGGGTAGGCCGAGGTACATGACAACTGCGGTGGCCGGAGGGTACTGACGTGGAGCGCGCGGAGGGCTGCGACGCCCCGGGAGGCCCCCAGGCGGCGGCGCGGCACCTCGCCGACGCGGTGGAGTCCCTGGTGGCCTGCTGGCTCGCGGCGGCCGAGGAGGCGGTGCCCCGGCTGCCCGCCCGGCAGCTGCTCGCGCTCAGGACGGTCCGGCGCAGACCCGAGCTCAATCTGACCGCGCTCGCCGAGCACCTCGGCATCGGCGTGCCCACCGCGAGCCGGCTCTGCGACCGGTTGGAGGCCGCGGGCCTGATCGAGCGGACCGTGCAGCCGCGCAACCGGCGCGAGGTCCAGCTCGTGGTCACGGCCTACGGCAGCCGGGTCCTCACCGACGTCACGGAACGACGGGTACACCGGCTCGCGTCGGTGCTCGCCAACCTGACCCCCGCCCAACGCACGGCACTGGAGCAGGGCTTGTACGCCTTCAGCCACGCATACACCGGAGAGACCTGACCCAACCCACCGCCCCCGGCCGCTCGTCACCGACGCCACCGGGGTATCGAGGCCTGACGGTCTCCCGGCCTGGCAGCCCGGCGGCCGCCCCGGCGGTAGCGCTGAGCGGCCGGTGGCCGGTGGCGGCGGGGCCGGGGATGGTTGAGTGGGGTCAGCGGCTTCCGGTCGGATCGGTGTCGGTGGGCGTGTCGAGGTGGCACAGCAGCAGGCACACGTCGTCGTCGCGTTCCGAGTCGCTCAGCATCGGGTCCAGGATGCGTTCCGCCGCGGCGGGCAGATCTCCCTCCAGCTCCTCCGTGCGGAATCCCCCCAGGGCCGCCGCGAGGCGTTCGATGCCCGGGTCTATGCCCTGGGCGCGCCGCTCGACCAGCCCGTCCGTGTACAGCGCCAGCGTCGATCCGGGCGCGAGCGGGACCGTGTGGTCGGCGATCTCCTGGCGCAGCGGGATGCCGAGCATCGCCCCCGGCTTGGCGTCCAGGGTCCGCACCCGACCGTCCGGACCGCGCAGCACCGGCGGCGGATGACCGGCGGCGGCCCAGGTCAGCGACGGCTCCCCGGGCCGGAACCGGGCGATCACCGCGGTGGCGTACAGATCGGGCTGGAGCTGGTGCAGGAAGACGTGCAGCCGGGTCAGCAGCTGCCCGGGGCTGGCGCCGTCGACGGCGTAGGCGCGCAGCGCGGTGCGCAGCTGGCTCATCATCACGGCCGCGTGCAGCCCGTGCCCGGTGACGTCCCCGATGACGACGATCAGACTGCCGTCCGGGCGGCGGAACGCGTCGTACCAGTCGCCGCCGATGTTCAGCCCGTACGTGGCGGGCAGATAGCGGGCCGCCAGGCGCAGACCGGGGACCCTCGGCAGTTCGGTGAGCAGGGCCCGCTGGAGCGTCTCGGCGATGTCCCGGTTGTGCTCGAAGCGGCGCGCGTTGTCCAGGGCGGTGCTCGCCCGCCGGGTCAGTTCCACCAGCATCACCGCGTCGTCGGGGTCCCAGCGCTCGCCCGGCGGGGTCAGCGTCAGCACGCCGAGCGGCGCGCGCCGGGTCGCCAGCGGTACGCACAGCATCGGACGGGCGGGATCCAGCGCCGACGGCGGGTGGTCGTCTATGCCCGGCAGCCCGCCGGGAGACGCGGCCGCGTACCGGGGCCGTCCGGTGCGGGCGGCGAGCACGGCCGCCGCCGGGTGCGCGGCCCGCTCCCCCCGGTCGTCGTCGGCGTCGAACAGCCAGACGTCGACCGTGCGGGCGTACTCGGGGACCAGCAGCTCGGGCAGCCGGCGCACGATCTGCTCCTGGTTGAGGGACGCCGTCAGCGCGGCGCTGGCGTTCGCCAGGAACGTCAGCCGGCGGCGGGCACTCTCCGCCTCCCGGCGGGCCGCCCGCTCCGCCGAGAACGCCTCGCGCTGCGCCCGCCCGGCGGCGTCGAGCTCCGCGTGCAGCGCCAGCACCCCCTGGTTGGTCTGGTGCAGTTCCTCGCGGTGGAAGCCGACGAGCTCCTCCTGCTCGGCGAGCCGGTCCAGCACCAGCGAGGTGTCCTCGTCGGCGCCCAGCAGGGCCTCCGCGAGCAGCGCCGGATCGTCCGCGACCTCGGTGCAGACCACGGCCCCGGACGGCTCAGGGCAGGGCGCCGCCGCACGCCACACGGGCTCCCCGGCCCCGGACAGGGGCAGGACCTCCAGCGCGAGCAGACCGTCGGCGGCATACGCGGTCAGCCGCCAGTCGCCGCCCTTGGTCAGACAGCGGCGCAGCCGTCCGCTGAGCGCCGCCGCGAGCCGGGTCCGCTCCAGGGGCGGCACGCCGTACGCGGCGGCGAGGCGGGCGATGGCGATCCGGGCGCGGGCCGCGTCGGTGACGGTGGTGATCTGCCAGCTGCGCGTCATGGGAGGTCCGGCGGGTCGGGGGACAGGACGGCCACCGCGGTGTCGTCGCGCACCGGGCGCGCGGAACTGCCCGCGTCGCGCACGGTCACCGCGGCCGTCACGGCGGGGTCGGCGCCCGGCAGACCGGGGCCGGACGGCGGCACCCAGCGGCTGGGCAGCCCGTCGGTGTGCAGGATGAGCAGCCGGTCCGCCGCCCAGGGCACCTCGGTCTCGGGCACGGTCGCGGGCCGGTGCACGCCGACGATGCCCGGCCGCGACAGCAGCGGACGCCAGACGCCGCCCTCGTACAGCCGGGCGCCCGTGTTGCCGACGCCCGCGAACCGCAGCCGCCCGGCCCGCGGATCGACCTGCGCCACCGCGACGGCCGCGCCCCGGGTGCCGCGCAGCGCCCCGTCGAGACTCCGCAGCACCTCGGCGGGGGAGAGATGGGCGCACCGCCGCAGCTCCTCGGCCGCCGCCGTCGAGGCGCGCGCGGCCTCGGGGCCGTGCCCGAGCCCGTCGGCCAGCATGAGCGTGAGCCGGCCGGCCGCGTGGACGCAGGTCCACAGGTCCCCGGAGTACGCCGCGCCCGCGAACGGCACGTTGATCCCGCCGGCCCGCGCGCCGACGGCGGGCACCCGCGGCGTGGCGTCCAGCCGGGCCACGGCGACCGTGCCCCGGCCCGGGGAGCCGTCCAGGCCGAAGGCGTCGGCCAGCCGGCGGCAGGTGCCGAGCCCCGCGCCGAGCGAACCCGTCGTGGAGAACCCGTCCACCAGGACGGCGGGCATGTCCGCGATGCCCGGACCGTGGTCGACCGCGGCGATCTGGAGCGACGGTGCCGCACCCTGCCCGGTGGGCGGCGCCACCGCCTCCACGAGCAACTGGCCCCCACCCGCGTGCTTGAGCAGGTTGGTGGCCAGCTCCGTCGCGATCAGGGCGGCCGCCGCGGTGCGAGACTCGTCCAGACCGGCGAGCGCCGCCGCCTCCTCGGCGGCCACCCGGGCGTCGCGCACCCGCGTCGAGTCGTGCACCGGTACGTCCCACACCCGCGCCATCAGAACCCCCCGCGCGGCCGGGGCGTCCGTGCCGTCCACGAGGTCACCGTGACGGTGGTGCCGACGCCGGGCGTGCTGTCGATGGCGAACTCGTGCACCAGCCGCCGTGCCCCGCCGAGCCCGAGCCCCAGTCCGTCGCCGGAGGTGTAGCCGTCGCTGAGCGCCCGCTCCAGGTCGGGGATGCCCGGCCCGCGGTCGCTGAACGTCAGCCGCAGCCCCTCGCGGCGGCCGTCGCCGACCCGGGTGGCCGTCACCTCGCCGCCACCGCCGTACACCAGGGTGTTGCGGGCCAGTTCGCTGGCCGCGGTGACCAGCTTGGTCTGGTCCACCAGGCCGAAGCCGAGCGTGGCGGACGCCTGGCGCACATGCTGGCGGACCCGGACCAGATCCAGGTCCGAGCGGATCGGCAGCCGGGCCTCGACGCCCGCGGCGGCCGCGCTCACCGGGCGCCCCGGTACGGGCCGCCGGGCCGGGCCGCGTCCGCCCGGCCGAGCAGCTCCAGCGCCGCCCCGGTGCTCAGTGCGGTGCGCAGCCCCGGCAGGGTCAGACCGAGTTCCACCAGGGTGAGCGCGACCGCCGGACGCATCCCGGCCACCACGGTCCGCGCGGCCAGCAGCCGGGCGTGCGCCGCGATCTCGGCCAGCACCCGGCCGAGGAAGGAGTCGACGATCTCCACCCCCGAGATGTCGATGACCACACCGGTCACCCGGCTGTCCACGATCGCCTGCGCGATGTCCTGCTGGAGCCGCGCGGCCATGCCGTCGTACAGATCGCCCTGGAGGGTGACCAGCAGGACGTCGCCGAGTCGGAGCACCGGTACGGAGACCGCGCCGGGCTGCGGGAAGTCGTCGTTCACCTGGCCGTCGCACCGCCGGGCTCCGCGCGCACGATGTCCGCGCCCAGCCGGTGCAGGGCGTACCCGAGGGCGTCGGCGAGGCTCGCCCGGGTGATCACCGTGCCCAGGTCGAGGCCGAGGTGCACGATGGTCTGCGCGATCGCGGGCCGGATGCCCGAGACGACGCACTCGGCGCCCATCAGCCGGACCGCCGCCACGGTCTTCATCAGATGCTGGGCGACGAGCGAGTCCACGGTCGGCACACCGGTGATGTCGAGGATCGCGAACCGGGCCTGCTCGTCGACGACCGACTCCAGCAGCGTCTCCATCACCACCTGGCTGCGGGCGCTGTCCAGGGTCCCGATCAGCGGGACCGCGACGATCCCGTCCCACAGCCGGATGACGGGGGTCGCCACCTCCATGAGTTGCAGCCGCTGCCGGTCGATCAGGGCCTCGCCCTCGCTCAGCGCGGTCTCCATCACCACCAGGCGCAGCGTGCCCATCAGGACGGTCAGCGCCGTCGTGCACGCCCGTACGTGCTCGGCCGACGCCTGCGGCAGCTCCGCGACGAGCAGTTCGGCGGCGGGCACCCGCAGGGCGTCCACCTCGGTCGACACCCGGGTCGGGGTGAGCCCGGTGCGGGCGCGCGCCGCCGCCATCCGCGACAACTGCTCGCGTACGACGGCGAATCCGGGGTCGCCCGGATCCTCCACGCGGCCGCGCCCGGCCACCTGGGCGAGCGCGTCGACCACGACCCGCCCCGCCTCCACGGCCTCGTCCCGGGCGACGGTGAACACCGTGCGGAACAGGGGCTCGTCGGCCCACCGCTGGGCGAGCTGCTCCCGCCGCCGGCGCAGGAACGCCCCGACCTCGCTCTCGGGCGTCCCGTGCTGTGCGGCCGTCTCGTGCTCCGGCAACCTGCCTCACTCCTCGTCTGGGTCCTGCTGCTGGGTCAGGGGGCGCCGGACGGGGACGCGGGGGGTTCGCCGAACCAGTCGAGGCACACCACCAGCGCGTCGTCGTCCGGCTCGGGTCTGCCGCGGTGCCCGGAGAGTTCCCGCAGGACCGCGGCCGGCACCTCCGCCGCCGGCAGCAGCGCCGCGGCGTTCACCGCCCGGGCCAGCGCCCGCTCGCCGTAGATCTCGCCGCCCGGCCCGGGCACCGCGTGCACGCCGTCGCTGACGAAGAGCAGCCGGTCGCCGGGCTCCAGGGTGAACTCCTGGGCGACGTAGTCCGTCTCCTCGAACATGCCGAGCGGCAGCTGGGCCTCCAGGTCCACCGCGGTCAGCACCCGGTCGCGCAGCAGCAGCATCCGCGGCGAGCCCGCGTCGACGATCTGGGCCCGGCCGGTGGACAGTTCGATGTCCACCAGCAGCACGGACAGATGCGCCTCGCCCCGGTAGTGGGCGTGGATCGCCTGGTCCGCCAGGGCCGCCTGGTCCGCGAGGGGAATGCCCGCGCGGCGGGCGTTGCGCAGGGCGTTGATGCCGAGCCCGGTCAGCAGGGACGCCTCGATGCCCTCGCCCATGCCGTTGGTGACGTACACCATGAGATGGTCCGCGGACGCCGACCAGTCGAAGTTGTCGCCGTGGATCGCGTACGCGGGCTGCAGCTGGGCGCCGAGCGCGTAGGCGTCCCGGGCGCAGGACCGGGCCGGCAGCAGCTGCCACTGCATCTCCGCGGCCAGCGTCAGCCGGTCGGTGCGGCGGGCCTGGAGATAGCGGTCGGTGTCGCGTTCGGCGACCACCAGTTCATGGCCCAGCAGCCGTGCCACCTCGGCGAGTTCGGCGAGCGGGCCGGGTCCGGCCGCCTCGGCGGGCAGGGTCACGGACAGCACGCCGAGCCGGTCGCCGCGCACGGTGACGGGGAGATGCGCGCGCACCCGGCCGCCGTCGAGCCCCTCGACGTGGGGCTCCTGGGCGCCGTAGGCCCGACCGACGGCGCCGGCGCGCACGGGCAGCGGGTCGGGCCCTTGCCCGGGGGCGCCGCCGTACGGCGCGGGGGAGACGGGCAGCAGGACGGTCGCGCCGTAGTCGGCGAGGCACAACTCGGCCGTCTCGGCGGCATAGTGGGCGCGGAGCACCTCGCGCAGCGCCTCGGGCACCTCGTGGGCGGCCGCGGAGCGCAGGGCGCGCCCGGCGGTCACGAGCCGGTTCACGATGTCGGTCACGCCTTTCTCGGAGTGGGGCCGGGACGGTCCGCGGGGGCCGCGGTGACGCGGCGGCCGGGCGGTGTCCGGCGGGGGTGGGCTGACAGCGTCACGGAAGCCTGGGAGAGTGGCTCCGTGATGTCCCCCTCCTCGCGCTCCTCGCGTCCGCAGCCCCAGCAGGTCGCGCGTGTGACCGCGGAGGCGGCGGAGCTGCTGGAGGTCCTGTGGGGCCGTGCCTCCACGGCCCCGGTCTCCGCCTCCCAGCTGCGGGTGCTGTTCATCCTGGAGCACAACGAAGGCATCAACCTGCGGACACTCGCCGACCATCTCGGCTCGACCCCGCCGTCGACCAGCCGACTGTGCGACCGGTTGCAGGCCGTGGGCTTCGTCGAGCGCAGGGCGGCGGCGAACAGCCGCCGGGAGCTCCAGCTCTTCCTGAGCCGGCACGGCCGTGCCTTCCTCACCGATCTGCGCGCGCGGCGCGAGAGCGCCCTGGAGGCGGTCCTGGAGCAGATGCCGGCCGCGCAGCGCGACGCGCTGCTGCGGGGTCTGGAGGCCTTCTGCGCCGCCGCGGCCGAACAGATCCACGAGCCGGCCGGCCCGGCCGACGCGGCCACGGCCTGAGCTCCTCGGGCGTCCGCCGCGGGCCGCCGTGGCGCGCCGCGGGTGGTCGTCCTCGCCCACCGGCACATCCGTGATCCCTCCCGCGTGACTGCCCCGCACACTTTGTTGCCTCATGCTCACAGTTGTCAAATGGCAACTGTTGCCCCTGGGTGCCCGCCGCACCTGCGCCTTTCCGGCGGGTGCGGCGCGGTTCCCCGCTCAGGCCTCCGGGACCGTCCCGGCCTCCCCCCGGTCGATGAGGTCCAGCGCGGCAGCGACCTCCTCCGAGATCGGCACGGTGAGGCTGACCCCGGTGAGATCGAGCACGCGCCGCACGGCGGGCGCCGGGGCGATGACATGGACGCTGCCGGGCAGGTCGCGGGCCTCGTGGTAGACGCGCAGGATGATGTTCATGCCGGACGAGTCCATGAAGGGCACGGCCGACAGATCGAGCAGGAAGTGGCGGCGGCCGTGGTGGAGCTGGTTCGCCAGCTGGGCCTGGAGCTCGGTCGCGGTGTCGAGGTCCAGATGGCCTTCGACCGTGACCAGGGCGACGTCCTCCCGGACCACGTCGACCTCGACGGACAGGGGGTGCTGGGCGGTGGACACGACTACCTCCGAAAGCTGACGGTCGGGACCGGTTGCCCCGCCGTGCGGCTACCCCGGGTCCCGCCCCTCATGCCCCGGCACCGATCACGGGCCACCCGGCCCGGTATGCGGACGCGACGGCCGGGTAGCCGCAGCGGTGGAACGCGTGAGACATGAGAAGGGACCGGCGTGACCATCGACGCACACCACGACCACCTGCCCGCCCCCCGCCGTAAGCGGACGCCGTGACCGCCCCGCGAAGCCGTCCGGCATGACGGACGACGCCCTCGCGGCGCCCGCCGCGACCCCCCGGACACCACCTGCCACCACGGCCCCGCCGCCACCTGCCACCACGGCCCCGCCGCCACCTGCCACCACGGCCCCGCCGCCACCTGCCACGACCACCCCGCCGTCTCCTGCCACGCCCGCCCGGTCGTCGACCGCCGGGGCTGGCTCGCCGTCGACCGCTCGGCCGTCGCCCGTCGCGACCAACCTGCCCTCGCGCGCCGCGCCCGCCCTGCCGTCTCCTGCCGCGACCGCCTGGTCGTCGACCGCCGGGGCTGGCTCGCCGTCGACCGCTCGGCCGTCGCCCGTCGC